>JASGFW010000034.1:0-34040 GCA_047605305.1 Gordonia sp. (in: high G+C Gram-positive bacteria)
GTCGCTGGCTAGTTCTGTGTCGCCGACTGGTCCGGCGTCGCCGACTAGTCGAATTTCATACCGGCGCCCGGTGCATGCGGATTAGGCTTGCCCCATGCCCGCAGATGTGACGCCCGATCCCGCCGATTCGAATGCGGCTCCGGCGCATCCGGCCTATGGCGTGTTGCGCCCGATCACCCCGTTCGCATCGGTACTACTGTGCAACAACCCGGGTGTCATGGCGCTCGACGGCACCAACACCTACGTGCTGCGGGCACCGGGCAGCCCCGAATGCGTGATCGTCGATCCGGGACCACCCAAAGCCAAGGGACACGTCGCCCTGATCGCCGAGCAGCCGGGGATCGTATTGACGCTGATCACCCACCGCCACATCGATCACACCGGGGCGATCAAAGCGTTGCATAAGCGCACAGGTGCGCCGACGCGGGCCCGGCTGGCGAAGTACTGCCGCGACGGCCTCCCACTTGCCGACAGGGAAGTGATCGAGGCGGCGGGATTGCGCATCACAGTGCTCTACACGCCCGGTCACTCCGGCGATTCCGTCAGCTTTCTCGTCGAATGGAATGAGCAGCGTGCGATGCTCACCGGCGATACCATCCTCGGCCGCGGAACCACCGTGATCGATCCCACCGACGGCACCCTGCGCGACTATCTGAACTCGCTGAACCGGCTCATCGTGGAAGGATCGGGAGCGGTATTGCTGCCGGGACACGGCCCCGACCATCCCGATCTTGAGCCCGTGGCGCGCGCCTACAAGGCGCACCGCGAGCAGCGAATCGACCAGATCGCCGCGGTCCTGGATGAACTCGGGATCAGTGCGAACAAGGCAAAACCCATGAAGGTGGTGCGCACGGTGTACCGCGACGTCGACAAGAAGCTGTGGCCAGCGGCCCGCATGTCAGTCAAGGCGCAATTGGAGTATCTGCGCGCACGCTAGCCGCCGGCGCGGGGGGACTAGCGTGCGCGGCGGGCCAGACGCTCAGAGTCGGCGATCAGGACGCTCTTGCCCTCCAGCCGCAGCCACCCGCGCTGGGCGAAGTCGGCGAGCGCCTTGTTCACCGTTTCCCGCGATGCGCCGACGAGCTGGGCGATCTCTTCCTGCGTGAGGTCATGGGTGACGCGCAGCGCGCCGCCCTCCTGCGTGCCGAAACGCTGGGCGAGCTGCAATAACTGCTTGGCAACGCGGCCCGGGACGTCGGTGAAGATCAGGTCGGCGAGGTTGTTATTGGTGCGGCGCAGGCGGCGGGCCAACACGCGTAACAGTTGCTCGGCGATCTCGGGGCGATCCTTGATCCAGGTACGCAGAGCGTCGCGATCCATCGACACCGCGCGCACTTCGGTCACGGTGGTGGCCGACGACGTACGCGGGCCCGGATCGAAGATGGACAGCTCGCCGAACATGTCGGAGGGGCCCATGATCGTCAGCAGATTCTCCCGGCCGTCGGGTGAGCGGCGCCCGACCTTCACTTTGCCGGACAAAATGATGTACAGCCGATCGCCGGGCTCTCCCTCGTGGAAGATGACATGCCCGCGCGGGAAATCGACGGGCTGAAGTTGTTTGGTCAGCGCCGCGACGGCCGAGGGCTCAACACCCTGGAAAATTCCCGCCCGCGCCAGTACTTCCTCCACCTGGGAAAACCTTTCTGATCCGTGCATGCGCGTAACCCCACGCGCATCAGCAACGCTACTCTCGCACCCCAGCATATGTGTTGAGTGGGTCACTGGCGGGTTTTAGCGTGGCATGTCCGTGTTTATGGCCGATGTGGCGACGGGTGTGGCGGGGTGAGTGACCTCAGCTCGCCCGACGCTCGCGTAGTTCGTCGAGTGCCGCCGGGAAACCCTCGCGGGCGAGCGTATCGACGTCGGTAGCATCGGCGTTCTGCAGGAACTCCTCGACGTGATCGCGGGAGACGGTGAGTCGGTCGGTCCGTACCTGTACCCGTTCCATCCCGAGTGCGAACAACATCAACACGGCCGGGAACAGCAGCACAGCTAGTCCTTGCATACCGACAGTAAACACCGGGCGGGTGTACCAGTCCTAACCAGCGGGGCCGCCTTGATTGACTTGTTACCAACCGTTGTCTTACCAACGATCGTCGGCATGCCGGGGACATCACGTCACACCCGATGACGGGTGGCTAACCTGAATCGCGTGAACCCACGACAGTCCGCCGGCCCTACCGCGGCGCCCGCCCCGGCCCGCCGGGAGAGCCATCTCGCGCTCGTCCGCCGTGCCCGCCGGATGAATAGGACTCTCCAGGTCGCCTTTCCGCATGTGTACTGCGAGCTCGATTTCACCTCGCCGCTCGAACTGTCGGTGGCCACGATCCTCTCGGCCCAATGCACCGATGTGCGTGTCAATCAGGTCACCCCGGCGGTATTCGCGCGGTACCGCGCCGCCGCCGACTACGCCGGTGCCGACCGCGCCGAACTTGAGGAGCTGATCCGCCCTACGGGCTTTTACCGCAACAAGACGACGTCGATCATCGGTCTCGGACAGGCACTGGTGGAACGCTTCGACGGCGAGGTACCGCACACGTTGGCCGAACTGATCACGCTGCCGGGATTCGGCCGCAAGACCGCCAACGTCATACTCGGCAACGCCTTCGGGGTTCCCGGCATCACCGTCGATACCCACTTCGGTCGGCTGGCGAGGCGCTGGGAATGGACCGCGGAGACCGATCCGGTGAAGGTCGAGGCGAGTGTCGGCACTCTGATCGAACGCAAAGAATGGACCGATCTGTCGCACCGGGTGATCTTCCACGGCCGCAGGGTGTGTCACGCACGTAAGCCCGCATGCGGAATCTGCGTGCTGGCCAAGGACTGCCCTTCGGTCGGTGTGGGACCGTTGGATAAGGGTGAGGCCGCCAAGCTAGTGAAGGGTCCCGAGACCGATCACCTGCTGGAACTGGCTGGGATCTCGGCCTAGTGAACACCTCGTCGTCGCCCCGGCGCACCAGATTTCCGGCGGCCGCCCGTGCGACGGCGGCCTTCGCCGTCGTGATGATCGCCTTGATCGTGGCCCTCTGGCCGCGTGGGTCGGATGACTCTTCCACCTCGCCGAGCCTCCAGCCACCCGCCGCGGCGTCCGCGCCGCCGGCCGCGTCCGTCGATGAGGCTCAGCTGGCACAGGCCAGGGCGGCCGCGGCGATCGACGCGTGTCCACAGCCGAGTGCCACGGTGACGGCCACGTCGGTGCTGCGGGGAGTGAGCGCACCGTGCCTGGCATCGGGGTTGCCTTACGATCTGGGCGCGGGGACCGCCGGTAAGCCCGTACTGGTCAACATGTGGGCGGTGTGGTGTTTGCCGTGTCGGCGTGAGCTGCCGGTGCTCGCCGACTTTGCGCGCCGCGCCGCAGGCAAGGTGTCGGTGCTCGCTGTGCACGATCAGCAGGGCGCGAGCAGTCCGTTCACGGTGCTGCAGTTCCTCCACGCGCTCGGGGTGTATCTGCCCGGCGTACTCGATGTCGACGGCAAGGTGGCCGCGGCGTTGCGTGCCCCGCGCGTCTACCCGTCCACGATTCTGCTGCGTGCCGACGGTTCGGTGGCCAAGGTGTTGCCCGGTGAATTCGCCGACACCGATCAGATCGCGGCAGCGGTCCGGAAATACCTCGGTGTGATGATATGACGGGCACCGCGGATGCCTCCGGTGAACCCCATGTCGGCCCACTCGTGGCGGACGAACATATCCCGCCGTGGCTGCGGCGTCTGGCCGGCGACGTGACCGCCGTCGCCGACACGGTGCGCAACCGGGGCGGTGATCGCAGCCGGTGGGTCACGACGCCGAGTGGTAACCGCCGGGCCGCGGCGGTGCTGGTGTTATTCGGCGGCGACGCGCAGCCCGATCCCGACTATCCGGGCGGATTGCCCTTCGATGCCGATGTGCTGCTCACCGAACGCGCGGCCACCCTGCGTCAACACAGCGGGCAGGTCGCCTTTCCTGGCGGCGCATTCGATTCGGGTGAGAACTATCCGGTCGGTACCGCACTGCGTGAGGCCGCCGAGGAAACAGGATTGAGTAGCACCGGGGTCGACGTGATAGCGACTCTGCCGAGTTGTGCTGTCCCCGTGTCGGGTTTCGACGTGCGGCCGGTCATCGCCCACTGGCGCGAACCATCCCCGGTGCGGGTGATGGATCCCGGCGAGACGTCGCGCGTGGTGCGAGTGAACCTGCGGTCGTTGTTGTCGCCGGAGAACAGATTCCAGGTGCGGCGGTCGGTGGCCGGTGCGAAAACATATCAGGGCCCGGCCTTCTTCGTGGACGGCCTGCTGGTGTGGGGATTCACCGGCGGGCTGCTCGCGGCGATGAGTGCGGCCGCCGGCTGGGATGTGCCGTGGGATGTTTCCGACGTCCGGCCACTGGACGAGATGATCGAACGGGCCGGTTCGGCGCAGCTCGGCGGATTTACCCCCGAACCCGGTGGTGATCGGTGAGCGCATCCACCGGGGTCGATGTCATTGTCATCGTCCTGGCGCTACTCGCCGCGCTCAGCGGTTGGCGCCAGGGGGCGGTGGCCTCGGCATTGGCTGTCGTCGGAGTTCTACTGGGTGCGGTGGCTGGGATACTCCTTGCGCCGCATATCCTTTCGCGTATCGATGAGCGTGGTGTCCGGCTGCTGGTCGGGGTTGGCTTATTGGTCGGGCTGGTTGTCGTGGGCGAGGTGTCGGGCATGGTGCTCGGCCGGGCGGCGCGCAACGGTATCCGTTCATTAGGTCTGCGGCATGTGGACAGTGCGATCGGATTGATGCTGCAGGTGGTTGCGGTGCTGATCGCGGCCTGGCTGCTGGCCATCCCGCTGCAGCGCGCGTCGTCATCGGAGATCTCCAGCGCCGTGCGGGGTTCACGGGTGCTCGCCGGTATCGATTCGGTGGCGCCGACGTGGCTGCGCGATCTGCCGCGGCGGCGGCTGGCACCGCTGCTCGACGACTCGGGGTTGCCCGAGATCATCGGACCGTACGTGAAGACACCGATCGCCCGCGTGGACCCACCCGATCCGGCGTTGACCAGATCTCCGGTCGTGAGTCGAATCCGGCCAAGCGTGGTGAAAATTGAAGGGGTCGCCCCGAGCTGCCAGCAGGCCCTGGAGGGCAGCGGTTTCGTGGTGTCACCCGAGCGTGTGATGACCAATGCGCATGTGGTGGCCGGGACCACGCGGTTACGGGTGCAGACGGTGGCAGGGGCATCACTGGCGGCCCGGGTGGTGCTTTTCGACAGCCGCACCGACATTGCGGTGCTCTACGTTCCGGGCCTGGCGGCACCGGCGTTGCGGTTCGCCGACACCACCGCTGCCACGGGGACCGACGCGATCGTGCTCGGCTACCCACAGGCCGGCCCGTTCACGGCGAATGCGGTGCGGGTCCGCGAAGTGATCAACCTTTCCGGCCCCGACATCTATCACCACCAGCAGGTGCTGCGCGAGGTATACACGGTGCGCGGACAGATCCGGCAGGGAAATTCCGGCGGACCGATGATCGGCGTCGACGGATCGGTGCTTGGCGTGGTCTTTGGCGCGGCTGAGGATGCCAACGACGACACGGGATTTGTGCTCACCGCCAAGGCGGTGCAGGCCGATCTGCGCGCCGCGAAACGCGCGGGCCGCGTCTCCACCAGGGCATGCCTGCACTCCTGAGATGGGGAGGGCCCGGAACCGGTGGGCGGGATGGCCGCGACGGGCGGTCAGATATCGGCGGTCCGCGTGAGTAGATCCACCAGCAGGCCGGAAACCTCCTCAGGGTTTTCCTGGTGGCAGAAGTGCGCGCTGTTCGCCAGGCGCCGGTAGTCCAGGTGGGGAGCCCACCGGGTGCTCGCAGCCATCGCCTCATCGGTGATGAACGGGTCGTCCGCGCCGCGAATAGCCAGGACCGGGATGTGTAGCGGGCGGTCCATGAGTTCCATGAAGCGCAGGCCGTCTGGCCGGAACTGGGAACGAAATGCCCATCGCTGATACTCAAGGCTGCAGTGGGCCACTCCCGGAATCTGGACGGCCGCACGGTTATGTTCAAGGGTGCGCGCGTAATCGTCCGTGCGGCGCCAATGGTCGGCGGCGCGGGCTGCGAAGAAGTCGGCGATGAAGGCGCCGTCGTTGCGGGTCAGGTGGCGTTCGGCATGTCGTGGAAGCTGGTTGCGGAGGAATCCGCCGAGGAACGCGGCGCGCTGGCGGCTTTCGAGCAGCACGTCGTGGCGCAGCGCCCGCGGATGCGGGGACGCGATCACAGCGATCGACGTGACCACCCGCGGATGTAGTGTCGCCGTCGCCCAGCACACCAGGCCTCCGTCGGCGTGGCCGACGAGCGTGGCGGTGCGATGTCCGAGGGCCCGGACAAGGCCGTTGGTGTCGCCGGCGAGTGTCCAGCCGTCGTAACCACGGGGCGGCTTATCGGAGTCGCCGTAGCCGCGTAGGTCCACCGCGACGGCACGATAACCAGCAGCATCAAGTTGGGTGATGTGGTTGCGCCAACTCCACCAGAATTCGCCGAATCCGTGCAGGAGAAGCACCAGTGGCCGGTCGTCACCTCCCGACGATTCAGCTGCCTGGACCGCATGGAATTTGACGCCGTTGGCGCGCACATCGAAGTGGCGCCACGGCCCTGGCAGCCGAACGCTGGACGGATCAGGCCCGGCGGCCAATCGTCACGCCTCGCGTGCCGGCGGGATCTCCGGGTGGTGGCTGCCCGAGAGTGAGCCCGCACCGGCGCGGGCCGGCGCGCTGGTGTCGCCATGGCGGCCCGGCAATACCGTCGGGACATCCTTCACCGATTTGATGGTCTTCTTCGGTCCGCGAACCTTTTTGAAGAACAGGAAGCCGACGAAGCCGGCCACCGCCGTAATCACGACGAGCAGCAAGAACACGATGAGGAAGGCGAGCCAGCGGGGTACCCACTCGTCGAGCAACTCGGCGAGGAAGAAGAAAAAGAAGAAGCTTGAGTACAACGCCATCACGCCGGCCACAACGAGCAGGCCGGTACCGGCGCCTGCTTTCTTCGCCTCGCTGATCACCTCGGCCTTGGCGAGTGCCACCTCGGAGCGGAACAGTGTCGATACGCTCGCCGTCGCGCTCTTGACCAGCGCTCCGATGCTGGGTTCACCGCCAGCGGGGCGATCGGCATCGGTCAGCGGGATCGATGGCACCTTGTCCACTCCACCTCCGCTGCTGTTGTTGGACTGGCCGGGTTCGCTCACAGCATCCTCCGTGTTCGACGGTCTCCCGACTTATGTTGCCATGTGACCACCGATCGGGGTGCAACCGCCAGTGCAGACACCTCAGCTCTTGCGGGCGCGGATCGCCTCGAACACCGACGGATCAACCAGCGTCGAGGTGTCACCGAGCTCACGGCCTTCGGCGACGTCCTTGAGGAGGCGGCGCATGATTTTGCCCGATCGGGTCTTCGGCAGTTCCGGCACCACGTTGATGTCGCGGGGTTTGGCGATGGGAGAGATCTCCACCGCCACCTGTTCACGCAGTTCGGCGATCAACGTATCGCCGGTGTTCGCCACGCCTTCACGCAGGATGACGAACGCCACGATGCCCTGTCCGGTCGTTTCATCGGCGGCACCGATAACCGCTGCTTCGGCGACTCCGGAGTGTCCGACGAGTGCGGATTCGACCTCCGCAGTGGAGATGCGGTGGCCGGAGACATTCATGACGTCGTCGACGCGGCCGAGTACCCACAGTGCGTTGTCCTCGTCGTAGCGCGCGCCGTCACCGGCGAAGTACCAGCCTTGTTCGGCGAATCTCGACCAATAAGTTTCCCGGAAGCGGTCGTCGTCGCCCCAAATACCGCGCAGCATCGACGGCCACGGTTTGTCGAGGACGAGGTAGCCCTGTTCGCCAGCGGCAACGGGTGAGCCGTTGTCGTCGACGATCGTGGCTGAGATACCGGGGAGCGGCGCCATCGCGGAACCGGGTTTGGTGGCGGTGACGCCGGGCAGCGGCGAGATCATGATGGCGCCGGTCTCCGTCTGCCACCAGGTGTCGACGATGGGGCAGCGATCGCCGCCGATCACCTCGCGGTACCACCTCCACGCCTCGGGATTGATCGGTTCGCCGACGGAGCCGAGTAGCCGGAGCGAGCTCAAATCGTGCGCATCGGGAATCTCGCGACCCCATTTCATGAATGTGCGAATCAGTGTCGGCGCTATGTAATAGATTGTGACACCATATTTTTCGATCACCTCGAAGTGTCGGTGTTCGTTGGGGGAGTTGGGGGTGCCCTCGTAGATGACCTCGGTGGCGCCGTTGGAGAGCGGCCCGTAGACGAGGTAGGAATGGCCGGTCACCCAGCCGATATCGGCGCCGCACCAGAAGACGTCGCGGCCTTCTTTGTGATCGAAGACGTAGTGGAAGGTATAGCTGGCCTGCGTGAGGTAGCCGCCGGAGGAATGCACGATTCCCTTGGGTTTGCCGGTGGTGCCCGATGTGTACAGCAGAAACAGGGGGTGTTCGGCGTCGAAGGCCGCCGGTTCATGAGTATCGGACGCTGCGCCGACGGTGTCTTCCCACCACACGTCGCGGCCCTGCACCCAGTTCAGTTCGGGATCATGGTTGGTACGGCGCACCACCAGAACCTTTTCCACCGACGCCGCGGCGTTGTCTCCGGTGCCCAGTGCTTCGTCGACCGCGGTCTTGAGCGGGGCGGGTGTGCCGCGACGGAACTGCCCGTCGGTGGTGATGACGAGTTTGGCTTGGGCGTCATCGATCCGCGAACGCAACGCGCCAGCGGAGAAGCCGGCGAAGACGACCGAATGGGTCAGGCCCAGGCGCGCGCAGGCCAGCATCGAGATGATGGCCTCGGGCACCATCGGCATGTAGATGGCCACCCGATCACCGGCGACGAGGCCGATGTCGGTGAAGTAGTTGGCGGCCTTGGAGACCTCGGCGAGCAACTGTGCGTAGGTGAGATCGCGGGAGTCGCCGGGCTCGCCGACCCAGTGGATGGCAACCCGGTCGCCCTTACCAGCGTGAACGTGGCGGTCGACGCAGTTCACCGAGACGTTGAGGGTGCCGCCGACAAACCATCGCGCGAAAGGTGCATCCGACCAGTCGAGTACCTCGTCGAAATCGGTGTCCCAGTCGAGGCGTCGGGCCTGTTCGGCCCAGAATGCGAGGCGATCGTTATCGGCGTGCTCGTAGAGCTGGGGGGTGCCGTTGGCCTGCGCGGCGAATTCCGGTGGTGGCGGGTAGGCGCTGGTTTTCGGCTGGGTGGTTGCGGGCTGGGTGGTTACGGGCTGGGAGGTCGGGGACATCGCGGATGCTGGGCCTTTCACTGTCGTCGGCGGTGTCGACGACGCCGCGTCTCGGTGAGGCGACGCCGTACGACCTTCTATTGTGAGGGTAGTCACGTTGGATGCCCGTTGCAGAGACACCCCACGCCGGAGCTGCTCGCGTTGATTCGGGAGCGGTCTAAGGTGAACGGCGTGAGTTCAGATCCGCTCGCGCCACTGGTGCAGTTGCCGGGGGTTGCGGCCGCCGCGCAGGAGGCGCGCGATGCGGTGATCGCCGTACACCGGCATCCGGCGAATCTGCGTGGCTGGGATAAGACGGCCACGGAGGCGTCCTGGCGGGCCGGCAGGTCGTCGGCGGCCATTGACGGTGGCAGCGTTGAGCTGCGGCGCGACGGCGATTTCGATGATCCCGTGCTGTCGGGCGCGATGCGGGTCGCGCAGGCCCTTGATGGTGATTCGCTCGAACAACTTACGGTGGTGTTTCGGCGTGCGCCGGCCCAGGCGTTTGCGCGTTTGCACGTGTTGGCTGCCGTCGATTTGGTGGCCGATCCCGATACGCTTGGTCGGCCTCGGTCGGGTGCGGAGGTAGCGGCGCGGCTCGATCTGCTCGGGCAATTGATCACGGGGGCGAGTAGTGCACCGGCGCCGGTGCTCGCGGCGGTGGTGCATGGTGAATTGTTGAGTCTGGACGCGTTCGGTGTCGCCAGCGGAGTGGTGGCCCGCGCAGCGTCGCGACTGACCTGCACGGTGACCGGGCTCGATCCGCATAACCTTGGCGTGCCCGAGGTGACGTGGCTGAAACGGGTTGACGACTATCGCAGACTCTCGGCCGCCTTCGGTACCGGAGATCCGGATGCCCTGCGGGAGTGGATTATGTTCTGTTGTAACGCATTTGTGGCTGGGGCCGCCGAGGCGCGCTCGATCGCCGATGCCGCGCACTCGGGTTGAGAATTCGGCAGATTGAGAATCCGGATCCACCGGCGGGCGTTGCGGTGGCCGGTTGAGCGTCGCGGTCTGTTCGGAAAGCCGAAAACACAACGCGGGCGGCCGATCTGCCGTTATGGCAGTCGCCGCCCGCGTAGCACGGGCCCAAGTTACCAAGCGTGCTCGGTGGGTTGTGGTTACCGCCTCGGCGATGAACCGTATGGCCGCCGGGGACCCCTCGTCACCGCTGCCTGCTCGGCGTTCGGCCGCGGCTGCCGTCGATGACGGTCGCAACGCAGTGGCCGGAGCGATCGGGGCCGGTGTGTCGAGAAGTCTCGTCGGTCATGCAATATCGCAGGCGCACAACACTTGTGCCTTCTTGCGGCGCGCTCCGCGTGGGTGCTTGCCGCCCGTGCTGGGAAATACGTGGGCGGGGGTCCGTTCCTTCTCTCCCGGTGCGGACGTTGCCTCCCGCGATTTCCGTACACCCGTTGTACACCGTGATGTACATCACAAGCAAGAGGATTCGCGGATAGTTCTTCTCCCACATTATTATTGAGCCGCGGCGATCGGAAAATAGATATCGTAAATCCGATGAGGTACGGTTGCGTGCGATGGGTTGCGGTGTATAGTTACCGATAGCCGGTTAGACCGGCGTCTTTCAGCCCGACCCCCCGGGGCTGAAAGTTGACAACCCCGGCCTCCTCCCCCCCTGGCCGGGGTTGTCCTTTTGTGCTGAGTCCACTCGTGTGACCAGCCCAGTCGCATTTCCCCCGGCTACTTTCCCCAGGCCTACTTTCCCCAGGGCTACTTTCCACAGAATCGCACCGGTCCCCAGTTGTCCGGCCGATCGCCTGCAGCATGCCCACCACGTGTGCCGGGCGAGGCGATGCTCATAAGCATGTCCGACGATCTGCTGGCGCTGGTAAGCACCGACCTGCGTGACGACATCGCCCGCTGCGCGGCGGCCGCCGGTTACCGGCTGATTATCGGCGACGCCCACGATTGCCGCCGCGATTGGTTGCGTGCGCGGGCGGTGGCTCTCGATCCCGTCGCGGTCGAGATCCTCGCCGACACCGCGTTGCCGCGCCGCGCCGGAGTGCTGCTCGTCTCCGATACCGAACCCGCACCGCCCACGTGGCGCGGAGCGATGGAACTCGGTGCCACTGATTCTGCGGTACTTCCGGCCGATGAGGCGCATCTGGTGCGCACGCTCAGCGATATCCGCACTCCGCATGCTCATCCGGGCGGAGCCCTCGCGATCGTCGGTGCACACGGCGGGGCGGGGGCCTCGATCATGGCCTGTGCGGTAGCGCTCGCCGCGGCCGAGAGTGGCGCGCACGCATTGTTGCTCGATCTCGACGAATTCGGCGCTGGGCTCGATCTCGTGCTGGGTATCGAGAATCGGGCCGGATTGCGGTGGCAGGATTTATCGCTGGAAGGTGGTGCGGTCAGCGGGCAGGCGCTGCGTAACGCGCTCCCCAAAGCGAACGACCGGCTGTCGGTACTTACCGGCCGACGTGATGATGTGCGCCCGATCGTTGCGGACGCCGTTCTCGCCACACTCGATGCGGGGCGGGTGCACGGGGATCGGGTGATCGTCGATGTGCCGCGTGCGGATACGCCGATAGTGCGGACGGTGGCAGAATCGGCCGACCTCACGGTGGTGGTGACCACCGCGACGGTGGCGGGCTGCGCCTCGGCACGCCTCGTCGTCGACCGACTGCTGCGATCGTGTGCGGCCATCGAATTGGTGGTGCGCGGCCCGGCACCCGGAGGTCTGCGTGCGAGCCAGATCGCCGACGCGGTGGGGCTGCCGCTGCTCGCCTCCTACCGTCCCGATCCGCGACTTTCGGCGCGTCTGGAGAGCGGGCGGCTCCGGGTCGGCGGGCGCAGTCCGCTCGGGCGAGCCGCCAGAGCTGTGCATCAAAGTTTTACCCGGTCCTGGTTGGGTCCGGCATGAAGAGGACAGGCGCATGAAGAAACCGGCAGCGGTGGATGACGTGCTTATTGAGCGGGTGCGCGACCGGCTCGCCGCCGATGCTGCCGAGCCAACCGCGGCAGTGATCGCCGACGCGATTCGCGCGGAGTCGGGCGGGGTGCTCGGCGACACCGATCTGTTGTCGGCGCTGCGGCGGTTGCAAACCGAGCTCACCGGAGCCGGGCGCCTGGAGGCGCTGCTCGCCGAGCCCGATATCGCCGATGTGCTTGTCGTCGGCCCCGACAACGTGTGGGTGGATCGAGGTTCGGGGTTGGTGTCTACCGGCATCACCTTTGACGACGACGCCGCCGTGCGGCGCCTGGCCGGGCGGTTGGCGCTGGGTGCCGGGCGGCGGCTTGATGATGCGCAGCCGTGGGTCGACGCACAACTGACCAATGTCGGACGACGCGGGTACACGGTGCGGTTGCACGCGGTGATCCCGCCCTTGGCCGCCGACGGAACCTGCATTTCGCTGCGCGTATTACGCACGGCGGCAAAGAATCTCGATGCACTTATCGAATCCGGGGCAATTCCACGGGAGGTGGTCGGAGTGCTGGATGCGATTCTCTCGGCACGACTGGCGTTCTTGATTGTCGGCGGTACCGGCTCGGGTAAGACGACGTTACTCAATGCGCTGATCGGCGCGATGGATCCGGCGCAGCGAGTGCTCTGTGTGGAGGATGCGCCCGAACTGACTCCCATCCATCCGCATGTCGTCAGATTGGTGGCGCGGACCGCGAATGTGGAAGGGATCGGGGAAATTCCGGTGCGGACGTTGGTGCGTCAAGCGCTGCGGATGAGACCAGACCGGATCATCGTCGGCGAGGTGCGCGGCGCGGAGGTAATCGATTTGCTGACCGCGCTGAACACCGGTCACGAGGGCAGCGGAGGCACCCTGCATGCGAACTCCGCCGCCGAGGTACCGGCGCGCATGGAAGCGCTGGCCGCTCTGGGCGGAATGAGCCGTGCGGCATTGCATTCCCAGCTTGGTGCGGCGGTGCAAGTCGTGCTCGGTGTGACTCGCACCGCGAGCGGTACCCGCGGTCTCAGTGAAATCGGAGTCGTTACCCGTGGCGAGGACGGATGGGTTCGAATTGAGCCGATGTGGTTGCGGGGCAGTGGATTCACGATTCATCGTGAATGGTTTGACGCATTGGTGGCGCGGCGGTGACGGCACTTATCCCGCTCGCACTGGCTATCGCGGTGTTGTGGTGGCCGGCGAGTCGAGTCGAACATCGCATTGGCGAACTCATCGATCGGCGCCGTTCACCCCGGCGCCGCGATATCCGGTGGCTCCTCGGCGCGGCGGCACCTACCGTCGCATTCTTTGCCGGCGGAGTCGCGGGGGCGGTGTCGGCGGTCATCGTGGTCGGGGTCGTGTGGTGGCGCATCCGCCGTCGTGCGGGCCTCGTCACGACCGATCGGATACGCGATGATTTGCTCACCGCGCTCGCCCTGATGATCGCCGAACTATCGGTGGGTAGCCCGCCCGCGCGTGCCTGCGCCGCGGCGGCCGACGAGATCGCTAGCCGGGCAGGCACATCGCCGGAGGTGATCGATGGACTGCTAGTGCTCGCGGGACGCGCCGAACTGGGCGGTGATGTGCGGCTCGACGCCGATGGTCCGGACGGTACCGGTGCCGCAATCAGTATGAGCCAGCCGTGGCAGCGAATCGCCATTGCCTGGCATACCGCGGACCGTTACGGGGTGCCGATGGCCGAACTTCTCGCGGCGGTGCGCGACGATCTGCACGCACGACGGGCTTTCGCCGAGCGGACCAGAGCAGGTCTGGCCGGGCCAAGAGCCACCGCGACGGTGTTGGCCGGATTACCACTACTGGGTATCGGGCTCGGCCAGGCGACCGGCGCGCGGCCGGTGCAGGTGTTGCTGGGTGGTGGCCTGGGAGGCATTTTGCTGGTGGTCGGCACGGCGCTGGCTGCCGCCGGTCTCGTATGGACCGAACACATCACCGATCGGGTAGTGCGCTGATGAACTGTGCCGCAATAGCATTGATCCTTATAGCTGCGGCTATCCTCATGCTGCCCGCGCCCCGCTGGGTACTATGCCGAGTGAGTGAACCGGCTGTGCGCCATCCCCGGCAGGCCCGGTGGCTCGGAGTGCGCCGCACGGATGATCCGTTCGCGGTGGCTGCCGCATTGGATCTGTTTGCGGTATGCCTGCGGACGGGTTTGCCGGTGCCGATCACGGCGGCTGCCCTCGCCCGTACCGCACCCGGATCGCTGGCTGTGCCACTGGCCGAAACGGCAGAATTACTCGCCCTCGGCGCGGAGCCGGAACGAGCATGGGCGGTGCCGTCTACCGGCGATGCGCGGCAGAATAATGCTTCTGCCCCAGATTACTTCGGGGAGTTAGCGACGCTGGCCCGGCGCTCGGCGAGAGCCGGTTCGGCGCTTTCGACAGGGGTGGCGGAGTTGGCGGCCGAGACCCGCCGCCGCGCGCATGACGATGCGCACGCCCGCGCGGAGCGTGCCGGGGTGCTCGTCAGTGGTCCGCTGGGGCTGTGCTTCCTGCCCGCTTTTGTGTGCCTTGGTATCGCCCCCGTGGTCATCGGTCTGGCACGAACAACGTTGGGCGGGATGTGAATATTCGCAGATACGGATCCAGATCCTCGCCGCCCGCGTCTAATCTTTTATCGCCACGGTACCGGCGATACCGGGATTCAGGGTTATGAAAATATCAACAATGAAGGGAAAACCCATGTCACCCAAGAATAATTCTATATTGAATGGTTCTATATTCACCGAAGTCCGGGTGAAGATAAGTCAAATATCCTCCGCAACAAGTCAACTACTGTCCGACGATGAAGGAATGAGTACGGCCGAATATGCAATCGGAACGATTGCCGCAGCGGCATTCGGAGCGATCCTTTACACGGTGATCAGCGGCGATAACATCGTGAATGCATTGACCGGAATTATCAATAAGGCGCTCAACACCGCGGTGGGTTGAGTTGTCCAGAGCCATCGGACGCCTGCTACGCGACGAGCACGGCATGGTCACCGTGGAGGGTGCCTACGCTATCGCGGCGATCGTGATCGTGGTGATCGCCGCGGTGGGTGCGATCACCACGGTAACCGCACAGATTCGGTGTACCGACGCAGCTCGCGAGGTTGCCCGGCTGGTGGCTGCCGGTGACGAATGGGCGCGCTCGGCGGGGCAGCAGCTCGTGGGTAGCGGCGCACAGATTTCGGTCGCGCAACACCCCGACCGGATCGTCGTGGAGGTACATGCCCGGGCTCCGTTGCTACCCGGGGTCAGCCTTTCGGCGCGGGCGGTGGCCGCTCCTGAACCCGATGCCGATGATCAGGTCCAATTCGCACCCGGAATACCGCATTGATCAGCGCAGGCGTGAACGGTATTGATGTGAACGGTGCTGATGTGAACGGTGCCCGGTCGCGCCGTGGCCGGGCGAGACCTACGTCGGGGCATGGGAGGACCCGATTCTGGTGCGACGAAAGCGGTTACACGACGATGGTGGCGGCGGGCGCGATCGCTGCGATCGCCGGGGTACTGGTGCTGATGATCTATCTGGGAGCCGCCGTGCTGGCCCGGCATCGGGCGCAGTCGGCCGCCGACCTAGCGGCATTGGCGGCCGCTGTTGTCCACGTCGCCGACGAAGAAGATCCGTGTGCCACCGCCAGGCGGGTGGTGGCACAACAGCGGACCGCGGTGGCGTTGACGGAATGCGGTGTGCAAGGTGTGGACGTCGTGCTCGCTGTACGGGCCCCGGTCTCATTGGGTGTTTTCGGTGAGCGGGCGGCGATCGCCAGGGCCCGTGCCGGACCAGTAGAGTGAGGCGGCGCTTATCCCGGTGCGGCCCGGGAGCGGGGCGGCGAGAGTCTCTGCTACGCCTTGTGTGCGGTGTCGTTCACGTAGCTGTGCGCGTAGTTCCGCTCAATCAGCGAAAGAACCTTTACCGCACCACTTTTATCCAGTGGATCGTTTCCGTTACCGCATTTGGGTGAGTGAACGCATGAGGGACACCCTCTTTCGCAGCGACAGCTCGACACCGCCTCCAGGGTCGCGCCGATCCAGGTGGCGAAAGCCTCGTAGCCGCGTTCGGCGAATCCAGCACCGCCCAGGTAACCGTCATAGACAAAAACGGTTGGCAACCCGGTATCGGGATGCAGATTGGTTGAGAGGCCGCCGATATCCCAACGATCGCAGGTGGCTATCAGCGGAAGTAGTGCGATCGCAGCGTGTTCGGCGGCATGCAGTGCCCCGGGCAGGTCAACGTCGGCTATTCCCGCATCCACCAGCGATTCCGGTGTCAGCGTGTACATCACCGCCCGGGTGTGCAGCGTCTGCCGCGGCATATCGAGCCCGACGGCGTCGAGCACCTCTCCGGTCAGCATTGTGCGCAGGTAGCCGACCACCTGATGCGTCACATCAACCTCCACCAGGCAGACCGTCAGTGCGCCGCACCGCATGTGCGCGACCGTTGCGGTGATCGCGATGTCGGTGGTCTCGCGCGCGGAGGTGGTCCAGTCGGGCTCTTCGGGATGTGCCAGGGCCAGCCCGTCGTCGAGGTTGAGTTCATCGACCACGAAGGTCTCACCCTGATGGATGTACACCGCGCCCGGATGCACGGTTGACGGCGCTCGGCCGGCATCCACGGTGCCGAGCAGCAGCGCGCTGGTGTGATCGACGACGAGCACCTGTGAACCGATTCCGCCGCGAATATCGATGCCGGCGTAGGGCTCGATACCGGCAGCCAGATACCACCCGGCCCGTCTGCGTTTGAGTGACCCCTCGGCCACTAATGCGGTCACCGCATCGTGGGCCGCCCAGGCATCTACATCTGCCTCGGTCAGGGGGAGTTCAGATGCAGCGCACAGCAAATGGGGGCGTAGCACGTACGGATTCGTCGGGTCTATCACCGTCGCTTCGACGGCGCTTGCCAGCAACGCGTCGGGGTGGTGGACGAGGTAGGTATCGAGCGGGTCGTCGCGGGCCACCAGTACCACCAGTGCGTCACCGGATTCCCGTTGCCGTCCGGCGCGTCCGGCCTGCTGCCAGAAGGAGGCGACGGTACCCGGATAACCGCTGACTATCACCGCATCCAGCCCACTGATATCGACACCGAGTTCCAGGGCATTGGTGGTGGCCACCCCAACGAGTTCTCCGGAGGCAATGGCTCGTTCGAGGCGGCGCCGATCGTCGGCGAGGTAGCCGGCCCGATATGCGGCCACCTTCTCGACGAGTTCAGGAGCGCTGTGTAACAGGAGATTACGTGCATTGCGTGCGGTGATCTCCACGCCGCGCCGGCTGCGGCCAAAACATAGTGTCCGCGCGCCTTCGATGACGAAATCGGCGAGTAGACGGGCGGATTCGGCCCCGGAGCTACGTCGTACGGGTGCGCCGTGCTCACCGGTTACGCCCGGCAGGAAACCTGGTTCCCACAGTGCGACGGTGCGCCTGCCCCGCGGCGCGCCGTCGTCGGTGACGGCGACGGCGGGTTCGCCGATGAGTCGTGCCAGCGCGCCCGCCGGGTCGGCGGATGTCGCGCTGGCCGCGATCACGGTAGGGTTGGCGCCGGCCGCGCGCGCTAGTCGCAGCAGCCGCCGCAGAACGAGGGCGGTGTGTGAGCCGAACACGCCGCGATAGTGATGACATTCATCCACCACGATGTAGTGCAGGTGCCGGAAGAACTGGCGCCACCGGCCAGCGACTGCGGTGCTGCCCGTCCCCGCTCCGGAGAGGATCCCCACGTGCAGCATGTCGGGATTGGTGAAGATCCACCGCGAATGGTTGCGTGCGAATTGCCGGATCTGCGGGTCGGTATCGCCGTCATAGGCGCACGGTTGCAGATTGCGGAAAGGTTCACGCCCCGAGATGATCGATGACAGTGCCTTGATCTGATCGTGGCCGAGCGCTTTTGTCGGCGAAAGATACAGCGCTGTGGCATGCGGATCGGCGAGAAGGGTCGTCAATATCGGTATTTGATATGACAACGATTTGCCGGATGCTGTTCCGGTGGAGATCGCCACATGTGTTCCGCGGAAGGCGAGAGTGGCGGCCGTCACCTGATGGCTCCACGGCCGCTGGATTCCCGCATCCGCAAACGCGCTGCGGACGTCGTCGGGTACCCATTCCGGCCAATCGGCGAAAACTGCTGCCCGCGAATCGATTACCGTGACGTGGGTGAGCGGGCTGGCGTCCGGATCGCTCCCGGAGAGGGATCGTTGCAGAAGTTCGGTGCCGAATGTTGAGGAATGCATAGTTGGGATTTGTTCCGCCGCGGCGCCGGATGAGTGGGACGGATATCCCTGCTGCGTATGGCGGGCGCTGGCGATGTTACTCCGCGATGTCGATTGTCTGAAATTTGGGAAGTTTTCATTCAGTGTGGATGTAGTGACTATCCTTTGCGCCTCGAACGTGATTGACTGAGTGTGGCCGCAGCTCCCACCGTGGTCATCGCGACTGCGTTGGGCACGGGGGATCGTGTTGCAGCCGTGGTACTGAGGTGGTTCCACGCGGAGAATGCTCGTTCGCGAGCCGGTCCGCAGGCGTTTTCTCGAGGTATGGCGGTCAGACCGGCCACGACACGCGACCAGCGTGTCGCGACGAATGTATGTAAAGGATTGCAGTAATGGCACAGGGAACTGTGAAGTGGTTCAACGCGGAGAAGGGCTTCGGCTTTATTGCTCCCGACGAGGGCAATGACGACGTGTTCGTCCACTATTCCGAGATCCAAGGATCCGGTTTCCGCACCCTCGAGGAGAACCAGCGGGTTGAGTTCGAGGTTGGGCAGGGCACCAAGGGCCCCCAGGCGACGGGCGTGCGCGCCGTCTGAGACACTGGCTCACCACTGAGCTTGATGAAACCGCCTTCACCCCCCGGGGTGGGGGCGGTTTTGTTATCACCGGGCTGTGCAATTGCGTGAACCGGTGGAGTGAGTTACCGCCCGCCCCGGTCCCGTCTGCGATCTGATCGTGGCCGGGGGCAGTAGGCTCTTCCCGTGGTGCAGTTGGCCTTTTTCTCCGCGGAAATCGACGATCCAGTGGTCGCCGATCTCAGCGGGCTGCTTGCTGCACACGGGCAGTCGTCCGTGTCGGAAGCCGGTTCGCGGGTATCGGTCGTGGTGACGGCCCGATGGCGGGCCGAAGCCATTGCGGACGCGATTCGTGCCTGTGGCATCGACGCGGAGCTCTCGACATCGGATGAGGGCAGTCCGCTGGCCCGCAGTGAGGCCACCCCGCGGCTCACCGCGTTGCATCGTTCCTGGTCGCGGGGGGCGGTGAAGGCGATGCCGGTCACCTGGGTGCCCTCGCCACGGGCGCTGCGCATGTGGGTGCTGGCCGCCGGACGCCGCGACGGAGATCGCTATCTGCTGGGCCTTGACCCGCATGCACCCGAGACTCACGCCGCGCTGGCCACCGCGCTGATGCGCGTGGGTATCGCCCCGACGCTCGTCGGAACCCGCTCCCGTTCACCCGCCCTGCGTATCGCCGGGCGGCGGCTGACTCGGCTAGTTGAATATGTCGGTGCTCCGCCAGCCAGCGCCCCACCGGCCAGTGCCGAGGCGGACTGGCCGCCGTCCGGCGATATGCGAGCAGGCATCGGCGACGCGTAGATCGGCTCGTGTCTGCCGTCGAGGTAGCCGATTGGCGTTATTGACCTGTGCTTATAGCCGGATATCGGGCGGGATGTGGCACAGTCGGGATACTTGACCGGAATTCAAATGTGCAAATGACGCTATACATAAGGTACAAACCTGAATCGAGGCGACCTTTTCCCGGCTGCGCATGGCGGCGGCGGTGGGGCAGGTCCGAGCAGAAGGACACCAGTTGGCTGAGACCAGCACCAAAGCCCCCGCAGGTGGAAAGGCGATTCGACGCCTGGTAATCGTCGAGTCGCCCACAAAGGCGCGCAAGATCGCCGGATACCTGGGAGCCAACTACGTGGTGGAAAGCTCCCGAGGGCACATCCGTGACCTGCCGCGAGGTGCCGCCGACGTGCCGGCCAAATACAAGGGGCAGCCGTGGGCGCGCCTGGGTGTCAACGTCGACGATAACTTCGAACCGCTCTATGTGGTCTCTCCCGACAAGAAGTCGACCGTCTCCGAACTTAAATCCTTGATGAAGGATGTCGACGAGCTCTACCTCGCCACCGACGGTGACCGCGAGGGTGAGGCCATCGCATGGCATCTGCTGGAGACGCTCAAACCCAAGATTCCGGTCAAGCGGATGGTGTTCCACGAAATCACCGAACCCGCCATCCGGGCCGCCGCGGAAAGCCCCCGTGACCTCGATATCGATCTGGTCGATGCGCAGGAGACCCGTCGTATTCTCGACCGGCTCTACGGCTACGAGGTCAGCCCGGTGCTGTGGAAGAAGGTCATGCCGAAGTTGTCGGCGGGCCGGGTGCAGTCCGTGGCGACCCGCATCATCGTCGACCGTGAACGTGAGCGGATGGCATTCCTATCCGCGGAGTACTGGGATATCGCCGCGACGATGGATGTCGGTGCGGACAGTGCGGCGACGCCGCGCACATTCGGCGCGCGGTTGGTGTCGGTGGATGCTGCCCGCGTTGCAACGGGTCGTGACTTCGACGAAAAGGGTGGTCTGAAGAAGTCCGCTGGTGTCGTCGTTCTCGACGGGGTTCGCGCCACTCGCCTCGCCGATGCGCTTGACGGTGCCGACATGACGGTGACATCGGTGGAGGAGAAGCCCTACACGCGTCGCCCGTATGCGCCCTTCATGACATCGACACTGCAGCAGGAAGCCGGCCGTAAACTGCGGTTTTCGTCTGACCGCACGATGCGCGTCGCGCAGCGGCTCTACGAGAACGGCTTCATCACCTACATGCGTACCGACTCGACCACGCTCAGTGAGTCGGCGATCAATGCGGCGCGCACCCAGGCACGTGATCTCTACGGAGCCAATTTTGTGCATCCGACTCCGCGTCAGTACAACCGCAAGGTCAAAAACGCGCAGGAGGCACACGAGGCGATCAGGCCCGCCGGCGAGTCATTCCGCACGCCGGGACAGGTGGCCGGTCAGCTTGAGGCCGACGAGTTTCGGCTCTACGAGCTGATCTGGCAGCGCACTGTCGCCTCGCAGATGGCCGATGCCAAGGGCACCACGATGAGCTTGCGGATCACCGGTACCGCGTCGTCGGGGGAGCGGTGCACCTTCGCCGCATCCGGGCGCACCATCACCTTCCCGGGATTTCTCTCCGCCTACGTCGAAACAGTCGATGAGCAGGTCGGTGGGCAGGCTGACGACGAGGAGAGCCGACTCCCGCAGCTCACTGAGGGACAGTCGTTGACCGCCGCTGCGTTAACTGCCGACGGTCACGCCACCAACCCGCCTGCGCGCTTCACCGAGGCATCGCTGGTCAAGGTCCTCGAAGAGCTGGGGATTGGCCGCCCGTCGACGTATGCGTCGATCATCGGCACCATCCAGGATCGTGGGTATGTACTCAAGAAGGGCAACGCGCTGGTCCCGTCGTGGATCGCGTTCGCCGTGGTGGGGTTGCTCGAGGCATATTTCCAGAGCCTCGTCGACTACGACTTCACTGCATCGCTGGAGGACGATCTGGACCAGATCGCCAACGGCCGGGAGAACCGTACGCGCTGGTTAACGGAGTTCTACTTCGGAGATGATGCTCCCGACGCCCCGCACGACGCCGCGATCGCGGGCTCGGAGATCGCCAAGCACGGCGGACTCAAGAAGCTCGTCGGGGTGAACCTTGAGGAGATCGACGCCCGCGAGGTCAACTCGATCAAGCTGTTCGATGACGATCAGGGCCACCCGATTGTTGTGCGGGTAGGACGGTACGGGCCCTATCTGGAGCGCAACATTGCCGCCCCGGATGCCGAGCCGGACCTGCAGCGGGCCAACCTGCCCGCCGATATCACCCCGGACGAGCTGACTCTTGCGGTAGCGGAGAAGCTGTTCGCCACTCCGCAGGAGGGGCGTTCGCTGGGACTCGATCCGGTGACCGGCCACGAGATCGTGGTGAAGGAGGGCCGCTTCGGCCCGTACGTCACCGAAATCCTGCCGTCCGACGATGACGATGACGGCAGCACCCCGGCCACCATCCCGGCCGGTCCGACGCCCCGCGACGGTGGTCCGGCGTCGTCCGGAGGCCCCGACGATGAGATCGTGCCACTCGACGATGCTCCCGTCGGCGGCGGTCTTGCAACGAAGACGGCAGCCAAGAAGACGGCGGCAACAAAGAAAGCGGCCAAGAATACGGCGGCCAAGGCGCGCACCGGCTCGCTGTTCAAGACGATGGATATTTCCACGGTCACCCTCGACGATGCGCTCAAGCTGCTTTCTCTGCCGCGTGTGGTCGGGGTTGATCCGGCGAGCAACGAGGAAATCACCGCGCAGAACGGCCGGTACGGCCCGTATCTGAAGAAGGGCAGCGACTCGCGTTCGCTGGCCAACGAGGAACAGCTCTTCGACATCAGTCTCGACGAGGCGATCAAGATCTATGCCGAGCCCAAGCGGCGCGGCCGTCAAGCAGCGGCTCCGCCGCTGCGTGAGCTGGGCAATGACTCGGTCAGCGGCAAGCCGATGGTGATCAAGGACGGCCGCTTCGGTCCGTATGTCACCGACGGGGAGACCAACGCGAGTCTGCGTAAGGGCGACGAGGTGTCATCGATCACGCCGGACCGGGCGATGGAGCTGCTTGCCGATCGACGCGCCCGCGGCCCGGTGAAAAAGGCTCCCGCGAAGAAAGCCGCAGCGAAGAAGGCTCCTGCGAAAAAGGTGGCGGCGAAGAAGGCTCCGGCCAAAAAAGCGGCGTCGGCGACAACCGTCGCAACGAAGACGGCGGCTAAAAAGACACCGGCTAAAAAGACGGCGGTGAAAAAAGCGGCGGTGAAAAGGGCTGCGGTCAAGAACACCGTGACGGAGGAATGATCGCACCGACGGATCGCCCGCTGAACGGTCGTATCCCCGCCCCGGCGGCGGCTTGTCGACGTCGCTACCGGCGGTAGGGTGCCAAGTGCGGGCGGGCGAGCAGGGTCTCGATTCCTCGCCCGCGTAGTTCGACGCCCTCGCCGATATCCCAGTTTTCCGCCTCACCGGTCGATGCGAGGAAGACCGCACGCGCCGACCCGAGCACACGGGTCGGCTCGTCCTTGGCGAGTTCGGTGAGCCGCGCTGCTTCGTTGACCGGATCTCCGATGACCGTGTACTCTAGACGTCTTTCCGAACCGATGTGGCCGGCAATGGCCTTGCCCGCCGACACCCCGATGCCGATATCGGTGTCACCGAGGGTCTCGTAGAGCTCTTGGCGCATCTCGCGGGCGGCGGCCAATGCCTTGCCGGCGAAGTCGTCAAGGTCGAGCGGTGCGCCGAAGATGGCCAGCGCCGCGTCGCCCTGGAATTTATTGACGAAACCACCGTGCCGGCCGACCACCGCGACCACCACCCGGAAGAACGCGTTGAGTAGCTCGACGACCTCGCGCGGCGGCCGGTTCACCGCCAGCCGGGTGGAACCCACGATATCGACGAAGAGCACGCCGACGTAGCGCTCCTCGCCGCCGAGTTCGGTGCCGGTCTCGATGGCCTTGCGGGCGACGTCTTCACCTACGTAGCGGCCGAACAGATCCCGCAGTTGCTGGCGTTCGCGCAGGTCAGCGACCATATCGTTGAAACCGGCCTGCAGCAGACCGATATCGCTGCCGTCGTAGATTTTTACCGCGACGTCGAGATTGCCCTCGCTGACCTTGCTTTGTGCGCGGCGCAACTGTTTGATCGGGTCGTTGATGGCGCGGACCACCCGCACAATCGCGAGCACGCTGAACGCGAGCGCCGAGAGCGACATCCACAGGATCGGCCGCAGCAATCCGTTGGCGTCGGTGCTGATGAAATGGGTGCGCTGCAAGGTGATCAGGCCAATGATCACGGCCATCGGCGCGACAACACTGATGACCCAGAACACTGTGATGCGAGTGGTTACCCCCGGTGCGATCGCGTTGTCGGGGTTATTGGCCATTGCCGCGACGGTGATCGGGCGCAGCACCTTTTCGGCCTGCAGGAAGCTCAGTACGCACGTGACCAGCGCGCCGATGACGCTGGCCATTGCCACGATGAACGCATTCTTGTGTGACACAGTCAGGTTGACCACGGTCAGCAGGGCTCCGCCGCCGAGCCACATGCCGGCGTTGACTGTGGAGAGTAAGACGGGCAGTTTCAGCGCACGGGTGCGCGCGGTCTCGTTATCGAGTCTGCTGCGTCGGCGATGCCACACCAGTACCGGCAGGCTCAGCTGAATGCTCAATGCGCCGCCGACGAGCATCGACACCACTAGGTAACCGAAGAAGATGACCTGCCGGGGGGCGGTGATCTCACCGAAGCGAAACGAATCGGCGGCGGGCATGCCGAATCGGAGGAAGGCAAAGGTAAACAGTGCGCCCACCAGATTCGCGCGCAACATGTCTAACGCGAGGATCGGCCACGGCGTATGAATCAGCCAACGTCCCAAATGCAGGGAGCGTGACCACCACGACCGACGTTCTACCACGTCAACCACGGTAGCTGTCCGCTTGCAATTGTTAAACGAAGTTGTTCTACGGGGGGTGTCCGAGCTGCGGATTACGCTGTCGGTGTGACGAATATCTTCGATCGGTTGATCGGGCAGCGAGCGATTGCTGCGGAGCTGACCGCGGCGGCGCGGGCAGCCCGGATGCTTGCCGCCGAGGCGTTGGATGAACCCGGTGCCGAGGCGCCCGCGGACTCGACTCCGCGAGCCGCGATGACCCACGCCTGGCTGTTCACCGGTCCGCCCGGCAGCGGCAGGTCGGTGGCTGCGACCTGTTTCGCGGCTGCACTGCAATGCCAGAGCCCGGGGATCGTCGGCTGCGGCGAATGCCGCGCCTGTGTCACGGTGATGGCCCGCACCCACGCCGATGTACGTCATATCGTGCCCCAGGGGCTGAGCCTGTCGGTGGACTCCATGCGCGAGATCGTGCAGACAGCGTCGCGTAGGCCGGGTACCGGGCGTTGGCAGATCGTTGTGGTCGAGGACGCCGACAGACTGACCGAGCAGGCCGCGAACGCATTGCTGAAGGTGGTCGAGGAGCCGCCGTCGCGCACGGTGTTCTTGCTGTGTGCGCCCTCTATCGATCCGGCGGATATCTCGGTGACGTTGCGGTCGAGATGCCGCCACGTCGCATTGACCACGCCCGCCGTCGCCGACATCGAGCGGGTGCTCATCGACCGCGACGGCATCGACGCGCAGGCCGCGCGCTGGGCGGCGTCTGTGTGCGGCGGGCACATCGGCCGCGCGCGTCGGCTGGCCACCGATGCCGACGCGCGGGCACAGCGCGAGCAGGCGCTGGGGTTGGCGCGGGCCGCCACCCGGGATTCGACGGCGTATGCGGCTGCCGAGGAACTCGTGCGCGCCGCCGATGCCGCGGCCAAGGCGATCAGCGCCGAACTCGATGAACCCGAGATCGAGGAGATGAAGACCGCACTCGGGGCCGGCGGCACCGGTAAGGGCACCGCGCGTGCACCGCGGGGTACCGCGGGTGCGCTCAAAGAACTGGAGAAGCGTCAGAAGTCGCGGGCCACTCGCGTGGGCCGGGATGTCCTTGATCGTGCGCTGGTTGATCTTGCCGCGCTGTATCGTGATGCGCTGGTGGTCTCCGTCGGCGCATGCGTCACGCCGATGCATCCCGATAAAGCCGCTGAGATCGTGGGCCCCCTGGCCGATTTCGCGTCCCCGGAGCAACTGCTGCGGTGTGTGGAGGCGGTGCTGCATTGCCGCGAGGTACTCGATCGGAACGTGAAGCCGAAGTTTGCCGTCGATGCGATGGTCGCCACTATCGGTCAGGCGATGCGCACGTAGAGAACCTGACTAACACCGCCCGTCAACCGGGGTTACATCGATTTAACATGTCAGCAACACCGGCCCCATACCGTGGCTGACCATGACATCTGGGCAGGGGGTGGCACCGGGGAAGTCGAGACCACTGGGAACCGGCATTGACATCTCGGGGCTGACGAAAACATTCACGACGCGTTCGGTGCGTGGATCGTCGACGACAACGGCGCTCTCCGACGTGTCGCTCAAGACCTCTGAGGGATCGTTCCTTTCCCTGCTGGGCCCCTCGGGCTGCGGCAAGTCGACGGTGCTGCGGGTTCTCGCCGGGCTGGAGAAGCCCACGTCGGGTACCGCACTGATGAATGGGCAATCGCCCGACGATCTGCAGCGTACCCATTCGCTTGGCATCGCCTTCCAGGATTCGGCGCTGTTGCCGTGGCGGTCGGTGGAATCCAATATCAAGTTGCCGCTGCAGGTGGGCGGTATGCCCGCCGACGATGCGCTCGTCTCCGATCTGATTGATCTGGTTGGGCTGCGCGGATTCGAGAAAGCCAAGCCCGCGATGCTGTCCGGCGGTATGCGCCAGCGAGTGTCGATCGCCCGTGCACTGGTGGTGCGGCCTACCGCACTGCTCCTCGACGAACCCTTCGGTGCGCTCGATGACATGACCCGGCAGCGGCTCAATATCGAGTTGCTGCGTATCTGGACGGAGAAACCGGCCACCACCTTGATGGTTACCCACGGTATCGCCGAGGCGGTTTTCCTCTCCGACGTCGTCGCGGTGATGAGTGCTCGTCCGGGTCGGGTCATCGAGGTGGTGACGATCGACCTGCCGCGCCCGCGCGTACCCGAGATGATGCGTACGCCGGAATTTCATGCTTTACACGACCACCTATCCGGATTGCTGTTCGGAGGTTCGGCATCGGTGGCGGCCGACGCGGAGACCGCGGGTGGGTAGCGTCGCGACCCGACGTGTGCGGGTGCCGGGTGCGGACCGCTGGCTCGCCGGGGTTATCGGCATCGTCGGTGTGATCGTCGTCTGGTGGCTTGCTGGCGCGCTGGGGTGGTTCCACGGCACCATTCCCACCCCGTGGGCGGTGCTGGCCGAAATCGCCGACACCGGCTTGAGCTTTTATGTCGAAAATTTCTCGACCACAGTGCAATTGGCGTTGCGTGGATTTCTCTGGGGCAACCTGCTGGCGATTGTGCTGGCTATTCTCGTCATCTTGATTCCGCCGGTGGAGGGGCTGGCAACTCAGCTGGCGATCCTCTCCTACTGCACCCCGATCGTCGCGGTTGCGCCGATCGTGCAGGTGGCGTTCGCACAGGTACAGACCATGATCGTGTTCCTCGCCGCCATCTCGGTGTTCTTCACCACCATGATCGGCACATTGAGTGGATTGCGATCCCCGCATGCAGGCAGCCTCGACTTGATCAAGGTGTATGGCGGCGGCCGAATCGCCCAGTTGTGGCGTGTCCGATCGGTGGCGGCCGTGCCGAATACGTTGGCGGCCATCAAGATCGCGGCTCCCGCTGCGGTACTGGGTGCGGTACTCGGTGAATTTCTTGCGATGCCCGACACCGGAGCGGGCCCGGCGATGATCGTCGCTCAGCAGCGCGGAGATATCCCACAGGTGTGGGCCATCGCGCTGATCAGCGGTGCGATCGCGGGTATCGGCTATGCCGTCGTCGCGGTGATCGCGCGGTTCGCCACCCGGTGGGCGTCCGGACAGGCGGTGACGGGATGAGCCCTGTGGTGAGCGCGGCGGCGAGACAGGCCGCTGCGAATACGGCCGAGGGTGCCGGTGGCGGAGCCCGCCTGGGTGCACTCGTCTGGCAGATCGCCAAGTTCCTTGGTTCGCTGGTCATGTCGTTCATCCTGATCCTGGTGATCTGGTGGCTGTTTCTGCTGGCCTTCCCCGATATCGGTCCCATCATCGGCCGTAATCCGGTACAGGTATTCGCCTTCCTGTTCACCGATCCGGGTGCCGCGCAGGCGCGTTCGGAGATCTTCGAGAATCTGTGGATCACCCTGAAGGATGCCGCGATCGGATTCGCCACTGGGATGATCGTTGCGCTGGCGACGGCGGCGGTGTTCGTGGTGTCTCGTGCTACCGCACAAACGTTCATGCCGATCGCGATGTTGTTGCGGTCGGTGCCGCTGGTGGCCATGACTCCGCTGATCACGTTGGTGGTGGGTCGCGGAGTGGCCGTCGTTGCAGTGATGGGCGGTATCGTTGTGTTCTTCCCGGCGTTGGTGATGGTGATGACCGGTCTTGCTAGCGCACCACGGCATATCGATGATGTCATCGCCGTGTACGGCGGTGGGCGCTGGACGGCGTTGCGGCGCTCGGCGATTCCGTCCGCGATGCCGTCGTTATTCGGCGCCGCGAAGATTTCGGTGCCCGGCGCGCTGATCGGCGCGACGGTCGCCGAATGGCTCGGCACCAATAAGGGGCTTGGGTCAACGTTGCAACAGGCCCTTCCCGCTGCCGCTTACAACGAATTGTGGGCGTCGGTGGTGGTCATCACGGTGGCATCGATTGTGCTGTATGCCATCGTGGGCGTTGTCGAATCCGTGGTGCTCGCGCAAATGGGGATGCAACAGCATTAAATACGCGTTAATCACCCACCCCTCCGCAGATCAGTAACTTCGGGCCTGTAAGCCCGTTACCCGAAAGGATCCACATGATGAGTACTTCCGCCGGTTACACGGGGCCGCTGGATCGCCGGTCTTTCCTGAGGTACTCGCTGATGGCGGGCGGGGCCGCGGGCGCGCTCGGCGTGACCGGGGCGCTCGCCGCATGCAGCAGCGGCAATGGTTCGGGCGGGGGTGCGGGTACGTCGTCGACGAATCCGAAGGTGCAGCTGTCCTGGCTGAAGAACATCGAATTCGCGGGTGAATACTGGGCCGTGGAGAAGGGATACTTCAAGCAGGCTGGCCTGGGCACTCCGGATCTGATCACCGGTGGTGGTGCCGGGACGGGCGTGGAGACCGGGCTGACCTCGAATAAGGTGTGGATTGGTTTCTCCGCGCCGCAGATCACCGCGCCGGTGATTCTGCAGGGTGCCAAGCTCAAGTCTGTTGGCGCGGTCTATCAGAAGAATCCGTTCTGCATCGTGTCGTCGGCGGCGAAGCCCATTGCGACACCAAAGGACATGGTAGGCAAAAAGATCGGCGTACAGGCCTCGAATGAGAATGTCTTCAAGGCACTACTCACCGCTAACGGCCTCAAGGAATCCGATATCGACAAGATCACCGTGCAGTACGATCCGACCCCGCTGACCAAGGGGGAGGTTGACGGTTGGGTCGCCTATGTCACCAATGAGCCGATCACCTTGGCGGCCAGCGGCTTCGCCAACACCAATTTCCTGTTTGCAGATTTCGGTCTCCCGCTTGTCGCCGAAACTGTTGTGGTGAAGCAGGAGACGATCGACAAGGAACGCGACAAGGTGAAGGCATTCCTCAAGGCCGATATTCAGGGGTGGTATGACGCGGTGGCCGATCCGGCTGGTTCGGCGAAGCTCGCGGTAACCAAATACGGCAAGACCCTCAAGCTCATCGAGGATGATCAGGAGAAAGAGGCCATCGCACAGAACGGCCTCATCGTCTCCGATGACACCAAGGCGAACGGATTGCTCACCATCAGCGATGAGCTGGTCGAGCAGAATATTGAGGCGCTCACCAAGGCCGGATACAAGATTACGGCGGATCAATTGTTCGATCTGTCGCTGATCAAAGAGGTCTACCAGGAGAATCCGGACCTCAAAAAGGCCTAGTGCGGGGCGCCGCGACGGGGGCCATGCAGGGGGTGGCCCCCGCCAGTGGGGGCCGCCATTCGATGCGAACGGCACCGCGACTTACTTCACGTCCGTCAACCGCAATAAGTCGTCGGTGGCCATCGATCTTGCGACTCCGGCGGGTATTGCCAAGGCGCGGGAGATCATTGCCCGCGTCGATGTCTTGGTGGAGAATTTCCGCCCCGGGACGATGCGGAAACTGGGTATTGGGTATGAGGATCTGCGAGACGCGCATCCCGGGCTCATTTATTGTTCGATCACCGGCTTCGGCACAGATGCGGGGGCCGGATTGCCCGGCTATGACCTAGTGGTGCAGGCCATGGGCGGTTTGATGAGCATTACCGGCCCAGATTCGGAGACCCCGACCAAGGTGGGGGTGGCGGTCGTCGACATCATCACCGGCCTGCACGCGTGCACCGGGATTCTCGCCGCCCTGCGGCATCGTGATCGCACGGGGCAGGGTCAGCGGGTGCATACCGCGTTGTTCACGTCGCTGCTGTCGGCGTTGACCAATCAGGCGGCAGCGCACCTGGGCGCTGGTGTGAATCCGGTGGCGATGGGTAATCGGCATCCGAGTATCGCGCCGTACGAGACGTTTGCGACGGCGGACCGGCCGATCGTGCTGGCTGTCGGTAACGATCGCCAGTTTTCTTCTTTGGCAAAAGTATTGGGTCATCCGCAGTGGGCTGACGATCCGCGGTACGCCACCAATGAATTGAGGGTGGACAACCGCGACGCACTCGTCGCCTCGATCACCGACGTGCTGATCACAGCTGGTGCGGCTCAGTGGACGGCCCAGTTAGCGGCTGTCGGCGTTCCGGCCGGACCGGTGAACTCCCTTGCGGAGGCGTTCGAGGCGGCTCGGGAACTGGGACTCGAACCTGAGGCGGTGATCCCCGGATCGTCGGCGCGCACCGTGCGTAACCCTATCGATTTGTCGGCGACTCCGGTCGAATATCATTCCGGTCCACCGGAACTAGGTGGTTGTGGCGCGTAGTCGAATAACCTACGCGGTGTTGGTGGACGAGATGTGGGTCGCATGAGACGGGGATGGGGAACGCTGCGGTGGACAGGGGTGCTGGCTACCAGGAGGTTGAGGGTTTAGCGGTCGATGAGGTTGGCGTGCCGGTTGCGGCTACCTCGGCGCGGACGGCGAGTGCGTGGATTGGCGGTGTGGTGTCGGCGGCGGCCTACGGTTTCACGCCGACGATCGCCGCTATCGGTTATGCGGGCGGGGTGTCACCCACGGTGCTTGTCTTTTTGCGCAGTGTCATCGGTGGGGTTCTGCTGGTGACGATGGCGGTGGCTACCGGCCGTTGGCGAGTCCCGATCCGCGACGCGGCTATCTTGACCCTGGTGTGTGGTCCGCTCTTCGCCACGCAACTGCTGTGCTTCTTTGCGGCGATCAGGCTGACCGGTGCTCAGCTGGCGATCGTCGTCGCCCATGTGTCACCGGTATTCGTGCTTGTGATCAGCGTGGTAATCCTCCGTCGACCAGCGAGGCCGGTGGCCTGGGTGATATGCGGGGTGATGATCGCCGGGATCGCGTTTGTCGCCGGGGAGTCGGGCGGGCACATTGCGGTGCCGGGGCTGCTTCTCGCGGTTGCCTGTGCGCTCGGCTACGCCGCGTACTACGTCATCGGCGAGCCGTGTCTGCGTCGGGTGAGTGTGGTTGCCGCGACAGGTCTCACGTCGTTGGGGGCTGCGCTCGCGGCCGGGTTCGTCTTGCTGTTCCTTACCCCGGCATCGTGGTCATTCACCGCGAGCGGCTGGTTATCGATCGTGGCGCAGGGAGTGTTGATCCTGCCGTTGGGTATCGGTGGCGGGTACCTCGCGGTGCGCGTGCTGGGCCCGGTTCCCGGCAGTTTGCTCGGACTTCTGGAGGCAGTCGTCGGGGTGCTCGCCGCGTCGATCTTCCTGGGCGAGTCGTTAACGTGGTCCCAATGGGCCGGTGTAGGTGTGTTGCTCGCGGCGTCCGCGGCACTCCCGTGGGCGCGGGTTGGCCACCAGACGTGAGGGGTGCCAGGGCATCTCGCCGGGCGCGTGGATGGCGCCCGATGAGATGCCCTAGCACGCGGATCAGACGCCAACCGGCGCATACTTGCGACTGGTGTCGAATCCGACCAGATCGCCGAGGGTTTTGCCGAGAATCACCGCACGTTCATCGTCGGGTACGCCCGCGAAATTGAACTCTATGCAGTCGGCGCTGCTGCGAAATGTGCCCTCGGCGTGCGGATAATCGTTACCCCACGTGATCGTCGACAGGCCGGTGATATGCCGGGCCTGCACGGCGACCGGATCATCGGCGAACTGAACGTGAATCTGGCGACGCAGATACTCGATCGGTGTGAGCGGGTAGGGCCATTGGCCGTTGATGGCGAATAACCGCCCCATCGATGGCTGGTCGGTGGGTGGCCGTGAGTCGTCCCAGAATCCGAGCCACCAGTCAGCATCCTGGCCGATGCCGGTGCGCCACGATTTTTCCATCATCCCGAAGAATGACACCAGCCACCCCGCGCCGAACTCGGTCAGATTGAAATGAAGATCGGGGAAGCGTTCGCACACACCGCCGCCGATCAGGGCAGCGATGATCGCCTGTGGACTGGCGGATGCGGTATTGCCCCCACCCATCGTCCGGCCGGCGACCATGTCGTCGGTTAGTTGTCCTTTGCCCATGTTGACCGCCTGCATCAGGCCCTTGACGGTGACGGCGGTCGTCGAGACCTCTTCGCGGACCATCACGCCACCGGTGGCGACGTGGAAGAAGATGGGCAGCCCCAATGACTGTGCGGTAGCCCAGACGGGATCGTAGATACGTGACCAGTACGGGACTGGCGGCAGCTCCGGCAGTAGGAGAGCGCCGAGTCCCAGTGCGGCGCAACGCTCGATCTCTGCGATCGCGTCCGGGATATCCGTCAGTGGGATGGCCGCTGTGGGTCTCATCCGCGACTTATACGGCAGGTACCGTTCCACGAGATAGTCGTTCCATACCCGAGCATGTGCCATGGAGAGTTCGTGATCGTCGGTGAACAGCACGAACAGCGATAGATTGGGGAACATTACCGATGCGTCGACACCGTCGAGATCCATATCTTCGATGATGTGGTCGGGGTCGCCGTCGGGGGTGCGGCCGCCCAATTGTCGGTATTTCGAGATGGTCCATCCGTCGAAGCCGATGGTGTGTAGCTTTTTGAATTCGGTGTGCCCGCCCTCGACGATCGGCTCGTCGAGGGTGAACTCCTCCTCCCATAGCGCGCGATCGCGCAGATTCTTCGGCAGGCGCGTCTTGAATAGGTCGGACGGCTCGATGATGTGGGTATCGCCGGAACAGACGAAGTAGTCGGACATGGTCGGAAATCCTTCCGGGATGGGCGCGTCCAGGGCGGGACGCGACGGGTAGCACACTCCGGTGCGCCGACACATGACCCATGACTATCGGCAAAAATCCGACGCGGGCCCCATAAATATGTGATCCACACCACAGTGATACCGAGTGTCAGCTTAGACACCCAGTCGCATTTGTTGCAATAGTCCGCGGTAGGGTTGCGCGCATGAGTCCGTACGTCGTCGGCCCTACCCGCGAGATCGCCCGGGCCGCGGTACGGGAGTCGCTGTCGCAAGCCGCCTTCGAATTGGTACGCGCCCGCGGATTCCAGAACGTCACCCTCGATGACATGGCCGCGGCGGCTGGAGTATCGCGCAGCACGCTGCTCCGATACTTCGGCACAAAGGAAGACGTGTTGCTCAGCGCATTCGATGCGCACGTAGCGAGGTTCGCCGACGCCCTGCGGGCGCGACCAGACGATGAGGACGACTGGAGCGCCCTGCATGCCGTCATGGGGCAGGTGATCGCCTACTACCTGGACAATCCACGCGGGGCATTGCGGATGACGAAACTGATCGTTGACACCCCTGAGTTGGCCGGACGGCAGTTGGAGAAGATGCACGGATGGCGTCCGGCGCTCACCCGGGCACTTGCAGATCGACGCAACATCACCGGGCCACTACCGGTCGCGCTGGCGGTGCGGGCGGCGGCGGCACTCTCGTGTCTGACCGTCGCGGTGGAGCGGTGGTCGGCGTCCGACGGCACCGAGGATCTGGCTGATTTGCTGCGCCAGGGTTTTGAGGCGTTAGGTCCTGCGACGCGGGGGGCTTGAACTGCCACTTGTCACTTCCAGGGGTTGGCGACAGGTACGTCCACGGCCAGGATGCGGTGGGCGAATGCATCTCGCAACTCGTCGTCGAGCCACGTCTGCAGACGTTCCGCCTGGACCGCATCCCGCCTGGACCGCATCCCGCCTGG
>JASGFW010000035.1:0-33072 GCA_047605305.1 Gordonia sp. (in: high G+C Gram-positive bacteria)
CGCAGCAGCCTCGGTGCTGGGTTTGCGTTGCGAGGGTCGGACGTATTTCGGCGGCTCAGCGTCGGTCACGGGCGGTGCCGGCGGCGTACTTGGCCTAGCCTGGCCGGCACCGACACCGGCCGGTGCCGACACCACTCCGGCCTCCAACCGTTCGAGCCGCTGCAACACCGCGGCCTCGTCGTCGGATACCGACGGCAGCAACATCCGCGCGCACATCACCTCCAGCAGCAGGCGTGGCGAGGTGGTTCCGCGCATCTCCCCCAGCGCGGTGTGCACGATCTCGGCGAAACGGGCCAGCCCACCAGGACCAAGTTTCTCGATCTGGGCGGTCATCCGTGCGAGTTGATCACCCGGCGCCTCCACCAGCCCCCGCTCCACGGCGTTCGGAACCGCTTGCAGCAGAATAAGATCGCGAAGACGCTCAAGAAGATCGACCGCGAAACGCCGCGGATCATGGCCGGCATCGACAACCTTCTCGACGGTCGCGAACAACGCCGCGCCGTCAGCGGTGGCCAACGCGTCGATCGCATCGTCGATGAGTGCTATGTCGGTGACGCCGAGCAGAGCCAGGGCACGATCATAGGTGACGCCCTCATCCCCGGCGCCCGCCAGCAGCTGATCGAGAATCGACAACGAGTCACGGGGCGACCCGCCGCCCGCACGGATGACCAGCGGATACACGTCGGGCGCAACGCTGACCCCCTCCTTCGCGCAGATGCGCTCCAAAAGGCCCCGCATCACCGACGGCGCGAGCAGCCGGAACGGGTAGTGGTGGGTACGCGAACGGATCGTGGGCAGCACCTTCTCCGGCTCCGTCGTCGCGAACACGAAGATGAGATGCTCCGGCGGTTCCTCAACGATCTTGAGCAGCGCGTTGAAACCCGCATTGGTCACCATATGCGCCTCGTCGACGATGAACACGCGGTAGCGCGATTCCGACGGCGCGTAGAAGGCTCGGTCGCGTAGTTCGCGAGTGTCATCCACGCCGCCGTGGCTGGCCGCGTCAAGTTCGATCACGTCGAGATTGCCCGGCCCGCCCGGTGCCAGCGCCACACAGGACGCACACACCCCGCACGGCGCGGACGTGGGACCCTCGGCACAGTTCAGCGAACGCGCGAGAATACGGGCCGATGACGTCTTGCCGCAGCCACGCGGCCCGGAAAACAGGTATGCGTGATTGATGCGATTGCCGTTAAGAGCGCGGCTGAGCGGATCGGTGACGTGCTCCTGACCCACGACTTCGGCGAATGTTGCCGGGCGATAGGTGCGATAGAGAGCCACGCGTTGAGCCTACCGGCGGCCGCCGACAATCCGTCTCCCTGCCCCATGAGCCCAGATCTGCGGAGGCTGACCATCAGGGTCCCGACGCTCTGAGCGCCGGTAGACAACGATTGTCGCGATAACCGTCCCCAGGAAGACCGCGTTGTAGGGATACACGGTGAACCATTGCAGCCAGCCGATCCCATGTTTGAAAAACAGACCCGTGAGGTAGGCGTCGGGGACCATTCTGTTGACGAACCAGATCGGGTACGCCACATAGCTGCGCCACGCGAAGGACACGAGGATCAGACCAGCCAGGCCTGCCGCAGCCACACATCTGCTCCGCACCGAAACACCGGCCCGGAACACCAGGTCGATACATATCACCAACAGCGGCACGAACCACACCCAGTGATGTCCCCAGGCGACCGGCGAGACAGCAGCACTCGTCATCCCGACGATGCTCAACGCGAGTAACTCCTGCCCGTGCCGGTGGGCAAGCACCGCGGCGTACATCCCCAGCGACAGCGCCACCAACACCAATCCCAGCCACAGCAACGAGTTAGGAGAATCGGTATGTATGAGATTGGCCAATAGCCCGCGAATCGACTGGTTACCGTATGTTTGCGGGGCACCGACCCGGTTAGAGTCGAAAATCTTATTGGTCCAGTACTCCCACGACTCCTGCGGCAGCACAACGAAACCGACGGCGACGGTGGCGACAAAACCCGCGAAGACACCCCACATTGCGCGCCAGCGCCGGGCCAGCGCGTAGTAGAGGATGAAGATCAGCGGCGTGAGTTTGATACCGGCGGCGATGGCGGTACCACTGCCGAATAGCCTGCTGCGTTCCCCCCGCAACAGATCAGCGAGGATGAGGAGAAGTAGAAAGACATTGATCTGCCCGTACCAAATGGTGGTACGCACCGGTTCGAGTAACAGCGACAGGGCGACGATACCGAGCGCAACGACCCGCAGTGACCAACTGGGGCGGCGACCGAGACTGCCGAAGCTGAGCATGACAACGAAATACAGCGATATGAAAATGCCTGCACTCCATACGATTCGCGCACACTCGGCCGACATCACGGCAAACGGGATGAACCCGATTACCGAAATCGGCGTATAGGTGTAGTCCATCTGGCCGAGCAGTTTTGCATCGTAGAGACTGCCGCCGTCGAGGACGGTGCGCGCGCCCGCACGGTACACGTCGAGATCGAGCTGGTTATCGAACAATCCCCAAAACGGCTCGTCATAGGGGATGACAACATTCTGCAGCCAGAGGGCGAATACCCCCACGACGATGAATCCGGCGACAATAATCGCTTGCCGCGACGGCCTCACCATGGGCGGATTATCACGTCCCGGTTGCCCATTCGGACTCAGGCGTCGGCGTTCGAGAGCAGCGTCTCGGTAGCGGCAAGCAACACACACGTCGCCACACCGTCCATCGCAACGCGCAACTCATCGATCGTCGGGAAACTGGGTGCGAGCCGGATATTGCGATCGTGCGGGTCGCTCTTATACGGATAGGTGGAGCCAGCCGCAGTAAGCGCGATACCCGCCTGTTTCGCGAGTTCGATGGTGCGCTTGGCCGACCCGTCGAGCACGTCGAGGCTGATGAAATAGCCGCCTTCGGGTTCCGACCAGCTCGCGACCTTCGACTCGGCCAGCCGATCGGAAAGAATATCGAGGACCAGCTTGAACTTGGGGGCCAGCAGCGCACGATGCCGCGCCATATGCGCGTGCACCCCGGCGGCGTCGCCGAAGAACCGCACATGCCGCAGCTGATTCACCTTGTCGGGGCCGATCGTCGCGAAAGAAAGATTCTCGGTAAACCAGGCGACATTGGCCGCCGACGATCCGAAGAATGCGACGCCGCCACCGGCGAAGGTGATCTTCGACGTTGAACCCAGGACGTACACCCGGTTGGGATTGCCCTCCTGCGCGGCGATATCGATGATCGGAAGCGGCGGCGGCGGGGCGTCGACCAGGGTGTGCACCACATAGGCGTTATCCCAGTACACCCGGAAGTCCGGCGCCGCCGGCATCGACATCAGCGCGCGAGCAACCTCCTCGGTGTATGTCACCCCGGTCGGGTTGGCGTACGTCGGGACCGCCCACAAACCCTTGATCGAATGGTCGGCGGCGACGAGTTCGGCGCAGGCATCGACGTCGGGTCCGGTAGGCAGCACCGGCACCGGAATCATCTCGATGCCATAGCGTTCGGTGATCGCGAAATGCCGGTCATATCCCGGCGACGGACACAAGAATTTGATTGGCTCTGCGCCCCAAGGCTTTTCAGAGTCGACCGTACCCCTGATGAGCCCGAACACCGTCAGCTGATGCATCAGCTCAAGGCTGGAATTGCCGGTGGCGATGAGGTTCGCAGGGTCAACGGCAAGGAGTTCACCGAAGATCGCGCGGAGCTCCGGAATACCCGTGAGGCCACCGTAGTTGCGCGTATCAGCGCCGACGGAGTCACGGAAATCGTCAACGCCGGGCAGCGCGAGAAGCCCATTGGAGAGGTCGAGCTGATCCGCTGCCGGCTTGCCACGGGTGAGATCGAGCTTCAGGCCGGCGGCACGCAGGGCGTCGTAAAGTTTTCGCAGGGAGTCCTGGGTTGCGCGAAGTTCATCGACACTCAGGGAGTGGTAGTTCAACGCGGGACCTCTCGGCGGGCCGGAACATCCTTGTGAGATGAGTCCGGCGGCTCTCGTGCTGCTGCGATCAGGTGTTCAAAACGCGGTGATGATCATAGGGGACCCCGCGCACCCGAGAGAGCCCGTTGACCCTTGCTGCCTTCCGGCCCTGGGGGAGTTCACAGGATGCACGCCGCGCGGGATCCGGGGTTAAGTGTAGCGGGCCTGGCCGCCGATGCAGAACATGGGCCTACAGACGCCCGACCGGCGCCCCACACAACGAACTCGACGCACGTCACCTCAGGTGTGCACCCAGTTCACCGGCGGCTCGCCTACGCGATACCTGCCACTGCTAGATACGACTTCCATGAAGTCGACTCAGTGCACCTTGATGGCCGCCGCACTACTGCTCGTGGCGGGCTGCGACTCCGCCACGCACCCCGACGATACGGCGATCCAGGTGAGCACCGAGCACGGCACACCCGTCACCCTGACCACGACGCAACTCGCCGATATCACTACAGGCGGTGCAGTCACGGCGTTCGCCACACCAGCGCACGGCACGGTCACCTGGGGGCCCGACGGCGCATTGATCTACCGCCCCGACGACGGCTTCACCGGCACCGACGAACTGAAGGTCACCACCGCTCCCGGGGTTGCGCTGTACTCCACCGCGATTCCGCCGCTCGCAACCGCCGGAGGCGTCGCGATTCAGGCGAGTGCTTACGGTTCCGCGCTCGCCGCGGTACCCGGCCGTCCCGGCGAGTTCTACGGCCTCACCGACCGCGGGCCGAACGCCGACGGCGTCGATAAGAACCAAAAGGTCGAGCCGATACCGGATTTCACCCCCGAAATCGGACTTTTCCACCTTGATGCCGGACAGGCACGGCTTGACCGGGTAATCAAACTGACCGGCGCCGACGGTGCCCCGCTCAACGGTCTGGTCAACCGCGCCGCGAACACCGGTGAGACGATCGTCGACCTTGATGGGCACGTGCTGCCCACCTCCGACCACGGCCTCGATCCCGAAGGTCTCGTCGCGCTGCGCGACGGCTCGTTCTGGGTTTCCGACGAGTACGGGCCGTTCCTCGTGCACTTCAATCACGATGGCCGCGAACTCGAACGGATCACCACCAGCACCGGACTACCCGCCGAACTCCGGCTGCGCACACCCAACCAGGGGATGGAAGGGCTCACCATCACCCCCGACGGCTCAACACTGGTCGGCATCATCCAGTCGGCACTCGCGACGCCGGATCTGGACGGCAGTGCCAAGAAGGTGCCGCTGACGCGGATCGTCACGGTGAACCTGGCGACGAAGGCGGTCAAAGAATTCCTATATCTGCTCGACGATCCCGAGAAGACGAGCAAGGCCGTCTCCGAGATCACCGCGCTCAGCGCCACCGAATTCCTCGTGGACGAGCGTGACGGCAAACTCGCCCCCGACGCGAATAAGGTGATCTACCGGATCGACACGGCCGCGGCTACCGACGTCGGCCCCCAGAGCACCGTGCCCGGTGCCACCTATGACGGCGCCGCCGGCGGCCTGCAGATCGGTGGGAAGGCCATCGAAACCTATATCGGAGTAACGAATCCCGCTGCGGCTCAGGCAAAACTGACGAAAGCCGCAATCACACCCGTCACCAAGAAGGTTGCCCTGGATCTGAGTGCCCTGCTACGCAGGCTGAACCCCAAGGGCGAATTCTTCGGTCACGACAAGATCGAAGGTGTGGCGACCACCGACGGCGGTAAGACGCTCTACATCGCCAACGACAGCGATTTTGGCCTCGACGGCCTGGGTAACAAGACTCCGCCGCTCACCCTCAAGGCGAAGATCCTCCCCGACGGGCGCCAGGACACCACCGAGATACTGCGCGTCGACACCACGAAAACCAGCGACCCCACCACGCAGCACACCATCAAGATCACAGTGTCGTGATCGAGTCGGCCTGACGCGTCGCGATGCAGGTCATCCAGTAGCGGCCACGGTCAGGGCCCGGAAGCCGACGCCGCGCTCGGTCGCCTTCGGATGGTCTGAGTCCGACGGGTCGCTCACTACTGGGGGCGAGGCACAGCGTCCGTCGCCACATCGATGTGGTTGCCGTCATCGGGCGTGAACCCTGCGGCGTACGCGGCGGCGGTCCCACGCCAGGCGTCGTATTCGGCAAGCAGTCGGCGGTAGCTGCCCAGTTCGACCGCACTCCACAGGAGCCGATCGATCTCGACGGCGCACTCCTTCTGCTCGTCGTCATCGAGCAGGCGGAACCAACCTTCGAGAGCGTTCAGCGCAGAGTGCACATCGCCCTGGGCGTGAGTGGCCCGCATCAGACGCGAAGCAAGGGCGATGCCCTCCTCCTGATCGGCTCGGCTCGGTCAGCGCAGTTCCGGGTGCCGCTGCTCCCATGTAGCGCGGAGCCACGTCGGCAAGTCCATCCGGGGCCACGCCGAGCCGGGCGATCTTGTGCCTGCTGCTGCTCTCGCGCGCCGCCGACCAGCACCGATCCCCACACACTTCTCGGACGCTGTTGTGGGGAATCGTGGGGATGAACGAAACAGAGGGTGTCTCCGATTTCTCAGAAACACCCTCTGACCTGCGGAGGATAGGGGATTTGAACCCCTGAGGGCTGTTAACCCAACCCGCGTTCCAGGCGAGCGCCATAGGCCACTAGGCGAATCCTCCAGGCCCCGCGATAATAGCTGGCCACCGGCCAACCACCCAAATCCCCAGAGTCGCACCCACCCCCCAACGGCTTCGCCGTCAGCGCAGGTGGCCGTGCAGCAAAGAGACCGGCGCGACCAACGTCTCGGTCTCCGTTCCGGCCGACACGATGCCAATCACCCGACCCGAGGAATCGCGCACGCCCGACCCGCTATCGCCCGAGCGTGCCAGCAGACTCGACCGCACACTGACCGTGTCACGCAGGATCAGAAACGGTGGTGCAAGCGAAATGCCACGGGCACCACGCATCCTCGGTGTGGGATCGATGATCACACCACGGCCGAATCCGGAGTTCACGCCGAATTTGGTCACGGGCTGCCCACGCCGGAGGCTGGGCGACCAATCGATCGCATCCAGCATCACCTGTGTCGCGGGGGCTAGCCGGATCACCGCGATATCGAGGCCGCGATTGATCCGGTTGGCGACGATCGTGCCGACACGTCGGCCCGCGCCGTTGTACACCTGCTGCCCCACATTGCCGCAATGGCCGGCGGTCAGCGCGGTGACCCGCGACACCACCGCACCGAGCGTGCATTCCGATGAGGTGACGAGCGTCTGATGCACCTCGATCTCGATACCGGATCGCACAGTGAGGGCAGCCGCACGCGCCGGCGGCGGCGCCACACCCAAAGCCACGATCACAGCGCCGAGTACCGTCGCGAGCAGAGCCGTTGGCTTCACGTGACCCAATCGTCCCTTCGTCGACGTGGGCCGAGGACCCGCGTAGATATTCACTGTGCTGAACTATAGATGCCACGACGCCGAATGTGGCATCACGACGGCACCGAAGCCGACGGGTTGTAGGCTCACAGACAAATGCCTGCCCCCCATGCACCCTCTCCCCATACGGCCAACTCCGCCGGGGTTCACCCAGCCGGCCGATTCGCGCCATCACCATCGGGCGAACTACATGTCGGAAACTTGCGGACCGCAGTACTGGCATGGCTCTTCGCCCGCACTAGCGGCCGACGATTCCTGCTGCGAATGGAAAACCTCGACCGCAGCGCCGTCGGCGCCGACGCCGGTCAGATCCGTGATCTGGGCGCACTGGGAATCGACTGGGACCCACCGGTCATCTATCAAACCGATCGGCTCGACCGATACCAACAGGTGATCGACCACCTACACGCCGGCGGCCACACCTTTGAATGTTTCTGCACACGACGAGAAATACTGGAAGCGCCCAGCGCACCGCATACCCCGCCCGGCGCCTACCCCGGCACCTGCCGATTCCTCAGCGACGCAGCGCGAGCCGAGAAGCGCGCAGCCGGCCGGACTCCCGCGATCCGCCTCATCACCGGGATATCCGAATTCACCGTCTCAGATGTGCTCCATGGCGAATACACCGGAACCGTCGACGATTTCGTCATCCAGCGCGGCGACGGCACCCCCGCATATAATCTCGCCGTGGTGGTCGACGACGCCGCACAGGGCATCGACCAAGTGGTTCGTGGCGACGACCTACTCTCCTCCGCACCCCGCCAGGCATACCTGGCCACCATGCTCGGATATCAGCCACCGACCTACGCGCATGTACCAATGGTTATCAACGGTAACAATATTCGGCTTTCCAAACGGGACGGCGCAGTAACTCTCGCCCAGCTTGCCGAGCGCGCCATTCCCGCCGCAACCGTACTGAACCACATCGCGGTATCGCTGCGGCTGGCGCATCCGGGCGAACATGTCACACTCGACGAATTGGCGACGCGGTTCGACCCGGCGGCATTGCCGCGCCGTCCGTGGGTCCTCACCGACACCCAGTGGTGAGAACACCCGAAAACCCGTGACTTCAGCGGCGATTAGCGTAATAGCGGCCGAGGAAATCATCGCGGTACGCCTCGTAATCACCCGACTCGATAGCGCGGCGGGCACCATCGACCATCGCCACCACGAACGAGACATTGTGAATGGTGGCCAACGTGGCACCGAGCCCCTCCTTGGCCTTGAACAGGTGGTGCAGATAGGCACGACTGTATTGCGATGTGTAATTGCTAATTTCGGCGTCAAGCGGACCAAAATCGTTACGGTATCGGGCATTCGTGATGTTGTAGCGGCCGTCTCGCGAGTAGATGGCACCGTTGCGGGCCACTCGGGTCGGCGACACGCAATCAAAAGTGTCGGCGCCATTCTCGATCGCGGTGAAAACATCATCGGGCTCACTGATCCCGAGTAGATGCTTCGGTTTATCCTCCGGCAGTTCCTCATTCACCCAGCCGACGATGGTACCGAGCTGATCCTTAGTAAGCGCTCCGCCGATACCGAAGCCGCCGAATCCCTTTCCGCCGTTATCCTGGTCTATCCGGCTCAGCTCAACCAAGTCCCGGGCGGCCTTACGGCGCAGATCCTCATATTGCGCGCCCTGCAACACACCCCACAGCGACTGCTGCGGGCGGTGACTTCGCTCCAGCGACAACCGATTATGTTCGGCCAGGCATCGAATGGCCCATAACCTGGTGCGCTCCAGCGACTTCTCCTGATAGCCACGGGTATTCATCAAGGTGGTGAGTTCATCGAAAGCAAAGATGATATCCGCGCCCAGCTGATGCTGGATCCGCATCGAGACCTCGGGAGTGAAGCGGTGAAATGAGCCATCGATATGCGACTTGAAGGTCACCCCGTCGTCATCGACCCGGGATAGACGTTCCCGGCCCTCGGCAATTTTCTCATCGTCTTGCTCGCCGGTCACATCCATCGCGATGACCTTCTTGAATCCCGCGCCGAGCGACATCACCTGGAAACCACCACTATCGGTGTAGGTGGGTCCCGACCAGTTCATGAATGCGCCAAGGCCGCCGGCCGCATCAATGATCTCCGGCCCCGGTTGCAGGTAGAGATGGTAGGCGTTGGCGAGTACCGCCTGCGCACCGAGTTCGGCCACCGCCTCGGGCAGCACCGTCTTAACCGTCGCCTTGGTGCCGACCGGGATGAACGCCGGGGTACGAATCTCGCCGTGCGGGGTGGTGATCACACCGGTGCGGCCAAGTGAATCCGGCAGCCTGACACCGATCCGGAACGCATGGTCGGGGCCGGGGCGGGTATCAGCTGGTGCGGTATTGCGCGAGGTCACCGATGTATCTTCCCAGCCCCCGCGCGACACCCCCAAACCCGGTGCTCCCGATTCGCTCCGACACGATGGCGGCGGCCGGGGCTTCGCTACGGTGAAGACATGTCGCGCAGCGTCGATCTCGTCCAGGTGGCCTTCGCCACAGCCGCCGCCCTGCTACTGACCGCCTGCGGCACCGAACACCGCTCAGCGAGCGATACCCCGTCGAGCACGGCAGCCGAACAGTCCACACGACCGGTGGTGGTCGGCGGGCCCCGAATCACCCGGCCAGCCACGTCGATAACCGATCAGACGTCGAAGACAACGTCGGGAACCCGCGAATGCGGGAAGACAGCCGGCCCCGACGGCGCACTGCGCGTACTGATTCTGGACGGCACGGTGCGGTGTGCCGACGCGAAGAAACTAGCCAGCGCCTACAGCCCGAAGATCGCTACCGGCCAACCCCAGACCGTCGACGGCTGGCAGTGCGGGCCGTCGGAAACCGCCGGCATACTCGCCGCCTGTATCAAAGGTGACGCGGAAATCGATTTCGCACCGTAGCCCCGGGGATCAACAGTCCCTGATGAGCCCGCACATCAGGCGAGTTTCTCGGCCACCCGCTCAAGTGCGGCGACACGACTCCCCTTAACGAGCACCGCGTCGCCGGCCTTGAGGTCATCCACGGCGGCCACCGCTGCCTCAACATCACGCACGTGCCGGGCCGACCCGCCGTACATGGGTTCGGCGACGGCAATCACCTCAATCCCTAACGACCTGGCCCGATCGGCGATCGCCCGGTGTTGATCGGCGCAATCATGACCGAGTTCAGCCATCGTGCCGAGCACTGCGATGCGGCGTCGAGCATCAAGGGCCGCAAGCGATGTCAACGCCGCTGCCATCGACGTCGGATTCGCGTTGTAGGCGTCGTTGAGGACGATGATCCCGGATGCGGTAGTCGATAATTCCATCCGCAACCCGGACAACGCCGCGCCAAGTAATCCGGCGGGCATCGATTCCACCGGGACACCGACACCACCGGCGGCTGCGGCCGCGGCCAACGCATTGGCTACCTGATGTTCACCCCGCGCACCGAGTACGACATCGGCCGAACCCCACGGCGTATGTAACCGGAATGAGGCACGCAGCGTGGCGTCGAGAGTGATACCGGAGGCGTACACATCGGCACCGGGAGAGAGGCCGAAAGTCAGTACCCGCGCGCTGGTACGAGTGGCCATCGAGGCTACCTGCGGATGGTCGGCGTTGAGGACGGCGAGTCCGTCCGCGGGCAACGATTCGACAAGCTCACCCTTGGCCGCCACAACGGATTCGATGTCACCGAACAGTTCGAGGTGCACACCTTCGACACGGGTGACGATCCCGACTGTTGGTCGGGCGATCGAACACAACAGGTCAATGTGGCCGATCCCACGAGCACCCATTTCAACGACAACAGCCTCCGTGTCATCGGGTGCGTTGACCAGTGTCAACGGCAGGCCGAGCTCATTATTGAACGATTTCTCGCTCGCCGCCGTGCGATAGGTGGTGCTCAGCAGCCCCGCCAGCAGATCCTTCGTCGAGGTTTTACCCACCGACCCGGTGACCCCGACAACCCGCTCCGGCAGCCGCAGGCGTACCGCACGCCCCAGATCGGCGAACGCCCGCGCGGTGTCATCGACGACGATCGCCGCAGCGTGCAGACCTGCCACCGGGGGTTGCGCCGTCAGATATGCCGTCGCTCCCGCGGCGCAGGCTGAGGAGATGAAGTCGTGCCCGTCGCGGGCCGCGACGATCGGCACGAACAGTTGGCCCGGCCGCACCGAACGGGAATCGATCCCGGCCCCGTCGATCTCAATGTCGGCGCCGACGAGACGCCCACCGACGGCTCGGGCAACTTCACTCACCTGAACATGCACACATCAACGCTAGAGGAGGTGACTAACCCGGCGCGCACAAGGGGAGAACGACGGCACGCGCCGTATCGTTGCTGTCATGTCGACTCCTCTACTGCGCCTGGTGGTTCTCTACGGCGGTGTATCCGCCGAGCACGACGTCTCACGGGTGACCGCCGCACACGTGCTGGCCGCCGCCGATCAGGCGAAGTACGAGCTAGTGCCGATCGGAATCACCAAGGACGGCACCTGGCTGCGTAACGATAAGGCGATCGCCGCGCTCGCCGATGGCACGCAATTACCGGAAGCACTGGAGACTGCGGGTACCGCGGTTGACCCGCTCAGGGCACTGCGTGGCGATTCCGATACCGCGGTGACGGTGGTGCTGCCGCTGCTGCACGGTCCGCACGGCGAAGACGGGACGGTGCAGGGGCTGCTGGAATTGTTCGGCCTGCCCTATGTCGGTGCCGGCGTCCTCAGCTCGGCCGCCTGCATGGATAAGAGCATGGCCAAGGTCATCGCGGCACAGGCCGGAATCCCACAGGGCCGGTGGATAGAGTTCCGCGACGGCATCGACGACGCGCAAACCATCGCATCCCGCGCCATCGAGGAACTCGGCCTGCCGTTATTCGTGAAACCCGCGAACCTCGGCTCATCGGTGGGTATCAGCAAGGCACACGACGCCACCGAACTCGACGCCGCGATCAACCTGGCCCTGCGTTACGACGACGTGGTGGTGATCGAAGAGTTCATCGACGGCCGCGAAATCGAAGTGGCTGTACTCGGCAACAACCACCCCGAGACGTCGGTGCCCGGGGAAATCGTGCCGGGCAGCGACTTCTACGACTACGAGGACAAATACGTCACCGGGGCGGCCAAGCTGGTGATCCCGGCGCAGTTGAACGACGAGGCTCTCGCCGCCGTGAGCGAACTCGCAACACGCACCTTCCTGGCGCTGCGCTGCGCGGGAATGGCGCGGGTGGACTTCTTCTACGAGGAGTTCGGACGCGGGTGGCTACTCAACGAGGTCAACACCATTCCGGGATTCACCCCCGGATCGATGTATCCCAAACTCTGGGAGGCCACGGGTGTCTCCTACCCCGATCTCATCGACCGGCTGGTCACGCTGGCACTTCACTCACACCGACGCCGCGTCGGATTCTCCACCGAACACTGAACTCCCTAGACTCGAAAACACCCTCTCACCTGGATAGATGAGAGGGTGCGTTTTCGGGGGCACGTGTGGGCACGACTTACCACCGTCCCAGTCGTTCGTGATGGTCGGGCGCATGACCGCCCTCTGGTGGTATCACCGTGTATCCGAGACGTTCGAGCACATTTACAGCCTCGGATGGACAATCACGCACCGCCGAGGCGAGCTGGTACCGACGCCAGTTCATCCGGCCGAACTTCACAGCTTGAGCCCACCCTGGCCGACAGTAGAAGCCACACTCCACAACGAGGAATTCGACGACATCCTCCAGACATGGCCGGAACCTGTCACCCCCGACCGGCAAATGAAGCGACTCCATGCTGTGAGGATTGGCGACTCCGGTTCTTGAGAGAAGATGAGAAAGTGCCCCACGGTGGGCATGAATCTGGACGTGCGCGCCCGGCTTACTGGAAGACACACGCTCGTACTCGTATCTGAGAATCGGTGTTCGGTCGACCTCCGCAACCAGTGCATAGCGCGATTCTTGGATCGCAAGGTAACGGCCACTCGTGTCAAGGCAGCACCAGGCACGCACCTCAAGGCGAGCGAGTTGTTGACCGCTGGGCTCATCACTGCCGGTGTACAACGGCACGACTGCCCAGATCACCGACTTTGCTTCGCCTTCACGGTGAGTCACCTCGACAGACAAATCCTCGTCGAATACCGCGCGCAGCAAATCGCCTGTGCCTGCCGCGTAACGCGATACGTCATCGCGAAACCGAGCGAGCAAGTCGTCAGTCGTCACCGAGGAGGAAGTCAATCGCTCGGAGATCGTCCCAAGCCTTCCATTCGCTGCCGACGAGCGCATAGTTCCTGGCCCTACGCTTGAACTCGTCGTAACTTATGTTGAACTCCGCGAGAATCGCGTCACGCTGACAATGCAGTATCTCTACTGATGCGTCGAGAACTTTGGTCACGTCACATCACCTCCTGAACTACCGCGATTATGCATCTGATGTCCCGTGCTCGTGGGACATCAACACTATGCACGTCGTCACCGACAGACCGGCTCGTCGAGTTTGAAGTACCAAATTAGCGGTATAGGAGGTCCTGATCCTCGCATGTCACAGACTGGGAGCGGAGCGTGGGTAAGCGAGGCACCTGCCACCTGGCTGCAGACCCGCAAATGGCCCCCTATCTGCAAAGATAGGAGGCCATTTATGGCGGTGGCGGAGGGATTTGAACCCTCGGTACGGGGTTACCGTACACAGCATTTCGAGTGCTGCACCTTCGGCCGCTCGGACACGCCACCGCCGACGACTGTACCGCAGGCGGCGCCCAGTACTAAATTGGCTGGTCACAGCCGGGAAAATTGCACCTGGAAGTCAGTGCCCCAGAAATTTCTCTTTGACCTCGTCGAATTTGCTCTTAGCAGTACCGAGGGCCTCCTGGACCTTCGGATTCTCCGCAAACTCACCGATCTTGCTCTTGGCGGTGCCCACGGCCTCCTGAATCTTCGGATTCTCCGCGAGTTCGCCGATCTTGGCTTTGACCGTCTCGACAGCTTCGTTGATCTTGTCGCTGGAATCGGACATCTCATCCTCCTTGGGATGCGGGAACCCGACGGCCCCCCGTGGCCTCCAATGTGCCACAGAAGGCGCCGTCGCGCCGTTCACTGGACGTCGTTAGAACGACGCGCGGCAAAAAAGTCGACCACCAGGGCTCGGCACGGCTCCTCCAACACGCCTCCGCGCACCTGGGGCCGATGCGCGAGCCGCGGATCGCGCACCACATCCCATAGTGATCCGACCGCACCCGTTTTGGGCTCCCACGCCCCGAAGATCAGCCGGTCGGCCCGCGACAGGGTGATCGCACCCGCACACATCGTGCAAGGCTCGACAGTGACCGCAATCGTGCATCCCGGCAACCGCCAGCCATCCCCATATGCCGCTGCCGCGGCCCGCAGTGCGAGTATCTCCGCATGCGCGGTCGGATCGGCATCGGCTTCGCGCCGGTTGCCGGCACGAGCGAGTTCAATACCGTACGGATCGAAGACCACCGCACCGATCGGGACGTCATCGGCACCGGATTCGGTCACCGCTGCGGCGAGCGCGGCGCGGATCATCGATTCCCAGACCACCGCGGCATCACCCGCAGCACCTGGACCCTGCGCTTCGATCAATGCCCCAACGTGTCGAGGACCTTCGACAGTTCGTCGGCGAAACCCAGTCGCGCCGCGATCATTCCGATCTGCTCGTCGGCGTAGAGATCGGTATCGCCGACAATGACTCCCATCACCGCGTCAGGCAATCCCAGATCCGCGAGCACACCCAGATCGCCTTCCTCCCACGGATCGATGTCATCGAGTTCGTCCGGGTCGATATCGGGGACATCGATGTTGATCGCTTCAAGCACGTCGGCGGCAATGTCGTAATCGACGGCGGCGGTGGCATCGGAAAGCAGTAATCGGGCGCCACCAGGGGCCGGCCGCACGACGATGAAGAACTCGTCATCGATATCGAGGAGGCCGAACACCGCACCCGCCGCGCGTAGTTCACGCAGCTGGCGTTCAGCGCCAGCGAGATCGGTGAGCGCGTCTCGGCCGAGCGCCTTAACCTTCCAGGCACCGTCCTCCCGCACCACCGCAACCGCGAATCCCTCGACCTCGTCCGTCGCTTGCTGCTTATTCGAGCCGGATACACCGGCGCCGGCACCTGCCATGCAGGTCACGGTAGTCGAGAATCCGCGCCGGACCCAACCGTCCTGCACCGCCACCACACCGGGCACACATATGTGAGACCACCGGCATAGCTCTCCGCACTGCTGTGGGAATCTGAAGGCATGACCGCAGACTCCACCGCCGGAGACATGCCGGTGTGCATCCTCGGCCTCGGCCTCATCGGCGGATCTCTGCTGCGGTGTCTGGCAGATGCTGGCCACCAGGCGTTCGGCTATAACCGCTCGGCCGCAACCGTCACCGCCGCCCGCTCCGGCGGCTACGACGCCACCACCGACCTCGCCGAGGTGTTGCGCCGCGCCGCCGCCACCGACGCACTCATCGTGCTGGCCACACCGGTAACCACTATCGACCCGCTGCTCCGCGCACTGGCGCAATGGGCCCCGGACTGCCTGATCACCGATGTCATAAGCGTGAAACAAGTTGTGTCAGAATCGGTCTCGCGCATACATCCACGGGGAAGGTATGTCGGCGGGCATCCGATGGCCGGCACCAGCCAATCGGGTTGGGATGCAACCGACCCGGCATTGTTCACCGACGCGATGTGGATGATCGCCACCGAGGATCACACCGATCCCGACGATTGGTCAGCCGTAGCGGCACTCGCCCACGCGGCCGGATCGATCGTGGTGCCCGCCGCCCCCGATGCGCATGACCGTGCGGTCGCGGCGATCTCTCACGTCCCCCATCTGACTGCCGCCGTCACCGCAGCCGTCGGCGCTGGCGAAAGCGACCTCGCGCTACGGCTGGCGGCCGGCAGCTTCCGCGACGGCACACGCGTCGCCGGCACCGCACCCGCATTGCAGCGCGCGATGATCGAGGCCAACGACGTCGCCGTCCTCAACGCGCTCAGCGAAATCATCGACCGGCTCGTCGCCGCCCGCGACGATCTGCGCGACCACGGAAACCTCGCAACACTCATCGACGACGGCCATCGTGCCCGGTTGGCGTACGAGAAGATGGCCGCGAGTGATCGGGAGCCCATTGTCGGAGTCCGGATTGGTTCTGCGGGATGGCAATCCGAACTGCGCAACCAGGCACACCAAGGCAGAGTGTGGTTGGGCCAGACCGGATGAAGAGGGTTCGCAAACCTAGCGCGAGAGGAATCAGACCCGCTCGGCCAAACCGTCGTAATTGATCACAAAGCCGTTGTCGTCAACGGTGAGCCGGGCGTCCGCCACCGGGGAGACGACGGCGACACCGTCCGGTAGCCCCGTGTAATGCAATGAGGCCGGTTCTACTACGGCGCCGGGAAGGTACACATACACCACCGGGACATCGATCTCCTGGCCAGCGGACCCGACAAGGCTATGCCGCCGGATGGGCAACGCGTTGAATAACGGCGACAACGCCAAGTCGACATCCTGGGCGCCATTGAAATCGCTGCGGATGGTCTCGCCAGCCGCCTGCACCAGCCAATGATCCTCTTCATCGCGGGAAATCCCGTACTGGCTTTCGCCGCTGGCGCGCAGCAAATGGATCGATAACCGCTTGGTGATCCCGGCGTCGTTCGTGACGAGTTCATAGGATGCCGAAAACGCCTCATGCTCAGCCGTCTCGGCGGCGATGATTCGTCCATACGCCTTGACGCGCGCTCCCGTGACGTGCAATCGCACCTGTTCAAGACGATCGGTGCCGACTCCCCGCCACGTGACCACGGTCTTGAAATCGACGGTTGCGGTGCCAAGTGACCCGGCCGGATCCTGAGTTGACGAAGTACTCACCCTTCTACGTTAGCGAGATCGCGGCGTTCACACACATCCGCCGCCGCGCCTGCGCAGTAGCTGCGGCGCCCGAACAACCCGCCGCGCTCAGCCCGCACATGACGCGGTGCGACGCGCCGACTTGGCGTCGACGCGGTCGGTGGAGACCGTGCGCCCGCCGACCTTGATCGTGCAACTCACCGAACTTCCCTCCCCGGCGATCACCAGCAACCGCAGCGGAAGCCCGCTGGACGTGAAATCCAGATGCCAGGACATCGACGGGGTGAATTCGCTGCGCAAACCCTCGTCGTCGACGTACAGGATGGTGCCGCTGCCGTCGATCGTGGCCTCATAGCTGACGGTCTGCCCCGGTGACAGCGAGTCGGATTGACCGGGCTGGCGCTGCGGGCCGGCCTGGCCGGGTGCCGCGGGGGCGCCCGGCGGCACAGTCGTTGGCTCAATGATCGTCACCCGCGGCTGGTCGGTGGCCGTATCGGCGATCTGGTCAGCCCAATCGCGATGCCGATGCATCGAGTACGTCGTCACGGAGACCAATGCCACCAGCACCGCAACGATCACGATGACAGGTCCCGGACCACGCCGTTGCCGTCGGTTCCGTCCGGCAGGCGGAGATCCTGGACCGGGCGATCCGAGGATGGGCGACGGATACGGCGCTGCGGCCACGGGCGACGGATACGGCGCTGCGGCGGGTGGCTGCTGCCCCGGAACGAAAAGCGGATTTCCGTGGACGTCGTAGCCCAGCGGCGGATACAGACCCGGCATAAGCGGCAGCCGATAGACATCCATCGAGGGCTGTCCGGCCTGCTGTGTCACGTCTGCCTCCTCCCGATTGTGGTGGCGCTGGTTCCGACGATACGGATACCGCGGCCGTCACGACCGACCGGTCGAGCACCATCGGGTACTTCAGAATCGGCTTTCCAACCGTGCCGATACTCCGGCCTCCTGCAGATCGAGGCGTTCAAGCATGGCGCGCACCGCCTCATCGTCGACGAGCCCGTCGTCGCGGCTGCCGACAAGCGCGAGACGCTGCGCACTCAGCACGTCGCGGTACAGCAGTGCGAATGCCTCGGCCCGCGCGGTATTAGCTTCCGGATCCGGCATTTCCTCTGCGTCACGCGACTGCCGGGCAACGGTGCGCGTGATGCGGTCGCGCGTCGCGGCGTCGATTCCGGCCGGCGGATGGGCGATGAAGGCATCGATCACCTCGTCGCCGGCCCGCTGCACGATCTCCTCGGCCCGCGCGGTTTGCTCGGCGTCATAACGCTCCTCCGCCTCGTTATGCAGGTGCAGGCGGGCGATCAGCCACGGCAGGGTTGGGCCCTGAATGAGGATCGTGCCGACAGCGACGACGAAGGCGATCGCCTGGACCGCCGAACGCTCGGGAAACTCGGCGCCAGAGGCCACGGTGAGCGGGATACCCGACGCGGCGGCGAGCGTGACCACTCCCCGCATGCCGGTCCATGCGACGACCGTCGATTCCTGCCAGGTGAGCGGCCGGTTGTCGATCTGGGATCGCCATTTCTGCCATCGACTCGGCGGACCGGTTCGGGGCGTGCGTCGAGTGCTGTGGCGGCGCGGGAGAGCGGCGATCTCGGTGGGAGCGTGCTCCTCGATGCGTCGGCTCACCACGCCACGTCCGAACATCGCGAACACGCACAGCGGCCGGATCAGCAACACCACCGCCAGCACGATGACCGCCGCCAGCGCAGTACCGAGAACCGATTCTCCCGCGCTGCGCAGATCTTCAAGGATGAACCGCAGTTGCAAACCGATGTAGGCGAAGACGAATGCCTCCAGCAACACATCGAGGGAGTTCCACACGTAGCGTTCCTGCAGCCTCGTCTGATACCCCACATGCACCGAACCCGAGCCGACGACGAATCCTGCGATGACCACCGACAGCACTCCCGAGGCGTGTACGTGTTCGGCGGCGAGATATGCGGCGAACGGCACCACGAATCCCTGGACCGTTTCCAGCGCGGGGTTACGCAGGTGCCGTCGAATCCACAATGCGAGATAACCGAGCACCAGCCCGACGATCGGCCCCAGAACGGCGTTGTAGGCGAAGAGCGCCACCGGGTTGCCGATGAAGGCGTGGGTGTCACCGATCTGGGAGATCGCGATGGCGAATAAAGTCAGCGCGGCGGCGTCGTTCACCAGGCTTTCACCGGTAAGGATCGTCATCAACCGCTTGGGCAGGCCCACCTTACGGCCGACCGCCACCGCGGTCACCGCATCGGGCGGCGCCACGATCGCACCTAACAGCAACGCGAGCATGAACGTCAGCTCGCCGATCAGCAGCGAGGCGATCAGCCCCACCGCGACGGCCGTGATCACCACCATCGCGACACCAAGACCGAGGATCGGTTTGAGATTGCGGAGGAATTGCGGCACCGAAAAACCCAGGGCCGCCGAATACAGCAGCGGCGGCAGCACCACGGTCAATAGGACATCGGATTCCAGCTCCACCCGAGGTAAGCCGGGAATGAACGACACCACCAACGCCACCATCACAATGATCAACGCCGGCTGCATGCCACGACGGTCGGCGATCGCGGTCACGATGATGGCACCAACCAGCACGAGGATCAGCAGTTCCATGGGCAGATTCTGTCAGTCGATGTCCGGTTTCGCCTAGCAGGTGCGGTCGCTGACGCTCACCGACTAGGGGACCTGCCACACAGATGGTCTGCGGAAACTGAAGCGCCTCATCGTCCCGGCCGTTTCTGCGCATATCCGTCGAAAGTATTTGCCAACACGGGTTTGAGAGGCCGATGTGACTCTATGAGCCAAAAACACCCCGTACCTTTTTCGCAGGTAGCGGGGTGTTTCTATGGTGCGCCCGTAGGGATTCGAACCCCAAACCTTCTGATCCGTAGTCAGATGCTCTATCCGTTGAGCTACGGGCGCGTGATCTTCAATTATGCACACATCTTCAGTTAGCCGCGGCCAGCGTGGCCTCGGTGGCGGAGGCGAGAGGATTTGAACCTCCGGTCCCATTTTGGTGAGACAACTCATTAGCAGTGAGTCCCATTCGGCCGCTCTGGCACGCCTCCTTGGCGGAGTCCTTTCGAACTGCCGAGGTTGAAGGTTACACACGGTCGGCCTCCCGAAGCAAACCGCCATGTCACCACGCCTTATTCTTAGCCGGTGACCCTGCGTATCCGGCCCGACCTCAATGACCTGCCCGCCTATGTGCCCGGCAAAACGTTCCCGGGCGCGATCAAGCTAGCCAGCAACGAAGTCACCTTCGGGCCGCTACCCAGCGTCGCCGCCGCAATCGCCGACGCCGCCACGAGCGTCAACCGCTACCCCGATAACGGCATGGTGGAGTTACGCGCCGCACTCGCCAAACGCCTCGGCGTCACCTCCGACGAAGTTCAGGTCGGCTGCGGTTCGGTGAGCCTGTGCCAAAATTTGATCACCATCACCAGCAGCCCGGGCGACGAGGTGCTGTTCGGCTGGCGCTCATTCGAGACCTACCCGCTGGCCACGCGGCTCGCCGGCGCCACACCCGTGCAGGTTCCGCTGACCGGCGAACTGACCTATGACCTGTCCGCGATGGCCGACGCGATCACCGAACGCACCCGGCTGATCTTCGTCTGCAACCCCAACAATCCGACAGGAACCGTCGTCGCAGCCGACGATCTGCGCGCCTTCCTGCAGCGCGTACCCGACAACATCGTCGTCGCTCTCGACGAGGCGTACTACGAATATTTCCGGCCGAGCGCGCAACAGCGTTACGACGCGATCGAGTTACGTCGAGAATTCCCGAATCTGGTTGTGCTGCGCACCTTCTCGAAAGCCTATGGACTAGCCGGTTTGCGCGTCGGATATGCGATCGGCGATCCCTCCGTCATCGAAGCACTCGGCAAAGCTCATGTCCCGTTCTCCGTCAATTCGCTCGCCCAGACCGCCGCGCTCGCCTGCCTGGACGCCGATGAGGAGTTGCTCGCCCGCACCGACGACGTGATCGCCGAACGCACTCGCGTCACCGAGGCACTGCGGGCCGCGGGATATCGCCTACCCGATTCTCAGGCGAACTTTGTGTGGATCGATTTAGGTGATGCGGCAATCGATTTCGCAACCGCATCAATCGACGCCGGGGTGGTGATCCGCCCCTTCGCCGACGCCGGCGTGCGCGTCACCGTCACCGATGCGAGCGAGAACGATACCTTCCTCGCATTCGCCCAACGATGGGCAGCGCGACGCTGACATCGCCATCAGGCACACGACTGTGACACCAGCGAAGAATTCCCCGCAGCCAGCGGAGGCCGCGGCGGGCTGTTCGGCCACGAAATTCGCCTTTACCGCGCATATTCCGGTGCGATGGTCGGATATGGATGCATTCGGTCACATCAATCACGCCCGCGTGGTGACTCTCATGGAGGAGGCGCGCATCGAGTGGCTGCGCACCGGACATGACGGCACGCTTCTTGACCCATCAGCGCAAGGCACACCGGGCGCCGGAGGCGACTTGAGTAGCCTCATTATGAGCGCGATGATCGTGCACGTCGACATTCGCTACCAGGCCCAGTTGCGACATGAGGATTCACCACTGCGAATCAGCATGTGGATCAAGGAGTTCCGATCCGTGGACTTCACCATCGGATACGAGATACGCAGCCGTAGGACGCCTGATTCCGCGCGGGCCGCATGCGTGGCGAGCACGCAGATGGCTGTCGTCGATATCGAGGCGCACACGCTGCGGCGGCTGACAGCGACGGAGAAGGATCAGCTGCGGGCGTGGTCGCGCTGACCGGTTTTTACGACGGCTCGTAGCGTGCGGGCAATTCCCTCGGTACCACAGGTGAAATACGGGAAATATTGCCCTGCAATACATCTCGATAGATCCGCAGCTGCTCCTCGCCGCTGCGCACCTGCTCGGTAAGGCGTTTGGCGTTATCGACGGAGATCTCGCGATCCCCCGAACGAGCGATCAGCGCATCAATGCGGTCATCAATGGTTGCGGCCCTGTTATATTCGGCCAAAATCCGCAATTCGACCGCCGCCGATTCGACGACGTGCGCCACCTCGGCGAGCGCCTGCACCCGGTCGATCAGTTCGGTCCATACCGGTCGCAAAACGCTCTCGCGTCGGTCGATCTGCTCGGCAAAGGCGTGATCGAAGCCGCCGCTGCGCTTGGCTCGGTCCAGCTCGACCCGCACCGCACGCAACGCGATCACGTCGGCGGCAATCTCAGCGAGTTCGGCATGCAGATTCACCTGGGTGCGCTGCATCGCGAAATGATCGGAGCGCCACGCCGGATTGATCGTGATGCGGTCATAGTAGTGGGCCGCGATGAAGAGCAGCGTCTCATAACCGTCGACAAAATGCGATGCGCCCGGCGCCGCCGCTGAAACCCCTTCTACCGCACCACTGTACGGGGGAATATGGGCCACCGAGCCGGTCGAGATCTGGGTGGCCCACTGCCCCGCCCGCGGGCGGCCCGAGCGTGCCGCCACCTGGCCAACCACCCCGGCGATCCGTTCCACCGCGACACTACCCACCCGGCGCATCGTGCTCGAGGCGTTCACATTCGGGCTCGGCGTGCAGAGCAGACCGGCGAAGAGCCGTTCCCGCTCATCCATCTCAAGGTAGACATTTTCGCGCCGTTCCCGGCGGACCGCCCGGGTGCTGCCGGCGAAAACGCCCTTGGCGGCCACAATCGATTTACGCGCGTCCTCGCGGCGGCGCAACAACCCGTTCAGCCGATTACGCAGTACCGCAGCCACCACACCCGGCACCATCGGCGCACCCAGCTGGTGTTCAAGCGAAACGATGGCACGCTGCAGCCGCCGCAGGTCGGCGAAGCCTGCCGGTAGGGACGGTAGGGGCAGTCCCGTGGAGATCCGCCGCACCAGAATCGCCCGCCCGGCCGGCGTCAGATAACCCGATGCGATCAGTAACGCCCCGATTGTGCTCAGCTCACCACGATCCCCGGTTACACACGATGAATCGCACCACTGACGAATTTCCGCACTCGTCGGGCTGCGGTGCGGTACCGGCCGCTCCGCATCGGCGTCCGGCGAACCATTGTGGGCCATCGTTGTCATGCTCTCGCGTTGTGCGTATTCGGGTGCCGCGCGCCGGAAAATCCCATCGCGGCGAGCGTCGTCATCGAGTTTACCTGCGCGGTTCGAATGAGCGGGGCAGGATTACCGACGCCGTTCCACGCGTTACTTGGGTTCAAGACCGGAATCGTGTTATTAACCCCCGCTGACGCTACGAACGCCGTCGATGGCTTTATCGGGCAAGCCCGCCAGGCATATGAGCTCGGCGTGCGCAGCGTGTGGATCGGCCAGCAGTTCGATCATGACGCGATCTCGCTAGCGGGTCTGATCGGCGCGGCCGTACCCGGCATGAACGTCGGAACCGCTGCGGTGCCGTTTAATCCGCGACATCCGCTGGTGCTCGCCGCACAGGCACAAACCGCCCAGGCCGCCGCGCGCGGTAACTTCCGTCTCGGGCTGGCGTTGGGTGCGCATGACATCGAGCGAAAAGCATTCGGGATCGCACCGCCCAACACGATTGCCCGGCTGCGCGAATACCTCACCGTGCTGCGATCTGTCTTCGATACCGGCGACGTCGATTTCCACGGCACGGGAATTCACCGCGAGTCCCGCCTGGCCCAGCAGGCTGGCCGGCGGATCACCGCTACCGGTCTATGTGGCCGCCATGGGGCCCCGCGCGTTACAGGTCACCGGCGAATTAGCCGACGGGACACTGCCTTTTCTCGCCGGACCGCGCACCATCGGCGACGCCGCAACGATCCGGCGAAAAGTGCAGAGCCATCTCGACGCCGGAGCGACCGATGTCATATTCAGCCCGATCGACCGCTCCGGCCCCGATCCGCAGCTGTGGACGCTCGCCGCGTCGCTGCCCTGAGCCGGCACCATTAAAGTCTCCAAAATTAAAACTGGAGGCCAGGCTCGGCCAATCAGCGCCGCCGAGAGATTCAGAGAATCCCCTGTTCACCTGCGGTTCCACGACATGCATGCCTACAGCGGCCGTGCGATTGATAACGATGGCGCTGCTAGCGTATGGAACCTGTCGGCACGTTGCGACGGCAACGGTCCGCCGCAACGTCATCCCCCCACGTCAATAGAGAGAGCCACGTCATGTCGAAGCTCGGGAGTTTGCGTAGATTCCGCCTTGCCGGAGCGCTGCTCGCCACCTTGGTCACCCTAAGCCTGGCCGCATGCTCGTCGGAGCAGAGCGACACCTCAGCGCCCGCGGCGTCCGGATCGTCTTCGACAGCGAAATACGGTGACATCACCGTACAACTTGACTGGCTCAAAAACTGGGAATTCGCCGGCGAATTCACGGCCGATGCCAAGGGCTACTTCACCCAGGCCGGCTTCGGCAAGGTGACCTTCCTGGCCGGCGGCATCGGCGGCGTATCGGCGGCCACCGCACTATCGAGCGGCAAAGCATGGATCGCACTGGGCGGAGTGGCCGACATCGCCAAGGCCAACCAGCAGGGCGCCGATCTGCGGATCGTGGCGAACACCTACCAGAAGAATCCCTACACACTGGTTTCCGCGCAAAGCAAACCCATCAACAACCCCCACGACCTGATCGGTAAGACCATCGCGGTGGCCGCACCCAGCTCGATCAGCTGGGATGCCTTCCTCAAGGCAAACCACATCGACGCCAGCAAAGTCCACGTGGTGCCCTACGGCGACGCACAGAACGACCTGAAACTGGGCAAGATCGACGGTTACATGGGTTACGGCAGCGGCGCGGTGCCACTGGTGGCCTCGGGGTTCAAGGCACAGGACTTCTTCCTCGCCGACTACGGACTGTCCTACGGAGCCGAGTCCGTGGTGGTCACGCATAAGACTCTGCAAGAGCAGCCCGAGAAGATCTCCGCATTCCTCACCGCATTCGCCCAAGGCTGGAAGGCCGCTTTCGACGATTCCGACGCCGCTCTTGACCTGGTGATCGACAACTACGGCAAAGATCAGAAGTACGACAAGACGAACGCGAAACTCGAATGGGCGCAGCAATCGAAGCTGATCCTCACCGATGAATCACGGTCCGGCGGCATCGGCATTATCACCCCCGCCGCAGTCAGCCGCAACCTTGACGCCCTGGCGTTGACCGGGATCACCACCACCGCAGACGGCTTATTCGACACCTCGCTCATCGCCGACGTATACGCCAAGAACCCGGATCTGACGCTGGTTCACAAGTGAGTTCGTCTCCCACCGATCCCGGCGGGCCACACGCCGAACTTCCCGATGACGGCCTAGCCATCATCGGAGTCAGCAAATGGTTCGGTAAGGGCGCCCGCCGGGTCCAGGCACTGAGCGACATCAGTTTCACCACCCCGCGCGGCGGTTTCATCTCCGTCGTCGGACCCTCGGGATGCGGTAAGTCGACGATCCTGCGCATCCTGGCCGGCCTGGACACCCCCAGCAGCGGGCAGGCCAGGGTGCACGGCGAACAGGTGAGCCGCCTCGACCGACGCGACACGGCGATCGGCGTGGCATTCCAGGATGCCGCGCTCCTGCCGTGGCGCAGCGTACGCCGCAATATCGCGCTGCCGCTGGAACTGGCCGGACGACACGTCGACCGCTCGCGGATCGCCGAACTCATCGAGCTGGTCGGGCTGGGCGGCTTCGAGCGGGCCCGGCCCGCGGAGCTGTCCGGCGGTATGCGCCAACGAGTATCGATCGCCCGCGCGCTGGTCGTCGAACCCGAATTGCTGCTACTCGACGAACCCTTCGGCGCGCTCGACGATATGACCCGCCAGCGACTGAACTTCGAACTGCAGCGGATCTGGTTGCAGCGACCGGCAACCACGCTGATGGTCACCCACAGCATCAACGAGGCCGTACTGCTCTCCGATGCGGTGGCCGTACTCTCCCCACGGCCAGGACGGATCGTGGAGATCGTACCGATCGACCTGCCTCGGCCCCGGACGACGGAAACCATCCGCTCCCCCGAGGCGCGTGCACTCGCCGACCGGCTCAGCGATCTGCTCTTCGGCGGTGCGGCGGCCGATGCGCACTGACCGAATCCTCGACCTGCGCTACGGATTAGCCGGTGCCGCGATCCTCGTCGTCGGCTGGTGGGTCGTCGCCGACACCTTCTTCGCACAGTCGAAGGTCGTTCCTTCACCGGCGGCACTGGTCACCCAAATCGGCAAAGACGGCCCCTATTACTACCTGCACCAGGTCGCGATCACGGCGGGCAGCGCCGCGCGCGGCTATGTGGCCGGGGTGGGCGCCGCGCTGCTCCTCGCCGCTGTGGTGATGATCATTCCGCCGCTGGCCGGTGCGGCCGGCCAACTCGCACTGTTCGTCGAATGCGCCCCGGCCGCCGCGATCGGACCGGTACTGTTGGCGGTCACCACCGGCCGCCTACCATCCATCCTGCTCGCGGCGATCGCCGTATTCTTCTCCACCCTTGTCGGCGCGCTGCTGGGTCTGCATTCCAGTAGAGCTGTCGAACATGACATCATCGCCGTCTACGGCGGCAACCGGTGGGATCGTTTCCGCAAGGTACGACTGCCCGCCGCGGCGCCCGCGGTGTTCGCGGCGCTTCAGATCGCGGTGCCCTCTGCACTACTCGGGGCGATCCTGGGCGAGTATCTGGGCGGCGTGGATTCTGGGATCGGCGTCGCATTGGCGGTGGCCTCGCGTGACATCCAGGTCCAACGCACCTGGATCTTCGGCTTGAGTGCGGCGGTGGTCGCTGCGGGCGGATACGGCCTCATGGGTGTGCTGCGCCGCGTGCTGCTGCCGTGGCTACCCGGGAGCCGACGATGGTGACCGCCGCACCGCTCAGCGGCCGTCGTGGCTCATCGGCTGGTGCACGCGCCGTGGCGATCCTTCTCGCCGTGGCGCGGCGCACCCTCACCTTCCTTGGTATCGGCGCACTGCTGGTAGTCGGCTGGTGGGCGGCGTTGCGGGCATTCGATATCAGCTCGTTCATTGGCAAAACCCCCGCCGATGTGTGGGCCTACCTCGTGAGCGGTCCGGGCGCCGCCGATCATCGCCACACCGTGTTCGACGGAGTCGGCCACACCCTGCACGACGCGATCATCGGCTACGGGGCAGGGTTGATCGGTGCATTGGTGATCGCCGTCGTGTTCACCCTGGTACCTGCCGCCGCGCTCACCTTCATGCCGACGGCGATGGTGTTGCGCACCTTCCCCTTGGTGGCACTCACCCCACTGGTGATCCTAGTCTGCGGTCGCGGCGATCGTGGGCTCGCCGCAATAGGTTTCATCGTCGTCTTCTTCGCCGCGCTGGTGACCATTTCATTCGGAATCGCCGGCGCACGCGGCGAGGCGCTGGATATGGTGGCCGTCTTCGGCGGCGGCCGGTGGGCACGTCTGGTGAAAGTGTCGCTGCCCTCGGCATTGCCGGCGTTGTGCACCGCCGCACGAATTGCCGTCCCGCAGTCGATTTCCGGCGCGCTGATCGCCGAATGGCTCGTTACCGGAACTGGTTCGGGAAACCAATTAGCCGAGGCTGCAGGTCAATCCGAATACGACGCGGTGTGGTCAATCTGCGCGGTGCTGATTGCGTCGGCAACCATCGTCTACACCGTGCTCTCGGTAGCCGAAGAGATTGTGCTGCTGAGGTTTCGCCCCATCGACTAATCGTGCGGCCCCCGCCTGACCACACCCCATTCCACCGAAAGGACGCCGATGCCCGCCCATGTGGTGATCGAGCCCACCCGAGCCGACGAACGCGCACTCTGGGACACGCTCACAGACCGGCTGCCGTCGATCGCGGCGGCCGCAGCCGATAACGACGCTCACGCCACCCTGCCCGAAGCGGAACTTCGCTGGCTAGGTACCGCAGGCTTCGACGCATTGACCCTGCCCGCCCGCGATGGCGGCGGTGACGGCAGCTACCTCTTCTTCGGCGCCGTCGTACGGGCACTCGCCACAGCCGACCCGGCGGTGGCAACCGTGTGGACGATGCACATCGGGGCTGCCGTCGGATTGGCCCAACTCACCCGTGACACATTGGGTTCCTATTTCGCCGACGCACTGGTGCGTGGAGATCGATTCGCCAACGCGCTCTCCGAACCAGCCAGCGGCAACCTGTTTCTCAGTCCGCAGCAAGAGGCGATACCCGCACCGGGTGGCTTTATTCTCAATGGGGCCAAGCGATTTGTCTCCGGTAGTGAAATCGCCGACCACCTACTGGTGAACGCCGCCGTCGACGGTCAGCCGGCGTTCTTCGGCATCGGAATCGACGACACCATCGAACTGACCCCGATCTGGGATTCACTCGGCCTACGCGGCACGCGCAGCCAACTGCTGGGCTTCCGCAATACCTTACTGCCGCATGAACGGCGGGGCGCCGCACCCGATGCCGACCACCGTAACTACGTCGCCGCCGGTCTGGCCGGCATTTCGCTCGGTATCGCCGACGCCGCACTATCCGCACTGGCCGATCACGCACGCGGCCGGACCATCGACGGCCGCCCCCTGGCCGAACAGCAATGGGTGCAGTTCGCCGTCGCCGATGTCCATACCCGTATCGAGGCCGCCGCGGCGTACTGGCTCCACGCGCTGCGCGCCGCCGACGCCGGCGAGCCGTCGGCGGTGGCGCTTTTCGGTCCGGCGAAGCTGCTGGCAAACCGGGCTGCGGTAGACGCCGCAGCGCTGGCGGTGCGGGTCGGCGGCGGCAGCGGATACCTGCGCACCTCACCCATCCAGCGGCATCTGCGTGACGCTCAGGCCGGCCAGCTGATGGCCCATTCGACCGAGGTGCTTTCCGGGGTGATCGGCCGGGATGTACTCACCGGCAATCCTGCGTCTGCCCGCACCGAAGGGGAATAGCAATGAGTGGTGAACCGCGACCGCTGATCTTCAGCGCCTTCAATGAATTCGTGCTGTCCCACCACGATCACGGCGCGTGGCGGCGCGCCGACAGCCGCCAGACCGAACTCAATTCCGCCCAGTACTGGGTGGATCTGGCCAAACTGCTTGAACGCGGCCGCTTCGATGTGCTGTTCTTCGCCGATGTGCTGGCCCCATATGACATTTACCGCGGCACCGCCGACGCCGCCCTCGCCAGCGGAATGCAAACTCCCGTCAACGATCCGGCGGTACTCATTCCGATTCTGGCGTGGGAAACACGTCACCTGGGGTTCGCGCTCACCGAGAACATCCTGCAGGAACCGCCGTATACCTTCGCGCGCAAGATCTCCACGCTCGATCACCTCACCAATGGCCGGATCGCCTGGAACATCGTCACCAGCTTCCTACCCGGCGCCGGCCGCAATCTCGGCCATCCCGGCTTACCCAGTCACGACGAACGGTACTCCCGCGCCGAGGATTACGTGAGCGCCGCCTACAAGTTGTGGGAGGCAAGCTGGGACGATGACGCGGTTGTCGCCGACCGCGCGAGTGGCATCTACACCGATCCGTCCAAAGTGCACACCGTTGATCATGTCGGCCCCTACTACACGGTGCCCGGACCCCATCTGACGCAGCCGTCGCCGCAGCGCACACCGTTCCTGTTCAACGCCGCCGCATCGGGAACCGGCATCGACTTCGCCGGCCGAAACGCCGAAGTACTCTTCACCTCCGGTGGCCGCGAAGCCGCGCCGAATAGCGTACGGAGATTACGGGCCGCGGCCGTCGCTTCCGGGCGGTCGGGTGCCGACGTCAAGATCCTGGGCGGATTGGGATTCGTGGTGGGCAGCACCGAATCGGAGGCCGCGCGCCTGGACGCCGAGCTCCGTGAAAGCCAAACCCTCGACTCAATCCTGGCCAAGCTCAGCGGATTCTGGCAGCAAGATCTGTCGATTTTCGAGCGGTCGGCGCGAGTCGCCGACATTCTCAACACCTCGACACCAAGCCCATTGACTCGCCAGGCTCTCGGCGCGGTACCCGATGCAGGGTGGACGTTCGAGTCGGCGGTGCGGTGGGCCGCCAACCGCCACGCGGTGGGCACCCCGGAGCAGATCGCCGATGAAATCGAGTTATGGCGCCAGGCCGGTGTGGACGGACTCAATGTGCAATACCTGGTGTCACCAGGAACCTTCGTCGATTTTGTCGACCATGTGCGCCCAATCCTGGTGCAGCGCGGGCTGATGCGGGCGGAATACTCTCCCGGCACACTGCGTGAAAAACTGGTCGGCGCCGGACCATACCTCCCCGAGAGCCACCCCGCGCGGCGGGCTCGCGCACAACTCGTCGCGCAACGCGCGCAGGCACAGACACCGAAGGACGCCCAGCAATGACCGTCACCTCCCACTACCCCGACGACGACGAACTCCGTGGCCGGTTCACGGCGCTACTCACCGATATAGCCGCTGGCGCCGCCGAACGCGAACGCAACCTGGAGTTACCCCACGCACAGGTACGCGCACTGCGTGAAGCCGGTTTCGGCGCGCTGCGACTGCCGCGTGAGCAGGGCGGGCACGGGGCGAGTATTCGTCAGCTACTGCTGGCGCTCATCGACCTGGGCGCGGCCGACTCAAATCTTCCACAAGCATTGCGCCAACACTATTTTCAGGTAGAACTACTTCTGCACGGCGCGGCCGACGCAGAAGTATGGCTGGCCCGGGTGGCCGGTGGTGATCTCTTCGGCAGCGGCACCACCGAGCCGCGCGGCTCGGTGCTGGGCCAGGTATCAACGGTGCTGCGCGCCGACGGCAACGGCGGCTACCGACTCACCGGCCGAAAGATCTACGGCACCGGAAATGCGTTCGCGCAATGGATTCCGGTCGGTGCCGTCGATGAACTGGGCACACCGGTGATACCGGTGGTACCGGTGGACAGGGAAGGCGTGACCCTGCTCGACGACTGGCGCGGCTTTGGCCAGCGACTCACCGCCACCGCGACCACGATCTTCGACGATGTCGCCGTCTCCGCCGACGAGGTGCGCTGGCCAGCCACCGGAGACGGCCCCCGACGCGTGGGTTCTGGCCTGCACCAATCGATCCTGCTCGCCGCGTTGGCCGGGGTGCTGCGCGCCGCCGCCACCGACCTGACCAATGTCGTGCGGGCCAAGACCCGCGTGTACTTCACCGGAACCGGATCTTTACCACGCCACGACGCGGTGGTTCAGGAACAGATCGGGCGGGCACAGGCCGCGGCCGACTCGGCGGAACTACTGATCGACGGCCTCGGCCGCACGCTCGAACGGGCGTGGCAGGGGTGGGGAGATCCCACCCGTTCACCCGCGGAGGTGGACGCAGGATTCGTCCGTGCCGAGCTGGCCGTAGGATCGGCGCAGGTGGTGCTCGGCGAGCTGGCGTTGGCGACAACCGCGCATCTGCTCGATATCCTGGGAGCCTCGTCCTTGGATATCGGTCTTAATCTCGACCGGCACTGGCGCAATGCGCGGGCGCTGGTCTCCCACAATCCCTACCCGTTCCGGGCCCGCGTCCTCGGTGACCACGCACTCAATGGGACACTACCGCCAGCGTTCTCCGTCGGCGGGGATGTCGGGGATCGACCACGAGACTAATCCCGCTTCGGGAGAACAGGATACGACGATGACTACAGCGGACACCAACTATTCCGAGTATGTGCTGGAGAATCCGGCGCTTGCCTCGTTGCGCGGTCCACATGCGCATTTCGCCGAGCGGCGCGGCAACGTGTTGCGTTATCCGGCCGACGTATCACCATTCGTCGCACTCCCCGATCCCCCGGACGACAACGACTGGGCCGATGCCGCAGCACTTCTCGGCCCGGGTGCGATCATGCCCTTGGCCACAGTGTCGGTTGAACCCCCTCCGGGTTGGGAAGTAGTGATCCGCGGTGCCGGTGTGCAATTGGTGGATCGTGGTGTGGTGACCGCAGCTGAACCCGAAGCAGTAGTACTGGGGGCCGCCGATGTGCCGGAGATGCTTGACCTCATCGGACTCACTAAACCTGGACCGTTCCTGCCCCGCACCATCACCTTGGGTACCTACCTGGGTATCCGCCGCGACGGGCAGCTCGTCGCCATGGCCGGCGAACGACTTCACCCGCCGGGCTGGACGGAGATCAGCGCCGTATGCACCCACCCCGACTATCGCGGCAATGGCTATGCGTCTCGGCTCGTGCGGGCCGTCGCCCACGGCATCCGCGCCCGCGGTGAGACACCGTTTATGCATGCCTCCGCAACCAACGTCAACGCCATCCGGCTCTACGAATCCATCGGCTTCGCGATCCGCCGCCAGGTGTCTTTCGAGGCGGTGCGGGTACCGGAAAACTCACCGGAGAAGTCCACCTAGCTAATGCGGGAATGAAACCCGGTTGACCGATGCCGACGTGGGGCAGAGAATCCCTGCCATGCCCATAGAGCTGGCGATACCGCATGCGGCGCTACATGAGTCGTGGCTGGACGCACGCGACGAATGGGGCGGCGCAGGCAGCCACCAGCCGGGGTCTGGGATATGGCTGGCCGACGCTGCCGGACTCTGTCTCGACCACGCCGGCGACTTCGCCCGGTGGGTGGAAGCACTCAACCGCATGCCGTTCGCATCGACCGCTGACGGCGCCATCCCCGCAACCACCTGGTGGATCCTCCGCAACGACCGCTACCTCGGTTCAATCCAGTTGCGCCACATACTCAATGACGATCTCGCCGAACTCGGCGGGCATATCGGCTATGGGATACGCCCCACCGAACGCCGCAAACACATCGCCTCCCGCGCGCTGCGCGAGGTCCTCGACTACGCGAGCGCCCAGCTCGGCCTACAGCAGGTATTGGTGACCTGCGATGACAGCAATATCGCGTCGCAGCGCACCGCACTCGCCGCCGGCGGAACGCTACGGAAGATACGCGCCCCCGACGCGTACGCACGAGAACGCGGGCGTCACGAGCCTATTCACCACTACTGGCTTCCCACGGCCACCCGATCCGTATGATGTTATGCCCGGAATTCGGGCACAACATCATACGGATTACCCTTATCTCACAGGAGTATTCACT
>JASGFW010000036.1:0-32642 GCA_047605305.1 Gordonia sp. (in: high G+C Gram-positive bacteria)
GTCGCCCCCGGCACGCCGGGGAGGATCTGCCCAGGAACGGTCTGCACTGTCGACGGCGTGGTGGAATGTGATGTGCCTGACGGCACATTGAGCCCGCTCGTAGGGATCTGGGCTGATTCGGTCGTTTGGCCTGATTCATCGGTGTGTGTCGGGGTTGATGTGACGCTCACCGACGATGCCGCAGGCAGCGAAGACGGAGCAACGGGCGTGCTGGTGCTGCGATCATGGCCCACCGGCGCGGAGACCGGCGAAACCACCCCGTATCGCTGCGAGGTATAGCCATAGAGCACCACGGCGACGATGAACAGCACCCCGACCACCGCGGTGCTGGTGCGCACGCGTGTCCGCGGGATATGCCCCCAGTCGCGTGGTCGTCGCAATCTGGCCATGAAACCACTCCCGGGGAGACCACCTTCAGGCGCCGACTCCGCCTCCATCACTTGCCGCCGTCCCGGGAAAGTTCGTCGGCGAAGGGCAGCCCGCCCACGGCTTCAACGTCGCGGCCGGGGGCCACGGTGATTCCCGCATGAGCCAGCGCCTGCACGATCTTGACGCGCAACGCTCGGCTGACCTCGAATTGTTTACCCGGCAGTGTGCGGGTCACGATCCGCACGGTGGCTGAATCCAATTCGAGGCTGGTCACGCCGAGCGGCGACGGCGCATCCAGCAGGATGTCATGCCATTGCGGGTCGTCGTAGAAGGCGTGACCCACGTCGGCGAGTACATCGTGGGCAACCGAAATATCTGCGTCGGCCGGAATGGGCACGTCGACCACGGCCCGCGCCCAGTCCTTGGAAAGATTCGACGCTTTGATGATCTGACCGTTGGGGACGGTGATCACCTCCCCCTCGGTGGTGCGCAATCTGGTGATGCGCAGCGTGACATCTTCGACGGTGCCCTCGGCGATGCCATTGGCGGTCACCGTGAGACTCACGACATCGCCGTAGCCGTACTGCTTCTCCGCCACGACGAAGAACCCGGCGAGGATGTCTTGCACCACTCGTTGCGCGCCGAAACCGAGAGCCGCCCCGACCACCGCACCCGGCCCCGTGAGTCCGCTGATGGGCACTCCCAACACCACGAGAATGCGGATGATGACCACGACACCCACCGCGACGATCAACGACCACGCCACCACATCGACCAGTGCGCGGCGATGCTTGGCGTCCTCGGTCTGCACGATCAGATCGCTATTGTCGAACTGCGATGCCAGGCGCGCGGCGTACTTGTCAGCCGACCAACGAATGAAGCGGATGACCAGGATCGCCCCGAGGATCCAGATAAAAATCTCCAGGCCGGAGGTGGCCAGCCACACATACGCCCGCCCGATCAGCTGCTCGGTTGCGGTGCTCGAATCAGCGGCCAGCAATACCGCCTCAGGCGCCGGCATCAGCCATCCGCCACCTGATTCCCGCCTCAATGAATGCATCGATATCGCCGTCGAGGACGGTGGCGGGGTTATTGCTCTCCACGTTGGTGCGCAGATCCTTGACCATCTGGTAGGGATGCAGCACATACGAACGCATCTGGTTACCCCAGCTCGAACCGCCGTCACCTTTGAGGGCGTCGAGCTCGGCGCGTTCTTCTTTGCGTTTACGTTCGAGCAGCTTCGCCTGCAACACCCGCATCGCCGACGCCTTATTCTGCAACTGGCTTTTCTCGTTCTGGCAGGTCACCACGATCCCGGTGGGAATGTGCGTGAGCCGCACCGCGGAGTCGGTGGTGTTGACCGACTGCCCGCCGGGGCCCGAGGACCGATACACGTCGACCTTTACGTCGTTCTCGTCGACGTCGATGTGGTCGGTGGTCTCCACCACGGGCAGCACCTCGACCTCTGCGAAGGACGTCTGCCGCCGTCCCTGGTTGTCGAAGGGACTGATCCGCACCAGCCGGTGGGTGCCCTGCTCCACCGACAACGTGCCATACATGTAGGGCGATTTCACCGCGAAGGTGGCCGATTTGAGGCCCGCTTCCTCAGCGTAGGAGGTGTCATAGACTTCGACGCCGTATCCGTGCTGCTCGGCCCAGCGCACATACATCCGCATCAGCATCAACGCCCAGTCAGCAGCATCGACGCCACCCGCGCCGGCCCGGATGTTGACCAGGGCGTCGCGCTGATCGTATTCGCCGGCGAGCATCGTCTTGACTTCCATCGCCTCGATGTCGGCGCGGAGCGAGGCCCGCTCCTCATCCGCTTCGGCGAGCGCCGCGGTGCGGGCTGCGCCTTCTTCGGCCTCGGCCAGCTCATAGTGGACCGGCAGATCCTCCAGCCGCTGCCGCAGCGCCGTCACCCGACGCAGCTCCGACTGAGCGTGCGAGAGCTCGCTGGTCACCTTCTGGGCGTGTTCCTGGTCATTCCACAGATCCGGATCCGACGCCTGCATTTCAAGCTCATCGATCCGCCGCGACAGCTCATCGACGTCGAGGACCTTCTCGACAGTTGTCAGAGTCGCGGCGAGGGATTCGAGATCGATTGTCACGTCGGGTTGCACGGTTTACCAGGGTACCCACTGTGCGAGACCGCCGAGCGGCGCCGTCTGCGAACCCCCCGACAGTCACTGCCGGGGCGGCTCGTATGTCGGCGGCTCGTATGTCGGCGACTGGGGATCCTGCGGCGGCAGGGCACCGAACTGCCACGACGACTCGGCCTTCCCCGGCTTGTACACCACCGGATGGTCCGAACCCAGATACGGCCATGGCTGGCCCTGGTCGAGGATCATCTGGCCGTATACCTCCGTCGGAGCGGTACCCGGACCGACGATCGTGCCCGATACGGTGCAGAAGGCCTGGCCCTTGCTGTCTGCGTCGGGGCGGTCCGACACGCCGGTCACCGTCAGCGTGCCCTGCGCGTAGCCGGCACCCCTCCCCCGGCCACCGCCGAGCCCCCCACCACCAGACCCCCTGCCACCGGTCCCGCCAGCGCCCCGCGCTTGGAATCCCCTGACCGTGACCACGACGAGCCCGGCCAGCAACACGACGAAGACGATGGTGATCAGCATGACTCAACCCTACCGAGACTCCCTGACAGCCCGGGCGAATCGGACTGCGTAGGCTGTTCGAATGCCACTGGCTTCCGATACCGCAGACCCCGGTGACGATCTCGCTCTCGCCCTGTCATTGGCGGATGCGGCCGATGAACTCACGATGGCGCGGTTCGGTGCCCTCGACCTTTCCGTGACGGAGAAACCCGACCTCACCCCGGTCTCCGACGCCGACCTCGCCTGCGAGCGGATGATTCGCGACCATCTACTCTCGCAACGACCCGATGACGAGATCCTCGGCGAAGAATTCGGCGGCGATGCCGTGGTGGCCGGACGCCAGTGGGTGATCGATCCGATCGACGGGACGAAGAACTTCGTCCGGGGCGTGCCAGTGTGGGCGACGCTGATCGCACTGCTCGTCGAGGGAGTCCCGGTGGTCGGCGTGGTCTCGGCGCCGGCATTGCGCCGACGCTGGTGGGCCGCGAGCGACCAGGGCGCTTTCACTTCCTTCGACGCCGCACCGCCGCGACCGATCACCGTGTCCGCGGTCGGCGAACTGGCCTCGGCGAGCCTGTCCTTCGCGAGCCTGTCAGGTTGGGCGGCGCGGGGATTGCGCGAGAGGTTCGTCGATCTCACCGACCAGGTGTGGCGGGTCCGCGGCTACGGCGACTTCTTCAATTACTGCCTCGTGGCGGAGGGCGCGGTCGACGTCGCGGCCGAACCGGAAGTGTCGCTGTGGGATCTGGCCCCCCTCGACATCCTGGTGCGCGAGGCCGGCGGCACATTCACCGCGCTCGACGGCACCCCCGGACCGTTCGGGGGCAGCGCGGTGGCGACCAACGGACTGCTGCACGGCGACGTCCTGGGCGCGCTGACACCACCCGCCTGAGCCAGCGACGCCCCCGCTCACACCCGCGTCGCCGATTCCTCGCCGAGCACCACGAATTCGGTGTCCTTGTTCTTCATCTCGGCCAGCCGTCCGTAGTGGATGGCGGTGCCCGCATCCGCCAGGATCGCCTGGTGAATAGGCACCGCGACCCGAGGCGATACCGCGCGCAGGTAGTCGACGGATTCGCTGAGTTTCATCCAGGGGGCCGCAGACGGCAGCGCGAGCACGTCGATGCGCTCGAACGGAATGTAGAAGGAATCGCCAGGATGCATGAACCGGCCCGGCGTGGCGGCAGTGTCGAGCACGTAGGACACGTTGTCGATCACCGGAATCTCGGGATGGATCACCGCATGGCGCCCACCGGTGAAACGCGCGGTGACCGCGCCGATATCCACCTGGTGCCCGGCGTGCGCCGCGATCCACTCGCCGGCCACATCGTCGGCGTTGAGTTGTGCCGCGGTCTGCGGGTCGGCGAACCGAACGGCCTGCGGGTTGGCCGCGACCAGATCGGGTAGGCGGGTCACATCACAGTGGTCTGGGTGCTGATGGGTGATCAGGATTGCGTCGAGACCGGTGAGACCGGTGAAACCGTGGGAGAAGTTTCCGGGGTCGAAGAGGATACGTGAACCATCAATGTCGACGAGTACACACGAATGGCCGAAGTGGGTGATCTCCATGCCGTCCACTCTGCCCGCGGGCGGGCTCGCCCGCCACGGCGACGCGCGGACCGCCCGCCCGCTACCTCAGGTTGTGGTCGATCGCTCACCGACAGAGACACCACATTGACCTTACCAATGAGTAAGATCTATTCTTACCAGTGAGTAAGATAGCTGTGCGCTACAACCGTCCGCTCTAGGAATGGTGACTATGACCACTCATGCAGAACCCCGTGATACCTCCGCCGTCGGCAAGAATCCGCATAGGCGCAACGCCATCGGCACGGCGATGCGGGTGCTTTCCACAGTGGCCGGTTCCGATTTCGCTGAAAAGTACAAGATCCGCGAACCCCTCAACCGTATCGCCTATCAGGGCACCAAAACCGGCTTTCAGACACTCGGCGCCGCAACCCGCGCATTCAAGGCCGTACAGGGCGGGGGCGCAGATAAGGCCAAGCGGCTGACCACCACACCCAAGGACTACTTCAACCTCACACCCGACGACGAGCAGGCATTGATCGCCGAGACGGTCAAGGAGTTCGCCGAAGAGATCCTGCGGCCGGCCGCCCACGATGCCGACGCCAACGCCGCGACCCCCGACGACATCCTCACCCGTTCGGCCGAGTTGGGCATCACCCTGATCAACGTGCCCGAAGAGTTCGAGGGCGCGGCGTCCGAGCGCGGCGTGGTCACCAACGCACTGGTCGCCGAGGCGATGGCCTACGGAGATATGGGCCTTGCCCTACCGCTGCTGGCGCCGAGCGGCGTGGCCACCACACTGACCAACTTCGGCAGCGACAGCCAGCAGAAGACCTACCTGCCCGACTTCGCCGGCGCAGACGTACCGCAGTCGGCCGTCGTCATCGCCGAGCCACGCGCACTGTTCGACGCGTTCGCGCTACGGACCACGGCACATCGCGTGCCCAGCGGCTACCGCCTCAACGGCGTCAAATCATTCGTTCCCGCAGCGGGTTCGGCGGAACTATTCATCGTCGGCGCCGCACTCGACGGCCGCCCGGCGTTATTCATCGTCGAGGCGTCCTCGACGGGCGTCGTCATCGAGGCCGATCCCGGCATGGGTGTGCGCGCCGCGGGGATAGGGCGCCTGCTCCTGCAAGATGTGGCGGTTCCCGCCTCCGCACTCCTCGGCGAAGAAGAGGGCGATGCCGCGTTCGCCGCCTACCGTGACGTGGTGCGGTTGTCTCGACTGGGTTGGTCCGCACTCGCCGTCGGCACCGCACAGGCCGTGCTGGATTACGTGATCCCCTACGTGAATGAACGCGAGGCATTCGGCGAGCCGATCTCCAACCGGCAGGCCGTGGCCTTCATGGTTGCCACCATCGCCACTGAGGTGGATGCCATTCGACTGGTCACCCTGCGCGGCGCCGCACGCGCCGAGCAAGGGCTCTCCTTCGCCCGCGAGGCTGCTCTGGCCCGCAAACTCACCATCGACAAGGGTCTGCAGATCGGCCTCGACGGCATCCAGTTACTCGGCGGTCACGGCTTCACCAAGGAACACCCGGTCGAACGCTGGTACCGCGACCTGCGCGGCGCGGGCATCGGCGAGGGCATCGTCGTTCTGTGACTTGCGCCAACTGACGACGCCAACGAGTGAGGAACTGCTGATATGTCTATCAATCTTGAACTTCCCCGGAAGCTGAACGCCACCATCGACCAGGCGCATCAGGCCGCGGCGGAGATCTTCCGTCCGATTTCGCGCAAATACGATCTGGCCGAACACGCCTACCCCATCGAACTCGACACTCTCGCCAGCCTGTACGACGGTCTTGCGCAGACCGGGCAGGCGGCCGGCGCCGACGCCGGCCGCAACCAGAAGCCAAAGAAGCCGGTTCCCGAGGGAGCCAATCTCAATGGCGGCAACATGCAGTCCGTCGTCAGTGTCATTGAAGCCTGCTGGGGTGATGTCGGCCTCACGTTGTCCATGCCGTACCAGGGTCTTGGCAACTCGGCGATCGCCGCCGTCGCCACCGACGAACAACTCCAGCACCTCGGCAAGGTGTGGGCCGCGATGGCCATCACCGAACCGAGTTTCGGCTCCGATTCCGCCGCCGTTACCACGACCGCGACCCTCGACGGCGACGATTACATCATCAACGGTGAGAAGATCTTCATCACCGCCGGATCTCGTGCGTCTCATATCGTGGTGTGGGCGTCGGTGGATCGCAGTCTCGGGCGCGCGGCGATCAAGAGCTTCGTCGTGCCGCGCGAACATCCCGGTGTTGAAGTAGTGCGTCTTGAACATAAGTTGGGTATCCGCGCCTCCGATACCGCGGTCATCCGATTCGATAACTGCCGCGTCCCCAAGGAGAACCTGCTCGGCAGCCCGGAGGTAGACACCCAAAAAGGTTTCGGCGGTGTCATGCAAACCTTCGACAACACCCGACCACTGGTTGCCGGGATGGCCGTCGGGGTCACCCGGGCGGCACTTGAGGAACTGCGCCGTATCCTCGAAGAGGCTGGCATCGAGATCGATTACGATCGTCCGGCGGAGGATCAACATGCCGCCGCGGCCGAATTCATCCGGATGGAAGCCGATTTCGAGGCTGCTTACCTGCTGACGATCCGCGCGACCTGGATGGCCGATAACAAGAAGCCCAATTCCCTTGAGGCATCGATGGCCAAGGCCAAGGCTGGCCGCACCGTTACCGACGTCACCAACAAGGTAGTGGAATTGACTGGCACGCTTGGCTATTCGGAGCGACTCCTAGTGGAGAAATGGGCTCGTGACGCGAAGATCCTCGACATCTTCGAAGGCACCCAACAGATCCAACAGCTGATCATCGCGCGCCGCGTGCTGAATAAGACGAGCGCCGAACTGAAGTGATCTGAACTTCACGGTTCTCACCGTGGCTACAGCAGCCATGCAAGCCACGCTCCCAGTGCGCAGGCGGCCACCGACGCCACCAACGAACCGAATGCGTTGGTCACCGAAAGCCACACCGACCGGCCTTTCGCCAGACGCACCGAATCCATTGATGCGGTGCTGAAAGTGGTGTATCCGCCACAGAATCCGGTGCCCGCTATCGCCGATAGTGACGATGGTGCGGCATGAAACATGACGCACCCGAGGAGAATCCCGAGGATCAGCGAGCCGGTGACGTTGATGATCACCGTCGCCCACGGAAAGGGCGTCGGCCAGCGCTTATTCACTACGCCATCGACAACGAAGCGAGCGACCGCACCGAGGGCTCCCGCCAGCAGCACCGCTGCTGTAATCATGGCACCGCCCAGCCCATCATGATGACGCTCCCGGCCGCGCGCCACGGATGGATACGCTGGCGGCAACGGCACCCGCCTGTGCGCAGATCACTCCCAGCACAACGCTACCCACCGCATAGCCGATCGCTGTGGCGATGGCACCGCGGTGTATGAGCATCGTGACCTCCCCGGCAAAGGTGCTGTAGGTCGTGTACGACCCGCACACTCCGGTACCGAAGAAAAGCCTGAACTGGGCGCGGCGACGCTCGGGAAGGACGCACCGGGTGAGCGTCTCAAGCAACAGACCGAGTGCAAAAGCCCCGGTGAGGTTGATACCGAAGGTAGCCCAGGGCCACTCGGTACCGGCTGGCGCAAAAGCTTTTTCCAGGCCGTAGCGCAGCCCGGTACCCACGATGCCACCGAGAAATACGATGATGATCGATGACGGCTGCACATGCGCCGGCCGCGATTGGCGGGCTGTCACTGCGCGGCGCCGCCTAGTTGCGCCACGAGAGCGGTGAGTACATCGGCATCCTCGATCGTGGAGGGCACCACATAGTCGTGGTGGTCGGCGATCTGGCGCATCGTCTTACGTAAGATTTTGCCGGATCGGGTCTTAGGCAGTGCCGCAACCACCGTCACGTCACGGAAGCTGGCCACCGCACCGATCTCCTCACGCACCATGCGGACCAGATCGGCACGCAGGTCATCCGGGGCGATGCGCACACCGGCCTTAAGGACGACGTAGCCACTCGGCCGCTGCCCCTTGAGCTCGTCGTGAATGCCAATGACCGCGCATTCCGCTACCGCCGGATGCGCGGCCACCACCGCTTCTATACTTCCCGTCGAAAGCCGGTGCCCGGCAACGTTGATCACGTCATCGGAGCGACCGAGGACGAACACATAACCGTCGGCGTCGATGTAGCCCGAATCACCGGTGAGGTAGTAACCGGGAAATGCCGACAGGTACGAACTGCGGAAACGTTCTTCATCTCCCCACAGCCCGGTGAGCGTACCCGGCGGAAGGGGTAATGCGATAACGATATTGCCTTCGACGCCGGGTGCCAGGAGGTTGCCTGCAGCGTCGACGACGCCGACCTGATATCCGGGCACCGGCACGGTCGGGGAGCCGGGTTTGAGCGGCATGGGTTCGAGTCCGCGTAGATTCGCCGCGATGGCCCAACCGGTTTCGGTCTGCCACCAGTGATCGATCACGGGTACGCCGAGCACCTCTCCGGCCCAGGCGAACGTGTCCGGGTCGAGTCGCTCACCGGCGGCGAATAATGCCCGCAACGATGACGTGTCGTGCCGGGCGACCAGATCGGCCTGCGGATCGGCCTTGCGAATGGCGCGGATAGCGGTCGGCGCGGTGAAGAGCGCATTGACCTGATGCTCGGCGATGACCCGCCAGAACGCGCCCGCGTCCGGGGTGCCGACCGGCTTGCCCTCATAGAGCACCGATGTCGCCCCCACCAGCAGCGGGCCGTACACGATGTAGGAGTGGCCGACCACCCAGCCGACATCTGAAGCGGTCCACCAGATATCGCCCGGACCGATGTCATAGATATTCGCCATCGACCAGGTCAGCGCCACCGCGTGGCCGCCGTTATCCCGAACGACTCCCTTCGGTTTACCGGTGGTACCCGAGGTGTAGAGAATGTAGAGGGGGTCGGTGGCGGCGACCTCGACCGCGGCGGCCGGCTGCGCGGTCGCCACCTCATCATCCCAATCCAGCCAGTGCACACGGCCGGTTGACGGAGTGTCGGTTGCTGCGGCATCGGCCAACGCCGCAGCCGATCCCGCAATCTGCGGACGGTCTTTCACCACGACCGTCGTGGGCGGGGTGTGCGCCAGTTGCAGTGCCCGCGCCACGATCGGTAGATATTCCACCGTGCGGCCCGGCTCGATCCCACCGGAGGCGGTAACAAGCACGCGGGGCGCGGCGTCGTCGATCCGGGTTGCCAGCTCCGGAGCGGCGAAGCCGCCGAACACCACCGAATGCACCGCACCGATGCGCGCACAGGCGAGCATCGCGATCGCCGCTTCCGGAATCATCGGCATGTAAATGATCACGCGGTCGCCGGCGGATACGCCCTGGCGGATCAGCACACCGGCGAATGCCGATACCTCGGCAAGCAACTCGGAATAGGTGTATTCACGAATCTCGCCCACCATTGCCGAATCCCAGATCAACGCCACCTGATCGCCGCGGCCGGCCGCAACGTGTCGGTCCAGCGCGTTGTATGCGGTATTGAGACGGCCGTCGGGAAACCAGCGATAGATCGGCGCCGCGGAAGCATCGAGTGCCACTGTCGGCGGTGTACCCCAGTCGACCGCGCTCGCCGCAGCGAGCCAAAAAGATTCCCGCTCGTCGATGCTGCGTCGGAAGGTATCCGCGTAATTCCCCATTGTCATGCCCTCGTGCCTTGTTCACGGCGCCTTCCCGGCGAATGCGCCTGCTTCCTCCGATTCGAGATTAGCGGGACGCTCGCACAGGACAGGGCAGATTCGATCCGCCGGATACGACACCGCAGCCGGTGGTCGTCACGGAGAAATATCTCCAGCGAATTACCGCGCCGCCTGGAATGCCGCAACGATTTCGGCGGCGATCCGGCCGCGATCGCTGATCGCAAAGCCGTTATTGCGCGCCCAGCGGCGAATCGCCTGGGTATGCGGCTGAGCGCGCTTGGAATCGCGGAAACTACGCAAACTCCTTCCAGGGACGCGCGATACCGCGACATAGCGCTCGAGAGTCTGTTCGAATTCTTGGGCATGAGCCGGCGAGGTATCGAATTCATACTCTCGCCCGTTCACGCCGAAGGCGACGGTGACCGCTTCCTTGAGTTCCTTGCCGTCCAGATCATCGACGAATTTGACGACAGTCCGCTTTGCCATATTTGGGCCCTCCCCCTGTGAAAATATGAAATCGCGAGGTAATAGCAAGAGTGTGTGATACGTGATCTATATCTTCCCCCCGGCCACTCTTGTTACACGACCGCAGCGCCAGTATCGCAAGTATCGCAGAATTGGTCTATTCGAACACGAACATTTGTTGTTGAACGAGTTCTTGGAACGTGGAGACCAACGCCGAATCTGCCACAGCTGGCCACGCAGATTCGGCCAGCACCTATGCACATCGTGGAGCCGATGACGGGAATCGAACCCGCACTCTCAGCTTGGGAAGCTGATGTTCTACCACTAAACTACATCGGCAATTCAAGATCGAAATCTTACGGCCTCAACCTTGTCTACGACACCTTAGCAAACCGCTACGCGGCGTCGCCGCCCGGCGTCCCCATCACACACGCAACCCGGATCAACTACGCGAAAAAGAAAGAACCACGGCCCCGAAGGACCGTGGTTCTTTCTATCTAACTATGGTAGTCCTCGCAAGCGCCAAAGCCAACACTCTAAGACTTGGGGAGCACCGTGCTGACCAGGACTTACCACCCCACCGCCGTTTCCGATCAAGGATCACGAAACAGTTACGAGACGATGTGGTGCGACTGTATGAAGGCGGACTGACAAGTCGCGCAGTTGCCGAGGAGATTGGAATCGGGCGGACGACGGTGCTGAACATCCTCAAGCTGGAGAGCGCCAAGATACGTGCGCGCGGAGCGCACTACTAGGTATGCAAATCACTTGCTGAAAGCTTGGGTGGTGGTTACAAACCTTAAACTCGTCGGGCCGTGCACACGTCGCTGTAGGTAACCGACGCCTGACAAGCAAAGACCTACTCGCGAGTTCGAGTTTGTACAAGCCTACCGCCGATCGGATTCTGCGATCGCATCGCTGATGCCGTATACACCGAGCTCCAGGAGATTGTCCAGCACGTCGAGCAGCGCAGATCTATGTGCCCTGCTGCGAGATTGCGCTAGACTTCGGACTACGAGCTCACTGATGTAGTGAGCGTCCTGAACAGCACCTGTCCGAATGTCACTGGCCTCGCTACCAAAGACGGCGACGAACCGTTGCGACGCCTTCAGAACAAGGTTATCAATCCTGTCTGGCGCGTGCTGCAAGGTTAGTAGGAGCTGCGGTGTGGCGTGGTTGTACGCGGACGAGTCAATTAGTGCGGAGAGCAAATCGGCGAAGGGACTGAGCTGATGATTGCGTAGATGCGGAGCGACCGAAGCGACCGCCCGAAGTACATCGTCATCTTCATCGGTCATCAATGCGGTCAGAGTATCGGATGCAAGTGTCGTATTGGCTGTTTGGTCAACGCGATTCGCGCACACTTTGGCGACCCCCTTGCGAGTCACGGAATCACCTTTGAGCGCCTTCGCAAGTAAGTCCGGACGCCTCCACTCGAGCCCTGCAAATGCAGCTAGGGCTCCCCCAGCTTCCCTGACTTCGCCGTCTGACGAGTCAAGCATGCGTTCGATAACCGGGACGATAACATGCGGATCTACGTTGCCGATATAAAGCATTAGACGTTGGACCGTTCCAGCCGCCAAGATCCGGTCGTCAGTGTTGATTAGCGCTTTGAACGCCGAGACAGCATCAGTTCGGGCATGGCGTAGTGCAGCTGCGACTATGTGCGCGGCGCTCGAACGAACGAAGATCACTGGGTCACTAGCGAGTGTGTTGAGATGGGGACGGACTATCTCTGTACGTTCGCCATTAGCGTCGTAAACCAGCAAGTTACCGAGGGCTTCTGCGAGACTGCCCCGACTGGTATTAATGGCGTTGTTGTGCATGTCGGCTGCGGACCGTCCGTCGTCGCCGTTACGCGTAAAGATCGGCGAATCGTCCGCCGGGTCCGGCGACTGGAGGGCACGCTGAAGTAGCAGTTCGACGAGATCGATTGGGACATCCTGGTAGTAGCGCCTTAGAGCATTGCCGAGCCATCTATCGACATCATCGTGCCCGAGCGACGCGAGATGCCGAACAGCGCCATATATCAGCGGTGCGGCATCCTCTGACCGGTCGGCGTCAGCGAAGCCCATAAGGAGCCCGTGTGCGAATGCCGAGTTGAAGTCAGGCGTGAGTCTCAGAGCTAGCAGCGCGAATCGCTTCGGATCTGCTTTGACCTGCTCACACAGAACGTAGGAAAGTTCACGGGCACCGCCTGTGAAGGTGCTCCAGTTCGTTTGGTCGCCCTTGTGCTTAGCCATGGCCGTAAGCCATTGGTCATCGGACATCTTTGCGGCTGCCTTTGACCCGATCGGCGAGCCGATCATGCCGCCAATTATGCCAGCAGGTTCCGCTGGTGCGTTCTGGCCGAACTTTCGACGATACTCGCCCAACCTCCGGATACCGACAGGGGTTAGCCGGCCTTCTTCGAGGGCTGACAAGAACGTAAACGCAGACCGCCCGAAACTATACTGGTCCTCATGGGCGTTGCGCAGTTCGAGGCACAAGTCTTCGAGTCGTTTATGCACATCGTCAGATACGTGGGGAGCGATTGCCTTGACTAGCTGGCGTGCTGCCCACTTGGGATCACCCAAGTAGCCACAGTCAAGCCGAGTCCCTCCCTGCAGGAGAAGACTTGCTGCCCAATCTGCGAACGTCACCCCTCCGGCGGCTAGTGCACGGTAGAGCATGAACTGCGCTGCGTCATGAGGATCTTCGGCGAGATCCTCCAGGAGTGAATGGATATCCTCCGGCGCCGTTCGAGCGAGTGATTCCAACGCACGAACTGCACCAGAAAATAGGGCATCACCCATGTCCCTATCGTCAAGCTCGTCAACCTCAATCCGTGCGCAGAAGTGTCGATCGCGGATTGGATCACCTGGCCGAGTCTCATACGCTGTGGCTGCCATAACTCGACGTAGGTAATAGACGACTGCCCGCGCGAACGCCAGTGGTTCAGCCGCAGCGGCGTCGCGGACAAGCTCCGAGGCGCCGTACTCGCTTAGACCGAGCAGAGCTACTTTGCCACTGTCATCGAGCGTAAGTGCATCGGCGCGATCGGTGAACCGAGCCTCGATCAGCTCGATAGCCCAGAGTGGTTGACGCTTTGCCAGGTCGTGAGTCACCAGCCACAGCTCGTGCTCAGCCGCATCAAAACCGCCCTTGCGTACTTCTGCAAGGATGAGATCGAATAAACTGCGACTCAGCGCCGGGCTAGAGAAGCGAGCTACCCAGTGCAACCAGTTGAGGTACTCCGGCGCGGATTCGCGAGCACTCAGTAATTCAGCCACCTCATCAGGCATCTCTCTAGCTGCGCTCATCATGAGATTGACTGCGCGCTGCTCAGATGTGGAGTCATTGCTGTCAAGCCAGGACGCAAGGGCACCATCCTCATAGAAGCGCCTGAACCACTGGGTACGGCGGACGTGCAGCCACAGCTGATCCTCGTAGCTCGGACCGGTTGCTGACACCTCGGAGATGACTGCGGCGTCTTCACTACTAGGCGAGTTGAGAGTGGAGAGTACCGCGAGCACTGTCTCTTTGATATGGAACCGCACCCGATCACTGGTCAGTGTTGCCACCGCCTCCGTCCTGAACCTCTCTGGCTCTCGCTCATAGAGGTGCTGCAGGATCTGGCGAACCTGACCTCTCCGGAACAGCTCTTGCTCGTCACGCAGCAAGAACTCGGTCAGTGATTCGGATCGTGATACCCACTGGCGCGCGAAGGCATAGTCGAAGAATGTCTCGTGGAAGAAAGCAATGCGGTCGCCGTGGCGAGCTAATACATGTTCAGACACGAGGACATTGGCATCCTCGATGAGTTCATCGCTGTCGAGAATCTCAATTGGAACAGACAACGTCTGTCGATCACTCGCTGCATTCGCAACTATACTAACCACGGTATTGAATCGAACGTCCGCTCGCCTCGCACGGACCATTTGCCGCTTGCGTTCCCAGTAGGCATCGAACAGTGAGCCTCTAGATTGGAACGCGAGCGCATTGTCTTGGCTCGAGATCGAGCTGAGGAGGACAAGATAGATCGGAGTCTGCAATATCAACCGCTGCGAAGAGGTCAGTTTCGTAGCGTCGAGGCCCATCGCCGTCACGGCAGCATCGGCTGCTTCAGTCGTGAGGGGGCCAACAGGGACCTTCACAGTGTCAGGGCGATCAATCAGTGAGCGGATTCGATGGTCGTTGTCGACGTCAAACTCACGGCATGCCAGGATAACCCTGAGGCCCTTGACGGATAGGGTCTCGCCGATGAGATCCATGACCACGTCAAAGCCCTCAGGCACTCGGCCAGATGCAAGGCTAACCGCGTCCAATTGGTCGACAACTAGATAGGCGTCGCGGCCTTCCGCGGCAAGGGCAAGCACCACTGCGGGCGAAGTATCCAAATCGAGCTGCCGGCCTAGGTCAATGGTGGAATTGAATGACTTCAGACGATCGAGACGGAGCAGACGATCGAGACGGAGCGCAAGCACCTGCGCACCCGAAGCTTCTAGAGCCTCGACGGACTGCTCGAGGACGGAGCTCTTGCCACCTCCTGCCGTTCCGGACACGAAGGCCACACGACGATCGTGAAGGGATTCGATTATCTCATCAACCTCCCTGCGCTCGATGCGTGGCTGTAGCAGTTCACGTTTAACAGACTCGCGCCAACGGTTGGTTATCGCGCGAAGTTGCTCTCTTGCGCTCCGGTGTGAACCGGACATCAGTGGGCGAATACCTTTAGGCTCAAGTAGATCTATCAGTTCGCTGCGGGTCAGTCGACGCCCCAGGTTACCAAGCAGGATGTCACCGATAGCGAGTGAGACGAGTTCGCCCGTGGCGCCACCTAACTGACATCCCGCTAACATGGCATTCATCCGGACGATGTCGTCTTCATCTTGAACTGAAAACCACATCCCCCGCAGAGTGTCCCACGCCTTCTGCGGACTGCCGAGGACAGTAGGTGCTGCGAGTTGACTAAACACGCCCTGAAGTTCGTCCGTTAGCCAAGACTGGGTAAATTCAACCAGATCTGCTGACTTCCGCGTGCGTTCAGCCAGTTCTTGTAATGGTCGACATGGAACAAGAGAGACGAAGTGGAACAAGCGACGTGCCGCCACATGTTCGGCCGCAGACTCAAACACTTTGAGTTCGGCCAGAGATCTCACCGACCAACTATTGCTGTTACCGTTTTGACGTTTAAGCTGGTGGACTTCAACGGCCAAGGGGCCCGCGAAAGTAAACTCCGAGCCCTTACTAACTTCGGCATCCACATCTTCGACTTTCAATGAATGACTGCCATCGGTTAGGCAATAGATGGCATGTCGGATCGCCCAGGCGAGTTCGTACCTGTTTCCAAGTTTGTCAGCTTCGCCGCCTGGTCGAGGACTCATGCCAGCTCCACAATCCATGCAGTTCGAGCAGTCATATCTGCTTCGCGGCGCGACTTCACCATGTTTCCTCCGCTAGCAGTGCGCTATAGAACTGATCTCGACCTGCCATATGGAGATTTGCAGGGGTCCGAACCGTTCGCCACAGCAGCTGGTTTACCGTCATTCTTTCAGGCATATAGTGTCATTTTACCACCCGATCGAACAGGTGTGCTAATTTCTCAGGTCTTTCTTTCAGTACTCGCGAATCTAATCCAGCAAGAATTTGCGTACAAGAACCCACTAGGGCGAGCGATTTAGCGTTTGCCATACCCGAGCTCCATGACGCCATCCAACAGCGCTCCCGGCGTCGTCTCTAGCCCGGCCGCGATCTTCAATATGTTCTCCACACGAACCGACCGCTGACCACGTTCGACCTTGCCGAGTTGGGTCCAGTGGATGCCGATAGCGATGGCGGCGGCCTCCTGGGAGAGGCCAAGCTCCTCACGGCGCGCGCGGATACGGCGACCGAACTCGACGAGGACGGGATTGAGGGCAGGCTTGGCGGTGTCGGGCATAATCTCCAACCCCATCCGACCCATGTCAGATCGGCCAGAGAGAAACGTACGCATGCGTTTGCGGCCCATGCGTAATAGGCGCAGATTGGCCGGAACCCGGCGGGTGGACGCGTACGGCCCGGCGGGGATCATCCGGCAATTCACAATCCACGATCGAGGGAGACCACCATGACCGGCGGCGGCAATTTCGAGTTCCTGACCACCACCCAGCAGACCGTGACGTCAACCACGACGACCACGGACGCAACCAATGAGGCAGCGGCCACCAGCAAGTAGGCTTGCAGCCCCGAGAACAGCTGCGGCGCGCGAAACCTATTCGTGCGCCACAGTTTTCGTCTATTCAATACCGCTCAAGGTTGATATAATCAGGGCACAGCTATGCGTGACCCGTACAACCGAATCGTTAACCTCAAGCTCGTTATCGGAGCCATCGCCCTGTCAGTCCTCGGACTGGCCCTGATGGCGTACGGCAGCTACCTCGATTCACTCGACCAGTCCGGCTTCATCAGCGCGCTATCGTCCAACGTCGGTGGCACGCTGCTCATAGCCGGCATCGTCGGTATCGCACTCGATCAGTGGCTCGACCGCGACCGGGGCGCTTCACTCAGCCGTCTCATCGAGAAAGTCATGCTCCGCGTCATGGCCAGACTCGTCCCAGCCCTACGCGACTCAGTCATCCAAGCCTTCGCCGACAACGTCAACAACCTCTCGATTGTTGCCAGCGACGAACTCCTTGACCGACTCGCTCGCAACGCATTGGCCCTACGCCTCGGCGACACCGACTTTGCCGAAGACATCTACGAAGACGTCCGCGACCAGGCCATTGCCTCTGCTGAACGCTGGCGGGATACCCGGATCAGCATGCAGTTGTCGCCAGATACATCCACGATCCCTGTAGCTGCAGGGAGCGGAAGCGCCGCTTCCTCTCCGCCATTGTTTACCTTGACCGTGCGGTATGAATACGCCGTGATCCCGACGGTGCAGGTCCGGAAGTTCACAGCGGTCTCTGACACTGCCGAGTACCGCACGCTCATCGACGACCCGAGCGAGACATCGGTCTGGTACATCAATCCCGGAACCGGGATGCACGGAGCCGACAAGCACGCCTTCGAACTGGTCGATTTCTCAGTCGACGGCATGCCCCAACAGATTCGACGGAGCGCCCGCGCGAGCGGTCAGTCCTACGCCGTCAACCTTGGCAGCGAGGTCATCGAGGCGAAACAACCGGTCACTCTCAGCTATACCTATCGCACGATCCTTCGCCAAGCAGGCCATATGGTGCATGTCGACGTCGAGCAACCATCGAAGGGCCTCGACGTCGATCTCGACTACGGCGACTGCGGCATCGCCGAGATGCGCCTCATTCCGTTCATCGCCAGCAGCAAACAGGTGCGCAGCCATGCCATGCCGCCGAGCGTCCCAGAGAAGACAGTGAGTATCGGGTTCGATGGGTGGGTGATGCCGAAGCAGGGCGTGGTCGCCGTGTGGATACTCGGTAGCGAACTGCCAGAATCGCGGACTTGAGTCCACGCTAGCGAGATCACAGGACTACTTGAGCTGCCACCGCCAGTTTGCGACCATGAATTACATGAAGGTGATCTCTCCGCAGGCGTACGTTGCGCTTCGTGAGGCGCTGCCCCTGGTCGTGTGGCGCAAGACCGCGTTCGAGACCTACGTGCGCGGGGCGCTTGGCGGACATCCTGAAGTGTTGTCCGGCATCAACTTCGCCTCAACCAAGCGTGAGAGTGCCAGCGGCATTATGGATCGCCTTATGGCAGATGTCGGTCGCTATCAAGACACGACCATCAATCTTATGCTCGACATCGCGTCCATGACGAGGTTTCCAGATATCGAGACGATCAAGGATGCGGCTGATCGCGACAAGTGGCGCCGTAAGGCAGAGGACGCAGTATCTGAACTCCGTCGTCACACTGCCGGCTTCGAGGAGACAAGAGCCGCAGAGGGTAAGCGCAAGAAGGCGCGCGCCGAGCACGAGGGAAGAGCAGCCACGATCCGAAAGTTCACTGATGACATCGAATCCATACGTCTCAACTTCCTAAGACTCCATGCAATGTCGAACCATCAGATGCGTGGGACAAGGTTCGAGGTCATCCTTAACGAGCTATTCGCGGTGTACGACATGGAGCCAAAGCTTGCATACAACCTGACGAACGAACAGATCGACGGTGCCATCACCTTCGACACCGACGACTACGTTGTCGAAGCAAAATGGCGCACCAAGCCTATAGCCCGAAGCGCGCTTGACACCTTTGACCAGAAGGTCCGTCGCAAGGGAAAGAACGCACTCGGAATCTTCGTCAGTATCAGTCCCTTCACGAGCGCTGCTTTAGATCAGTACAAGCAGGGAACCTCATTTCTAGCAGTCGACGGAGAAGAGCTGTACTTCGTGCTAGAAAATCGAGTCAGACTCGACGACCTCCTTAGGATGAAAAAGCGGCACGCCAATGAGACTGGTAGCTGCATGATGCACGCGCGGGATTGGCTGGCTGCCCCATCGACGTAATCTGGAACTGCCGATCCTCATCTTTATAAGCCATGTAGGAGCTTTATTGGACCTCTCAGTGCTACCCCTCGCAGCAGCCACCGCAACGATCGTCGCAGCGTTGTTCGCCGGAGGAAGAGCAATCACTACGATATGGAACCGGACTGTTGGCGGGCGTCGGCTCCAGTCGGCGTGTCTCAACCAACTTGCCTGCGGGACGTCATCGCGATTCGTTGACCAGCTACTCGGAACGCCCAAGTTCCTCGGACACAGGGATACCCGGGAAGAGCGTCTCTACAGATTGGCTGGAGCATGGGTTGCAACCGAGTTGATCGACGACGCGGTGATGGCTTTCACAATCACAGTTACTGATCCGAAGATGCATTTCTCAACGTCCAAGATCACATTTGGAAATATCAATATCGACCTCGGACGAGACAAATTTAACGTACTGCCCGCCCAGACAATTCAGATGCGATCAGGGCAACGTGCGTGGGTCGGCGCTCGCAGGTATGGGTACTTACAGCACTACTATTTTGGTAATCCCGGCAGTTATCAGGACTACTGGTTGTCATTCAATCAATGTGGGGCCGGGAACTGGAACTCGACGATAGGGTCCGTGAACTTCTCCGACGGCAACTACGGCGATAACGGCGAATGCGACAATTCCGTACTTGCCTTGACTATCAATAGCCTTACCGTTCTCGGCCCGCAAAGACCAGCGGACACCGATAATCAGTTCAACCGACGTGACGTGCTCGGCCCCGACGAAGATACAGTGAGGCTGGATATAGCATTCAGGAGAGGAAACATTAGTGTTCCTCGCTTGACTGCGATCCGCAGTACTCTCAACAGACTAGCTAAGCGGTAGTGGCATTGACCGCCTGGGAGTGGCCAACGACTATCCATCGACCACTCAATCAATCGTAGCTACCGCCATTAACTGGACCAGTCTGGAGGGATCATCTCAAGGGTACCCGAGACTAACGGTCGTCAGACCGATCGGAATCCAACCCCACCGCTCGAAGTTGCCGCCATCAAGCTTCAAAGAGCGCTTCCGTGATGTTCACTAATATCTGTAATATACAGTGACACTTGACATTTAATACATAATGCTATATACTTAATGTGCTGGTGTCAACCCTCAGCTTCACGGTACGACGGCGAGGTGGAGGGTCGTCATCACTTGGCGATCTCACCTATCGAGAGTGGATTGCCTCATGACGGAAGACGACCACGCACGCCGGAACCGCCGTGAGCAGCTGACATGGTCTGCAGCAATTGTGGCCAATTGCATTGCAATAACGCTTGCAATATTCGCAGCATTATATTTCGCGAAACTTGGAAGTCCCTACCTTCCGATTTCAGTGCTCGCTGCCTGTGCTGCTGTTGCTTACGCTATCATTTCGGCACGCATAATAACGCGCCTCCGGCGGAAGTAACCTACCCCTGTGTGCCAAACCACACAGGGGTATTACCTTATTGAATACTAGTAGCTTCCGTTTCCGATACTGAGCCTGACAGTGAATTCGTCCAGCTTTTTATCACCAACTACTATCGAATTCTTGCGCAACGCCTTGAGTACCTCCGCCTTGCTCTCCGCCACTGGGCTAAGATCAAACTTGCCCTTCATTCTCTCCTTATATTCGTCCGAATCATAAGTGATCGACATCGAGCACTTTGTTAGTTTCTCCGATTTCATCCGCTTCTCGATCTCGTGAGCCGTGCGTTTGAGGATCGGTGACACCTGTTGCGTCATTTCGATTCTTGGATCGAAGATGAAACTGTTCGACTCAGAGTCCGATGCTAGGGTGGCGACATGCCGGTCCCAATCGAAATTCATTTCAACAAGCCCTGGCTTAATTCCGGAATTTCCCTCGAGAAGAAACGTGACGCGGGATACACAACGGTTCGTCACACCGTAGGAAATAATGTCCAGGTCGGAGCTGGAAGCACCTACGGCTTGCCCTATTGTCCGCGCAGCCTCGGTAAGCACCTTGATTCTGTGGGCTATTTCGAACTTAACGGGAACTTTGATTCCCATTCTCACCTTGTCAACCACTTCGGTAACGATCCTCAGGACCAATCGGTGTCAGAAATGACTTGCAAGTATGTATTGTAGTGCTGAGATATTGCCATCGTAATCCGGGAAATATCAGTCTCCACCACCGCTCTGCTAGCGTTAATTCCAATGCTGCGATGATCGTCCAGTGCATCTAAGAGTGCGTCTGCAAGAGACTCCTGCACCGCCGCTTCGACCGTGGCGATGGACAGCCCGTCGAGTTCACTAACCAGTTTCCCGGCTAAGGTCGCGTTCGAGACCCCGTACTTTGAAAGAATGTTCTCGATCATGCGCTTGAGTTCGTCAGACGTGGGACTCCAACGAATAAAACTCATTCGCCCGGGACGGAGAAGAGGAGCATAAACTCCCGAAAAATCATTTCCTGTTAGAAATATGGGGGCGCGGTATCGACCTGACGCCTGACCCACATCTTCTGAGAGATTCATAAGGTGCGATACAAGTAATTGCGAGTTGACGCCATACGACGTCGATTCACGCGTACTAGCGATGCTTGTATCAAAGTCCTCGATCACAATAGCAGCGCCGCGACCCGTATTCCGTATTTCGTATGCTCGGGCATATAGTTTGTCGAACGCCGCGACAGCATCTCCCTCATAAGCTCCCTGCAGCACCGAGGCCGAGGTTATCACAGGCACGCAACCAGCAGATTTGAGCACCACCTTTGTTTGATAGGATTTTCCATCTCCAGGACGCCCGAATATCGGGGGTATCTGCGGATACTTTGGTATATTTACTACACCGACAAGATGACGTAGCACAACTCGTCGAAATCTCTCTGCGACATATTCCGCCACTTACTAACTCCGATCTTCGTCGATATTGAAAATAGTCCGATCTTCGTCAATATTCATTAAGTCTCGATAGAAATCGACGTCCCGACTCGTTCTCTTGTCATTGTCGCTCAATTCCAGGAAATCTGGGTCGAGTCCGGAGTTACTTGAGTTAACGGTGTCGAACTCTATTCGCACTTTTGCGGCGCCATTTGACTGTGATGTATTGCGCGAAGCTGCCCAGAGTGCGACCGCGCCTACAATCGCAGCGACAACGACCGATCCAGCTGTGATTAGGCAAATCAACAAAGGCTCACTCACTGATATATCCTTCGAAGTAGTTAAGTGTCAACATCGCTACGCACTTGGCATTTCTTAAGTGCCGGGATGTAACGATTGCGAGGTGTGGCTTGCGTCGAGGATTTCTTGTTTGGGGTTTTTGTGCAAATTCAAATCTCTATACCTATCGGGAACACAGATGTAAAAGACGATCAATCCCTTTGATATTAAAATCTGCAGAACCCGACCTGATCATAACCCCGTAGTCATCCGCAAATTCTCTCATTGCTTTACGGAGTTCGGTTTCAGCTTTAGCCCTCTTATCGAGCGCCTTTTCCAGGCTCTCCTGGGATAGACGAGGCTCCGTTTCATCGTAGGGCCAGTTCTTGAGCCTCTCCACCCGGAGAATCTCCGCCCGTAGGATGTAAACGCGTGCCCACAGCCGCGACAATGCCTCTTCGCGCATGGCCTTGTCGTGGCTGGCCACATCCCCGACGGCTATGTACGGCGTATCCCCCGAAATCTCTACAGGTCCCGCTGTGGGTGTCGTTCGTGGCACGTAATTCTGGGAGTCGCTGTGTAGCTGTCGGGCCAACTCACGCACGATCTTAGGTTCGATTCGCTTTCGGAAGTGATCTATTTCCCGTTCTATTTTCAACGCCGCGCGTTCCCTGCGATGAGTGAGGGTCAGGCCCCGAGCGCCGGGCGCTAGCCCAAACACGATCCTTGCCGCTTCACCGAGCGAATCGTCGGGGTAGTGAACCAAGAGGCGGGCGAGCAGCTCATTGAGCGCTTTGATGCGGCTTAGCCGATCGTGCGGCATGACCGACCGAGCCACGACGCCACGAAGAGCCAGGATGTTCATGTCATCGAAGTCGTAGCTGACTGGCAAGCCAGATTTGAGGATGACCTTCAGAGGTTCGACGAGGTCATCGAGTGGCGGCGGCTGCTTCTGCACAGGGAGCTTGGTCGAGGTCACCAGGACTCCCTTCGCAGATCAGGCTGCGGTTCGTGATTGCCCAGTATATGCCCGGTTTGTGTCTTCGTGTATGTCCACCGTTCGGGCGAATCGTAATAGACGTCCGGCGAAGGTCGGATATGTCAATTCACGAAGGAGCCCTCCAATGTCATCCATTGAGCCCTACAACACCCAATCAGCCGTCTCGTTCCGCTCATCCGGCGGCGGCCGGCTATCGCGTCAGACCGCGCGGGATCTCGCCGCGATCGACCGATCGACCGAAGTCCGCTCGGCGCAGATCAGCGCGGCCGGAGAAGTCCAGCAGGCCAAAGTCGACGCAATCACCCGGACTGGTGCCTACGGAATGCAGCAAGCAACACTCCTGGCGCAAATGCAACAGCAGCTTGCGCTGGCGGCACCCGGCGCATCCGGCGACATCGACTTCATCAAGACCATGACCGTCATAGGTATCGGGCAGGCCGTCTCGGACACCGCGCGGGCAGTGAACCGACGATGACGACGATGGCCGTCGTCCTGCTCATCATCGCAGCCGTGGTGCTGGCTGTGCTGCTGTTCACCGGCATGATCCTTTGTATCTGCGACGAGGATGGGGACGAGCTGGAGATCGCCCGGATCAATCGGGAACGTCGACGGGCCGAGGCGCAGATCCACCGACTGACTATCAGCGCCATCCAGCAGATGGCCGACGCTGCACAGCAGGCACAGAACCGCCGGGAGCCGTCGTGAGTGACGGCCCCGGCGGGGTCGGGGGTCGCATCCTCAACGCCTGCATCGCGGTCTTCCTCGGCGCGATGGCGCTCTACGGCGCAATCTATATTCTGCGCGAGATCTGGGTACCACTCTGCATCACTCTCGCGACCGTCGCGATTATCGGCGGCGGCATCGCATTCGTGTACCGACATTTTCGGCGCTTTTAGTTCAGATACCGGGCGGTTCCGGTCGCTGTTGTGGAATGCGCAAAACGTATTGACCGCTGCATTCACGCAGCCCATAGTAAGGGCATGGCCGCTGCATGAATGCAGCACACCAATCGCCATTGATTTATCAAGCGAAACCACCGAAAGGAGGGTGTATTCACTATGTCCAAAAAACAGTCACATAAGAAGAGCGCGGGTCAACAAGGACGCAAGCGCCAGATTCGCATTCGGAGCCAACTCCGCCACGAACCGGATCACGGACGCATCGCCCGGACGGTGGTCGAGATTGCCCTCGCCCAAGCCGAAAAAGAAGCCCAAGCCGAGGCCGAGCAGCGGCCGAGCCGTCGCGGAGATCAGCCATGACTGACACCAACCCAATGGAATTCGTGCGCCTCTCGATCCCGGCACCGCTGCCGATCGAAGCGGCGCATGCTGCGCTGGTCGCCCTGGCCGGACTGAGCGGGCAACCGCAGTTGGTGCTTGAAGCCCTCGGCCATGACGGGCAGGTGCGCTGGCGGATTGGGATGCCACGTCATCACCGCCACCATGTGATCGACGTCCTGCGCACTCATCTACCGAGTCTCGTCACCGACGACCCGCACGTGCTGCACGCTGGACCGCGCGCCGATATCGCCGCACGCATCCGGGTCCAGTCCCGATCTGGCATCGGCATCTTGGCGCACGAGGCAACCGAATCCGTCACCCGAGGCATCCTGGGCGCGCTCAGTGCCAGCCGTCGTCACGAACGCGTCTATCTCCAGATCGTGCTCGGCCCCCGCAAAGCTCCTCAAGCACCTCCGGCGCAGCTCACCAGTCGCGACCTCCCACCGGCCACTGCGAAACTCCGCGAGTTTCGGTTCGGCTGCGTGATCCGGGTAGCGGCCACAGCACGAGACGATGACCGCGCCCGCCGCCTGGCCAATCGGGTCATCGGTGCCATCCGGGGCCTCGACGGACCGAACGCACACATCACTCCCACCCGCACATCAAGCCGCGCCTTCGATACCGCCCGGGCGCCGTGGTTTTGGACCACCAGTCTCAGCGTCAGTGAGGTTGTGGCGCTGACGGCGTGGCCGATCGCGCACCGTGACGCTGAACTGCTGCCCGGTGTGCCGTCACGACATCCGAAACTGTTGCCCGCCACCGGCCGCATCCCGAAAGAGGGACGGGTATTCGGGGTGTCCACGCTGCAGCCGGATCGGCCGATCGCGATTTCGGAGCGCGACTCGCTGTCCGGGATCGCCATCACCGGGCCGACCGGTGTGGGCAAGTCAAATGTCCTCGGGCAGTTCGCACTGGCAGACATCGCGGCAGGGCGGAGCGTCGTGGTGATCGACCCGAAAGGCGATCTGACTGACGACATCATCACCCGCGCCGACGAATCTAGCCTCGACGACATCGCCGTGCTGGACGCCACCGATCCCGCACCTCTCGGGATCAACGGACTGGTCGGGTCAATCGACCCGGACCTGGCCGCCGACACCATCCTCGGCGTCTTCCACTCCCTGTCCGGTCATGCCTGGGGCCCGCGTACCCAAGACGTGATGCACGCCAGCTTATTGACGCTCGCGAGGCGCGGTGATGCCTCGATCGCCATGGTGCCGCTGCTATTGACGAATCCGGGATTCCGGCGTTCGATCGTCGGCCGCGTTGCTCGCGAAGACCCAATGGGCCTGGGTGGCTTCTGGGCCTGGTGGGACGGAATCAGTGACAACGAACAAGCCCAAGCCACCGCCCCGATACTGCGCCGCATCCGGCCAATCCTGCTGCGCCCCGGTCTGCGTGGCATCCTCGGCCAACGACGGCCCAAGTTCGATCTCACCGACATATTTACCAAGCGCCGCATCCTGCTGGTGAGCCTGGAAAAGGGGAAGATCGGCCCCGAAGCAGCCACCCTCCTGGGTTCGCTCATCGTGGCGCAGCTATGGACGGCCACCCTCGCCCGGGCCGCACAACCACCAGCCTCGCGCCATCCGGTCTCCGTTCTCATCGACGAGGTCCAGGACTACCTGCGCCTGCCCGGAGATATTGGTGACGCCCTGGCCCAAGCGCGCGGTCTCGGTGTCGGCTACACCTTGGCGCATCAGCATCTTGGCCAGCTCCCCAAATCGATCCGCGAGGCGGTGACGGCAAATGCACGGACACGCATCGCCTTCCAACTCAGTCATCCGGATGCCCGCGAATTCGCCAGCCTCACCAGCGGTCGACTCGAACCGGCCGACTTCGAAGCCCTGCCCGCCTACCAGGCGTACGCCCAGATCCTGCACCACAACACCCCCGGGCCGTGGGTCAGCGTCACCACCACCAAAATGCCCGATCCCGTCCGTTCGGCCGCCACTGTCCGTCGCCGCTCCCGCGAGCGCTACGGCCAACCCCTCACCGATATCGAGGCCGACATCCTCGCCCTGACCGAACGCCGCACCATCCGTGAATCATTCGGCCGCACCAAACGATCCGAAACCGACGGGGGCGCCTCATGACCGACTACACACCAGGACAGGGCATTCCGCCCGCTATTCCGCCCGGCTCATCACCGAAACCGACGTCGTCGCAGGGTACGGCGCCATCCGACGAGCTTCGGGGGACGAATACTCCGTCGACGCTGTCGACGGAGAGCGGACACACACTGCACCCCACCAAACGCCGCCGCCGCATAGATAGTGACGAACTGCGGCGCATCGCTGGGGCCATGCCCGAGCGTGACCGAGACGTGTTGCAGCGCATCGATGCCCATCGCTACCTGACCACCCACCAGATCCAAGCGTTTGCCTTCACCGACCACGGCAGCGATGAATCGGCGGCTCGGACAACCCGCTACGTGCTGGCTCGTCTGGAACGATTGGCGCTCATCCGGTCCTTGCCGCGCCGCGTCGGTGGGGTCCGAGCGGGCAGTGCCGCGCGCATCTGGCAGCTGGCTCCGGCCGGTGCCCGGCTACTGCGCGCTGAGGGGCAAACCTACCGGAGTCACGAACCGTCGCTGCGCTTCCTGCGGCACTGCCTGGCGATCGCTGACGTGCATTTGGGGCTGCGTGATCTGCGTGCTCTCGACGCCGTCGAAGCCGTGGAGGTGGCCACCGAACCCCAGGCCTGGCGACGCTACGTCGGCCCGGGTGGCGAACAACGCCTGCTGCAGCCGGATCTCGCGACCGTCATCCGCACCCGGGAATTCGTTGACCGCTGGTTCATCGAGGTCGATCTCGGTACCGAATCGCTGCCGACCGTGCTCAAGAAATGCGGCCAGTACGAGACCTATCGGGCGAGCGGCATCGAGCAGGACGCCCACCATGCGTTCCCGTTGGTGATCTGGATATTCACCAACGCCGAGCGGGCAGAGAAGGTGCGTACCTCGATCCTGCGCTCCCCCCCGACTGACGCCCGAGTTGTACCGGATGGTGACCACTGACAGCTTTACGACACGCGCCCAGGAGTGGCTGCAATGAGCGGGCCACCACGAAACCAGATCCTGACCGGCGACGCGCTCACGCACCTGAAAGCGCTGCCGGAACACAGCATCGACTGCATCATCACCAGCCCGCCATACTTCCGGCTGCGCGACTACGGCCACAGCGATCAGATCGGTCTGGAGTCGGGTGTCGATGACTGGGTGCGTGAACTTCGCCAAATCCTCGCCGAGTGCGCCCGCGTCCTTGTGCCCACCGGCACCGTCTGGCTGAACCTCGGTGACACCTACAGCACCCACCCACGCGAAGGCGCCGCACGCAAGAGTCTGCTGCTCGGTCCCGAACGACTGGCCCTGCAGCTCATTGCCGACGGCTGGACCATCCATAACAAAGTCGTCTGGGCCAAAACCAACACAGTGCCGTCGAGCGTGCGCGACCGACTGACCGCATCGCACGAGGTGATCTACCTACTGACCCGCTCGCCCCGCTACTACTTCGACCTCGACGACATCCGCATCCCACACGTCTCGCGCCCACCACGCCGAGCGCCCGGCCCACAGAACAGAGCAGAGAAGTCCGGGCGTGGCCCCAACACCCACAGCGACCGCGGCCTGTTCGACCTCCACGCCAACGGCCGTATCGGCCACCCGCTCGGCAAAAACCCCGGCGACGTCTGGTCGATGAGCGTCAGCACCTTTCGCAGCAGCCACATCGCCACCTATCCCGAGCACCTCGCCGGGCGCATGCTGGCAGCCGGCTGCCCCCGACTGCGCTGCTCCCACTGCCGCCGTCCCTGGGCCCGCCAACTAATCCGCCGTGGCCACCTGGCACACCGCAAACCACCACGACCAACCTGTAGCTGCGCAGCCCCGCCCGAACCCGGCCTCGTGCTCGATCCATTTCTCGGCTCCGGCACCACCGCCGTCGTGGCCGCCCGGAGCGGTCGGGATTGGCTCGGTATCGAGATCAACCCGGACTACGTCGAAATCGCCGAGCAGCGCATCCGAACCACGCTGCACCACAACATAACCAAGTCCACTAAACGAAAGGAGGTGTCATGAACCATGAACATAACCACGAACCACAACATGAGGACGAAGCCCCGCGCCACCTCCAGCCCCGCGTCTGGATTGGCAGCCTGGCCGACTACAACGCCGGACACCTCCACGGCGACTGGTGCGACGCCGCCGTCGACCCCGACGACCTCCAGACTGCCGTCGACCACATCCTGGCCAGATCCAGCGAACCCGACGCCGAAGAGTGGGGCATCTTCGACTACGACGACTTCGGCGGCTTCCACGTCGGCGAATACGACACCCTCGAACACGTCACGGCCGTCGCCCGCGGCATCGCCGAACACGGACCGGCCTTCGCCGCCTGGGCCGAATTACACGACGGCGATCCCGACCTGCTTGCCCAGTTCGACGACTGCTACATCGGCACCTTCGACTCACCCGACTGGGCGCACGACATGCTCGACGGCAGCGGCATCGAGGAAACACTCGACCGCGACATACCCGCCGGTCTCCGCCCCTACATCCAATTCGACTACGCCGGATTCGCCCGTGACTGCCAACTCAGCGGGGACGTGCATATCGAGAACGCACCAGACGGCAAAGTCTGGATCTTCCACGTGACCTAACAACCCCCCCGGTCATCCGTCGTCGGGAGACTGCGGCCGCCTCAGTGAGCATCAAAGCTCACCGGCCGCACCACCCCGAAGACGGTGGCCGGATTACTCCGGACAACAACCTTCAGAAAGGAGAAGCTGACTCATGAAAACGCTGGCAATTCGTCTCGAAGACGAACAGCACGCGCGCCTGACGATCCTGGCCAAGCTCAGCGGTGAATCGCTCACGGACACTATCCGCGACGCGATCGAAAGCCGCATCGCAACCCTGGCTGCCGATCCCGAGATCGCCGCCAAGGCCGAAGCACTCACCGCTGAGATCGAACGGGAAGCCGCCGAGCAACGCGACGCCATCGCCACGCTCTTCGGCACCACGAAACCGCCCACACCACGCGGTCGTCAGGCCAAAGGGTGAGTCATCCATCCCACCAAACGGGGAGTCAGGTCGAGCTACAGCCAGTAGCTCCCTGACTCCCCGCACTTCCTCCATAAGACAATTCATTCAAGAGGTCAGGAAAACCTCACATAATTCCACAACAATTTCGGTACTGCATTTATGCAATTTTGGGAATAAAATAGGAATAAGAGAACGGAATAAATCGGAGAATAATAACCATGACGAACACAACAAATGCAGCCAAGCTCGGAGAAACATTAAAGCGACGGCGAAATACACTCGAGCTGACCATCAAAGAAGTAGCCAGGCGCTCGGGCATGACCGACTCCAATGTACTGCGCATCGAACGCGGCGACATCCCCCAGCCGAGACCCGAGACCTTGAAATCGCTGGCCGACGTGCTTGGAATCGACCTCGCTGATCTGTTCAGCCTCATCGGCTACGTCCAGCCCACCACACTTCCGACCCTCTCGCCCTACCTGCGCAGCAAATACGCCGATCTCCCCGAATCCGCGGCGAGGGAAATGGAAGCCAGCTTCGCGAAAATAGCAGCCAAACATGGATACGACCCGAACGGCCCAGACAGTGGAGAAGACGAAAAAGAATAACAACAGCCCACATTGAAAGGAGGCTCACCATGACACATTCACACAACCCATCACTACTCACGAGCCTCCGAGCGGTCATCCCACGGCGCGACGCCAGCTTCCTCGAAGCCCTACGCACCGCCGAAATCCAGGCAGCCAAACTTGTTGATCTCATCGGGGATGAACGTGGCATCCTCGAACACCACATCACCGGACTACCTCGTATCGTCGTGATCCGCGAAACCATCCCGGTATCCGGCATGAGCTACTGGAACGGCCAACACTGGGTGATCGTGCTCTCTCGCAAAGAACCCGCTGTGCGCCAGCGCTTCATACTGCTGCACGAGTTCAAACACATCATCGACCACGGCCATACAGATCAGCTCTACCGGGGCAACCACAAGCTATCCGCCGCTGAACAAGCCGAAGCAGCTGCCGACTACTTCGCCGGCTGCGCCCTCGTCTCCCGCCGCTCACTCAAAGCTGCATGGGGTAACGGCATCCAACGCGTTGCCGACCTCGCCTCACACTTCGGTGTCAGTGAACCAGCTATCCGCGTTCGACTGGCGCAAACTGGCCTCGACAAGACCGACGATCTCCCACTCGCAGACCGCTGCGCTCGCCCTATCAGCACGCAGCGGTATGAACCTCAACGATTCATTCGCGCACCCCGATCCACACGCCCAAGGAGCTACGCATGACCGCCTCCCCATTCGACGAAGTGACACCGCAGCTGGTCGCGACGCCCTTCGGCAAGATCGACCCCAGCATCCACAGCATCAGCTACCTCCGGGTCTCCACCAGAGCCCAAGCCCAGCGCGATGGTGAACCCGAAGGCCTCTCGATCCCCGCGCAGCGCGCCGCCGTCGATTTCACCGCCGCCAGCCAGAAGCAGACCGCCGTACGCATGCACTTCAGCGACAAGGACGCCTCAGCACGCTCCGCTGACCGCCCCGGTCTCAAAGCGATGCTGGAGTATCTGGGCAGCAACAAGGTCGATTACGTCTTCGTCCACAAACTTGACCGCCTGGCCCGTAACCGTCATGACGACGTGATGATCACCATGGCTATCAAGAAATCCGGCGCCACACTGGTCTCGTGTTCGGAGAACATCGACGACACCCCGAGCGGCATGCTCGTTCACGGCATCATCAGTTCGATCGCCGAATACTACTCACGCAACCTCTCGACAGAGTCCAAAAGGGTATGCGCGAGAAGGCCAAACGTGGCGGCACCAACGGCCGCGCACCCTTCGGCTACCGCAACGTACAAACCCGCACGCCCGAAGGCTTCGTTGTCAAAACCGTCGAACTCGACCCCGAGCGCGCACCGCACGCCCGCTGGATCTTCGACACCTACGCCCAGGGGCAGGAGACGGCCTCATCTATCGCCGAGGAACTCCGACGTCGTGGCGTGACCACCGCGCCCTCACCACGACGCCCCTCCGCACCGATCGCCACCTCGCATGTCAACGCCATCCTCGGCAGCCGCTACTACATCGGCGTCGTCACCTTCGACCACACCGAATACCCCGGCCAACATGAACCCCTCATCAGCGAGGAACTCTTCGCTCGTGTCCAGGAAGTCCGACAGCAACGGCACACCAGCGGAGTCAAGCCCCGCGTGCATAACCACTACCTGAAAGGTGTTCTGTATTGCGGCAACTGCGGCGAGCCTCTCACGTTCGAACGGACTCGTAACCGCGTAGGTGAGCAGTACGACTACTTCTACTGCCTCGGCCGCCAACGACGCAAAAACGGCTGCACCTTCCGGGCAATCCAAGCCCACCACATCGAAGATGCGGTCATCGCGCACTGGGCCACCGTCCGCCGTACCGATGAACAACTCGCCCAGATTCGCGCCGACATCATCGAACACATCGACGCCATGTTGCCCAAACGTGACACCGCCCGCACCGAAGCCGCCCGCAAGCTCAGCGCCATCATCGACCAATCCCAAAAATTGCTCGAAGCGCACTATGCCGACGCGATCAGCATCGACCATCTCAAGCGCGAACAAGACCGTCTCGCCATCGAACGTTCTGATGCCGAACGCATCCTGGCGCAGTCCACCATGGGGCGTGACAGCCTCATCACCATCCTCGACCGCTGCCTACTGATCCTGCGTGACGCGCAGGAGCAGTATCGACAAGCCACCGACGCCGGCAAGCGAGAACTCAACGATGCTGTCTTCGAACGTCTCTATGTCCACGAAGACAACATCGTCGCCAGCGACTACCAACCCGAATTCGCCAAGCTCACTGACCCAGACCTTGCTCACGCCCTGAGGTCCGAACGGAAACACCCCCTGGATGACCTAATACCAACCAGTGTCCTCAGCACCGCCCAGAGGTCAGTCGAAATCGCCACAGAGGTAGAGAATTCACCCAATTCGGACACCACAGAGCCGAAAGACCTGCCATCTCACGCCCGCCGAAACGACCGATCCAACCAACGACCTGTCATTTGGGCCATCGAACGTCCCAGAGGTCGTCTCCCGTGGGAAAAAGAAAGAACCACGGCCCCGAAGGACCGTGGTTCTTTCTATCTCACTATGG
>JASGFW010000037.1:0-32383 GCA_047605305.1 Gordonia sp. (in: high G+C Gram-positive bacteria)
GCCACTACCGCCACTGCCACTACCGCCACTGCCACTACTGCCACTGGGGCGGCCACGGAATAACGCGGTCCCGGCATACACCTCGGAGCGCGCGTGCCCCGCATCCTCCCCGAACGGCGTACCCGCGTCGATGTGGCGGTGACGGCTGTCATCGTCATCGGCGTGCTGATCGCGACATTCGCGATCTGGTACGCCAGCCCCGCCCGCCACACGGTCGACGCGCAGGCAGTGACACCGCCGCCACCGGTTGCGTCCGCACCGGGGGTACCCACCGGGTTCCGGGTGGCGTGGCAGGCAAAGTCGGCGGCCACCGACATTCCCGCGCTGGCCCGTTCAACGGTCGTCACGGCCGACGGCGGCACGGTGAGTGGGCGAGATCCGCTCAGCGGCGCCGTGCTGTGGCACTACGACCGCACGCTACCGTTGTGCACTGCGGCGCCCGCCTGGCCCGACAGCAGCAACGAGGTGCTGGCCGTCTACCGCAATTCGCGCGGATGCTCGGAGGTCACCGCCCTCGACGCCGCGTCGGGGGCTCGACGCAGCGCGCGCACCAGCGACGCCGACCAGACCCTGCGGTTGTCAACCGAGTCCGGGTATGTCTTGGCATTCGGTCCGAGCCGGTTGGAGACGTGGGGCTCTAATTTGGTGCGCGGCATCGAATACGGACGGATCAGTGCCCCGGTCAACCCCGGCGTCACACCCGAACGCACCGGCTGCACGCTCTTCTCCGGTGCGATCAGCGGCGAACGGGTCGCGGTGATCGAACACTGCACCAACGATCGCGGCTACCGGCTGACGGTGCTCGGCGCCATCCTCGACAGCGATGAGAAAGTCCAGCAGTACGGTTCGTCGTTTATTACCGACACCACCTCCGGGCCGCCGCCGCGGCTGGTGGCGATGACGGCGTCGGCGATCGCCGTCTACGACGGCGGTTCCGGTACCCCGGCCACCTCGACACCGACCCTGCGTCAATTCGATTCCAATGGCGCACCGACGACCAGTAATGCCGTCGAAGGCATGCCGAGCGCGCCACCGGACAGTATCGCGCTCACCGACGACGGTCTGGTGAGCTTCTTCACCGGCCGGTCGACGGTGGTGCTCGACGGATCGACATTGCATCCCGTCTATCAGGTCCCCGGTGCGCTCGGACCAGGTGAGACGATGGCCGGTCAGTTGCTGCTGCCGGTTGCCGGCGGAATCAGCGTCCGCGATCCGGCGACCGGACGCGAGATCCGCACGATCGCCGTCACCCGTGAGCCGGGCCAGGATTCTGCGCACGGCCACGATCATGCGCAGGGCACAGTGAGCCTACGGGTACTCGGCGATCACGTCGTCGAACAACAAGGTTCGATCATCACGACGCTGGCGCCGGTCCACTAACTCCAGCACCCGCCCTCCAGGGCTCAGCTCGGGTCAAAGGTACGTATCTGCTCGCCGCCATCCCAGTGCTTCCACAGATTCTCGGCGAGCTCACGATATGCGTTGGCGCCCTTGTTTTTCCGTCCCCGCATCACCGACGACCCAGAAGCCGACGCCTCCGCAAAACGCACCGTGCGCGGGATCGGCGGGTCGAGCACCGGCAGACCATAACGGTCGGCGACGTCGGAAAGCACATCGCGACTGTGCGTGGTGCGTGCATCGAAGAGCGTCGCGACCGCGCCCAGCATGGCGAGCGAGGGATTGGTGATCTGCGCCACCTCGGTCACGGTGCGCAGCAGTTGACCCACCCCGCGATGGGCGAGAGTCTCGCACTGGAGCGGCACAATCACCTCGTCGGCGGCGGTGAGCCCGTTGAGGGTGAGCACCCCCAACGACGGCGGACAATCGATGAGGATGACGTCGAAATCCTGGGCAACTTCACTCAGCGCGCGTTTAAGCGCGAACTCGCGGCCGGGCCGCATGAGCAGGAGCGCCTCTGCACCCGCCAGATCGATGGTCGCGGGCAGCAGGGTCACGTTGTCGGCGGTATCGAGGAGTACGTCGGCGATCTCCTCTTCACCCAGGAGCACGTCATGAACCGATGTGCGCAACTGATCCGGGTCGTGTCCAAGCGAAAACGTAAGGCAGCCTTGAGGATCGAGATCAACGACGAGGACCGAGACATCGACCTCGGCCAATGCGGCGCCCAGTGACTCGACGGTAGTTGTCTTCGCGACCCCGCCCTTCTGGTTCGCAACCGCGAGTATGCGCGTCATGCCGACCACTCTACGTCCGATACGCTGCGGCGTCCCCGGCGTCGGTCAGCCAGTGCGTTCACTCACTTCCGGCCGCCCATATCCTCGTGATACCCCTCGGAGATCCAGCGCAGCGACGCCGGATGGAACAGCAGGATCAGCACGGCGAGGGTCACGACCGACAGCGGCACGCCGCCGTAGGCAACGTGACTGGTGAAGAAGAAATAGGACACGCCGAGCAACAGGATCTGCGCCACCAGCGCGATCGCGCGACCCCAACGGCGACCCGTCATCAACGCGACTCCACCCGCCACGACCGCGCCGAAGACGATAGCCAGCCACGCCGCGGTGCCGTAGCCGTTATAGGCAGCCGAATGTCCCGTTGCCGCGCGGATCACCAGGACAGCCGCGGCAAGCACCGCGACGACTCCCTCGGCCGCGGTGATCAATCCGGCGATGCGCACCTGCACCGGCGGCTGCGACCGTTCGGGTTCGACCTCCGCAAAGTCCCCAGAACCAGAACGCCCAGAACCAGAACGCTCAGAACCAGAACGCTCAGAACCAGAACTCCGGGCACCGGAACGCTGGGCCCGGTCGTGCTTTCTACTCACCGCTTTAGCCTATGGGGTTGGCGGATGGTCGCGGATGTGTGGGCATGCGGCAATCGGTGAGCCACGTATCCGCAGGGCCGATCGAAGCGGCCGATCAGGCGAGTTAGCGGAGGGCCGATCAGGCACCGCCCCCTGCGACCCCATATCCTCGACAACCGTGCGCGTCATGCTCATCGTGAATCCATTCGCCACCGCGACCAGCCCCGCCGGTCGTGACGCACTTGTGGACATCTTGAGTTCGCGCGTACCCGTCGACATCGAACACACCACCCATCGGGGCCATGCCGGCGAACTCGCCGCCGCAGCCGCTCGTGCGGGTTACGACGTCGTCGTCGTCCACGGCGGCGATGGCTCGGTCAACGAGGTGGCCAATGGCATCCTCGGACCTCCGTCGGCGAACGCCGATCTGGCATCACACCCCGCCGTGGCCGTCATCCCCGGGGGCAGTGCGAATGTCTTTGCCCGCACGTTGGGTATTGACCCCGATCCGCTACGCGCGACGCATCAACTGCTCGACTTATTCGATTCCACCTCTCGTCGCCGAATCGGCTTGGGCCACACGGCAGATCGATGGTTCCTATTCAATGCCGGAATGGGTATCGATGCCATCGTGGTGAAGGAGATGGAAGGCAAACGCCATGCCGGCCGGCCGGCGACCGCCGGACGCTACCTATGGACGACGATCAGTAGTTTTGTGCGTAATAGCGCCACCACCCGGACCTTCCGAGCCGAATTCGCCGGTCACGATCCGGTCGACGGGGTGCGGTTCGCATTCGTCAGCAACACCAGCCCGTGGACATTTCTGGGCAATCGCGAGATCCGCACCAATCCGGCGACCAATTTCGGTTCGCGCCTGGGCCTATTCGCCTCCACATCGATGCGCGTGCTGCCGAATCTGCCACTCTCGGCCAGACTGCTGACCCAACGCACCCCCCGGGGTCGACACCTGATCCGCGACGACGACGTCGCCTGGGTGCGTTTTGTCGCCGATGAACCGATCGACGTCCAGATGGATGGGGATTACATCGGCGCATTCCGTCAGGTGACGTTCGATCACCGAGCCGACATCCTCGATGTTGTGGCACCGCTGCGTGAAAGTGCGATCGCCGCCGCCGAGTGATACCCGTACAGCACCCGTGTGACGCGGACTACCTGCGAAAAGCTATCGCCATGCGGGGCCAAACCGGAGTAGCATAGATCACTGGCGTACGTAGGTGTGCATCACCCCCCGCATGCAAGCCCCAGTCGAGAGTGATATTGCACACGTGTTAACGGAACACCATTGACTTCGGCTGAATTCGTGAAAGTATTCACAAGCAACAGCACGGAAACATTTGGTGCGTTTACGTGAACTGACGGTTACAGCCACAATGAATTAACTATCGATGAGGTGCTCAGCCGCACCTGAAGGAGAAGGAATGGACTGGCGTCACAAAGCTATCTGTCGCGACGAGGACCCGGAGCTGTTCTTCCCAGTGGGAACCAGCGGTCCGGCTATCGCGCAGATCGCCGATGCGAAGCTCGTCTGTGCGCGGTGCCCGGTGACCGCGGACTGTCTGACGTGGGCGCTTGAGTCCGGGCAGGATGCGGGTGTCTGGGGAGGCATGAGCGAGGACGAGCGTCGTGCGCTCAAGCGTCGCACCGCACGTACGCGCACCCGCAGCAGCGTTTAACAGCCTGATATATTCGCCGCTTCGGCGGCTGGGGGAACCCGGTGACCACCGGGTTCCTTTTTCTTTGCCCGGACACTCCCGTCAGCGCAGCGGCAGCGTGATCCGCACCTGCGTGCCGCCGGCACCCCCTGGGTTGGGACCGACGTCGAGTTCTCCGCCGAGTTCGATGGTGACCAATGTTCGCACGATCTGCAGACCCAGCCGATCCGAGCGGTTGAGATCGAATCCGGGCGGTAATCCGGCACCGTTATCGCGCACCGCGACCACCATCCGCCGCACGTCGCGTGTGGCGGCGACCTCGATGAGAGCGTCCGTCCTGGCGGCGGCGAAACCATGCTCGATGGCGTTCTGAATCAACTCGGTGAGCACCATCACCAACGGCATCGCCAGTTCGGCCGGGAGCACACCGAGCCGGTCACGGGCCCGCACCGACACCGGGGTCTCCCCGGACGCGACATCAAGGAGTATCGGCAGCAGCCGGGCCACCGCCTCGTCGAGATCAACTTCCTCGTCGACGCTGCCGGATAACAGTTCATGCACCGTGGCGATCGCGGCGACCCGGCGTACCGCCTCGGTGAGCGCGGAGCGCGCCTCGTCGTTTCCGGTACGCCGTGCCTGTAGTCGCAGCAGCGCCGACACCGACTGCAGATTGTTCTTCACCCGGTGATGGATTTCGCGGATCGTCGCGTCTTTGCTGATCAACGCCAGGTCCCGACGCCGAACTTCCGTGACGTCACGAATCAGGACCACCGCCCCGCTGCTGCGTCCGCGCGGACGTAACGGCACCGCTCGCAGCAAGACCGTCGCCCGGCTCGCATCAACCTCCATGCGGGTGCCGACATCCCGATACGGCCCAGCCGGCGGGGTGATCGCACCCGCGGCCGCATCGATCATCACCGCGGCATCCTCGGATTCGAACGGATCTGTCATCAGCGATGCGGCAACCTCCGATAACCGTGTCCCCGTCAGCTCCGCGGTCCAGCCCATCCGGTGAAATGCCGACAACGCGTTCGGGCTGCTGTAGACGACGATGCCATGCTCGTCCACGCGCATGAATCCATCGCCGGCGCGCGGCGTCGACAACCCGCGTGGATTGCCCTCCAGCTGCGGAAAGGTGCCGTCGGCGACCATCTGGCACAGGTCGTTGGCGGAGTCCTGGTACGCAAGCTCCAACGGCGACGGCAGCCGCGGATGGGTGAGGTCAACGGCCCGCGTCAGCACGGCAATGGTGTGGCCGTCGAAGCCCACCGGAACGGCCTCGCGGCGGATCGCGAGCGCACCGACCCAGGTCGGATCCTCATCGCGCAGCACCCGCGATTCGTCGAAGGCACGGGTGACCTGAGGGTTGGCTCCGCGCTCGACGAGCGTACCTACCTCGTCACTGGGGAAGACCGTGGAGGCCGTATTCGGACGGCATTGCGCCACGGTCGCGATCTCGCCGTTCTCCGCGCGAACCGCCAGCAGGAAATCGGCGAACGATAGGTCGGCAAGCAACTGCCACTCGGCGACCAATCGCTGCAAATGTGCGGCGGCACGGTCAGAAAGCGTGGTGTGTTCGGCGAGTAGATCCGCCAGCGTTGACACGGTCTAGGGATGCGGGCGGGCGCGGGGTTATGCGCCGACCGCGGCGAGTGTGTCGGCTGCGATGATCACACCGCACCCGGCACGGACCTTCGAGATAGTTAGGGTCGGCGCCACGACGTCATTTGCCATGCACACAAAACTAGCCGATCGCCAGCCGTGGGCCGAGTTCGGTCACTGGTCACCGACATGGGAGAATGACCGGTGCCGACCGCGCCTGATTGCGCGGTGAGTCACAAAAGCCGGTACGGCGAAAGCTGATACGTCGAAAACTGGTACATCGAAAGCAAGGAGATCCGTCATGGGTAAGCGCGGACGCAAAAAGCGCAGTCGTAAGAAGAATGCCGCGAACCACGGCAGGCGCCCCAACTCCTGAGCCTTAGCTCGGTAGTGCGAAATGCCCGGGCAGATCCGATCGGCCTCATCGGCCCGATCATCTGCCCGGGCTTTTTCGTACCGACCCCCATCGGTGTGCATCGCGACCCGCCCCCGCCCGGAACTTCGGTGCCGACGCCTCATCGACGTCCGCGTCACTCCTCGGCCGGGTACGAGATCTCCGGGTACGAGGTCTCCTTGATGATCACCGTCTTGCGAATCTCGACCCGCAGCCGGTCACGCAGCCCCGGGGGTGCCTGATCTCCGCCGCATTTGCGATTGATCAGCGCCTTGAGCTGGCTCTCTATGCCGTAGTGGGTCAGGCACGACGGGCAATTATCAAGGTGCTCCTGCAGCCGCGAGCGGGCACCCGAATCGCATTCGTTGTCCAGCAGCAGCCACACGTCGGCGATCACCGCCGAACAGTCGAGATTGGTGAACTCCGGATCGTCCTGCGGCGAGGCCGCCGGGTCGCGTCGTAGGTCACTCACCGCGCCACCTCGGTCTCCGCGGCCCGGCCGCGCATAAAGCCACGTTCACGTGCTACATCGGCAAGTAACTCGCGCAGTTGTCGGCGGCCGCGGTGCAGTCGCGACATCACGGTGCCGATCGGGGTATCCATGATCTCGGCGATCTCCTTATAGGGCAGCCCTTCGACGTCGGCGTAGTACACCGCCATCCGGAACTCCTCGGGCAACTCCTGCAAGGCGGCCTTGATCTCGTCGTCGGGTAGCGATTCAAGCGCCTCGATCTCGGCGGACCGCAGACCCGTCGACGAATGTTCGGCGTTGGCCGCAAGTTGCCAGTCGGTGATCTCGTCGGTCGGATACTGCGCGGGCTGGCGTTGCTTCTTGCGGTAACCGTTGATGTAGGTGTTGGTGAGGATGCGGTAGAGCCATGCCTTCAGATTCGTGCCAGCACGGAAGGAGGCGAATGCGGAGAACGCCTTCACGTAGGTTTCTTGCACCAGATCCTCGGCGTCGGCGGGGTTGCGAGTCATCCGCAGTGCCGCACCGTACATCTGATCAAGCAGCGGCAACGCGTCGCGCTCGAAACGCTCGGTGAGGTCGTCGACCGATTCGTCGGGATCGGCGCGGCGCGGCGCGTTGGCGCCCGGACCCGACGGCGCGGACGCGAAAACATCCTCTGTGCCCGAAGCTGGGACACCCGAAGCTGGGACATCCTGATCGGTCGGCTCGGATTCGGCCACGTCGATCCCTTCACTGATGACGCCGGTGAACGGCGAAGTTCCGTCTCCGGATTCGTTCATCAAGCTTACCGACCGATGGACCGCTGCGACCGCGCGAGGTCGTTCGAGCAGAGCTCTGCTCATCGACCACTCACCTCCTCCATCAACACGTCGGGCGTTCCCGACCCGCCCCAGGTAACCCACACAACAGAGGCACAGCGACAATTGTTCCGATCCGGCACCACTCCCCTACCGCACCACTCCCCTACCGCACCATTCCGACGGCAACGTTCCTTTGATGAGCAGGAGGACCCCCCTGATGGCGGCCACCCCGGCGATCGCGGCTCTCACCAAGGCCGCGGTGGCACACACCGTGCATCGCTATGTTCACGACCCGCGATCGGATGCCTACGGGCAGGAGGCGGTAGCCGCGATGACCGCCGCACTGGGAATCGAGCCGGCACAAATCTTCAAAACCCTGGTGATCGAGCTGAGCGGCGCAACCTCGGATTCCGGCCGTAGACGTGGGAACCTCGCGGTGGCGGTGATCCCGGTGCCCGCCAAACTCTCCCTCAAGGCTGCGGCGGCAGCCCTGGGCGCGGCGAAAGCCGCCATGGCAGACGCCAAAGACGTGACCCGGTCCACCGGATACGTGCTGGGCGGGGTGTCTCCGATCGGTCAGCGCGTAGCCCTGCCCACGATCGTCGACTCATCGGCCGCTCGCTGGCCCGAGATCTTTGTGAGTGCGGGCAAGCGTGGCTTGGAGGTCTCCCTTGCACCCACTGATCTACTGGCGGTGACCGCGGGAACGACGGCCGACCTCACTGCGTAACACCCCGACGAGGCTCCTGCCGCCGCCGGTACGTGCCAGCATGGACACCATGTGCGGACGTTATGCGGTGACTACCGATCCGGTGCAGCTGGCGGCGGAGATCGGTGCGGTGAATGAGATTCCCGCTGCGGCGGGAGCTGCCGCCGATCTACCCGGGACCGAGCAGCACCCGCTGACCCCGAACTACAACGTGGCCCCCACATCAACCATCATGACGGTGGTCAAACGACACTCGCGCGACGATCCCGATGACGATCCGCTGCTGCGCATACGTGCCATGCGATGGGGCCTGATTCCCCCGTGGACGACCGACATCGGCAAGGTTCCGCTGTTGTTCAACGCGCGGGCCGAGACTGCAGCGCACAAGAATTCCTTCCGTGCGGCGGTGCGCGCCACCCGTTGCCTGGTGCCGATGGACGGCTGGTACGAGTGGAAAAAAGGGCCCGCCGATTCTCGCGGCAGACCGATCAAAGTGCCATATTTCATGTCCGCACGGGACGGCACCCGACTATTCATGGCGGGCCTGTGGTCGGTGTGGCACAACGCATCTGGCGGCGTCCCCACACCCAGCTGCACCATTCTCACCACCGAGGCGCGCGGCGATCTGCGCGACGTGCACGACCGGATGCCGCTGATCATGCCCTTCGCCGACTGGGAGAGCTGGCTCGATCCCGATCATCGGGCGCCCGCATCCCTACTGGCGCCACCGAGCGATCAAGTGGTCGCGGCGATCGACATCCGGGCAGTCGCACCACTGGTGAACCGAGTCGCCAATAACGGGCCCCAACTGCTCGAACCAGCATGAGTCACACGGACGGGGAGCCCATGGCCAATCCGTTACCTCCCAGGCGTCACCCGTCGACCCGTCGCGGCGACCTTTCACCGCTGACCCGTCTGCTGGTGAGCATTCTGGTTGGCGCGGCGGCGACTGTCGGCATCAGCTTCGCGATCCCGCATGGCGCGGCGCTGGCGGGATGGGCGATCGGCGCGATGGTATTCGTGGCGTGGACGTGGTGGGCGCTATGGCCAATGGATCATCGGGCGACGCGCGCACATGCGGCACGAGAGGAGCCGACGCAGCTTCTCACCTTCGCAATCGTGCTCATCGCACCCTTCGTCAGTCTCGCCGGGGTGGTCGAGGTGCTCACGGAAAAAGACCGAGCCGTGCTGATTCTCATCGCACTGTTATCGGTGGTGGCCTCCTGGACCGCGATCCACACGATGTATGCGACGCATTACGCCCGGATGTTCTACGGCAGCGAACCCAACGCGGGCATCGATTTTCATCAGGACGAGCCGCCGCGTTACAGCGACTTCGCCTACATCGCGATCACCGTCGGGATGAGTTTCGCGATCTCCGACACCGATATCGGTGCCTCCCGCTACCGCCGAGTGATCGTGTTCCATTCACTGCTCAGCTATCTCTTCGGCACGGTGATCGTGGCATTGCTGATCAATCTGACGGCGGGCATCGGTGGGTGATTCGCCAGCGGGTGATTCACGGCTCCCCTGACCCCGCGCCCGACGCTATCGTTAACCCGGTGAATTGGCCCGTATCCCAGGCACTTCCCCGCACCGCCCCGCGCACCCGCCGTCTCTCGGGTTTCCCCGCGTTCGCCGCCGCGGTCGCCGCCTTCGCCGTGGTGATGCTTGGCACGACGCTGCCTACTCCCCTCTACGCGATCTACGCGGACAAGCTGCACTTCGGCGTCGCCACCACGACGATCGTCTTCGCCGTGTACGCCGCCGGCGTGATCGCCACGCTCATCAGCTTCGGCCGGTGGTCCGATGTCGTCGGCCGCCGCCCGTTGCTGCTCGCCGGACTGGTGTTGTCGACGATCAGTGCGGTGGTATTCCTGACTGCGGGACCGATCTGGCAGTTGATGATCGGGCGGGTGTTGTCGGGTCTATCGGCCGGGATCTACGCCGGTGCCGCCACCGCCGCGGTCTTCGATCTGGCACCTGCGCACTGGCAGCGCCGCGCCCCCGCGATCGCAACCGCCGCCAATACCGGCGGGCTGGGGCTCGGCCCGCCGCTGGCCGGGGTGCTGGCTCAGTACGCGCCCGCACCGCTGCGACTGCCATTCGTCGTCGACGTGGTGTTGCTCGTGATCGTCTTCATCGGCGTGTGGTTGATCTCCGAGCCGATTACACCGCGCCCTGGGGCCCGGCTATCGATTCAAAAGTTGTCGGTGCCACCGGAGGCACGCGGGGTGTTCCTGCGCGGATCGATCTCCGCTTTCGCCGGATTCGCGGTATTGGGGACCTTCACCGCGGTGACCCCATCCTTCGTCGCTCACGTTCTCGGTATCGGCAATCATGCGGTGGCCGGAATGCTGGTGTTCCTGTTCTTCGGTGTGTCGGCGACGGCGCAGGTAGCCGGACGCGGCCTGGCCACCGAACGCGCGCTCATCATCGGCTGCGCGGTTCTGGTGGTCGGCGTTGTTATCCTGATCGCGGCACTGCTCGCCGGATCGTTCTGGTTACTGATCATCGGTTCGCTGATCGGCGGAGTGGGACAAGGCCTTTCGTTCAGCAAGGGATTGGCAGCGGTGGTCGCCGCAAGCCCTGCTAAGAGGCGGGCCGAAGTAACCTCGACCTATTTCGTGGTGGCCTATGTAGCACTGTCACTGCCTATTGTCGGCGAGGGTATAGCAGCCGCGCGCTGGGGTTTGCGGACCGCCGGGGTGTCCTTCGACATCGCGGTCTGCGTGCTGGCGCTGATTTCGTTGGCGCTCACGGTGATCGCGGTGCGGCGTGCGGGAGTCATCTCACGGTAGCAATAGCACCTTGCCGACCGAATCCGCCGATCCCAGCAGCGCCTGCCCTTGTTCTGCCTGCGCGAGAGGTAATTTCGCCGAAATCACCGGTCGAATGAACCCCTGTTCCACAAGCGGCCATTCGTTTTTTACGACGGCAGAAACGATCTCGGCCTTCGACCCGGGTCCGGCGAGCGGGCGGTTACGGACGTTGAGCCCGATGATCCGCGCACGCTTGCCGATGAGAGCGCCGACATTGACCTCTCCGGTCACACCGCCCTGCATACCGATGACGACGAGACGGCCGCCGATCGCCAGCGCATCGACATTGCGGCCAAGGTAACTGCCACCCATGATGTCGAGAATTACATCGACTTGCCCTGCTAGTTCAGCCGCAAAATCCTGTTCCCGGTAGTTGATCACGATGTCGGCACCGAGTTCGCGGCAGCGCTGCGCTTTTCCCTCAGAGCCGACGGTGACCGCCACCCGGGCGCCGAGCGCCTTACCCACCTGTATCGCATGGGTGCCGATTCCACTGCCGCCGCCGTGTACGAGAAGTAACTCTCCCGCGGCGAGACCCGCGTCGATGACTATCGTCGACCACACGGTGCTCGCCACCTCAACGAGTGCGGCCGAGTCGATGAGGGATACACCCGAGGGCACCGGAAGCAACGAATTTTCTGGCACTACCGCATATTCCGCGTATCCGCCGCCCGCGAGCAGGGCACACACCTGCTGCCCCACCGCGTAATTGCCGACACCGGAGCCGAGCGCGACGACGGTCCCCGACACTTCAAGACCCATAATGTCGGTAATACCCGCTGGCGGCGGGTAAAAACCTTGTCGTTGCAGCAGATCCGCACGGTTGACACCGGCGGCCGCGACACGCACCAGGACTTCGCCGGACGCCGGTACGGGTGTCCTAACCCGCTCGATGCGCAGGTGTTTATCGTCATCGACGATGACGGCTCGCATCGTGGGTGTGATTGCAATCGGTTGCGTACTCGATAAATCCTGCACAACAACGTCTTCCACGTTGGCCATGATTAGCCCGTCCTTCAGGATCGTCTTCGCAATCGTCTTTGCGACACCAATGTATACACCGATTACATCGGAGCGTAGGCCGACGCCCCCGCAGACGTCAACAGTCGATCACCCGCGCAAGCCGAGCGTTGCCGACACGATGGACCGCACCTGTGCGGCCACCCGCGCCGGGGAGGAGGCGTCGAGTTTGCCGTCGAGGAACAAGAACGCCAGTCCGTGCACCATCGCCCAGGCCCCTACCGCGACCGGCTCGGGCTTATCGGCGCCGATGACGCGGGCGACGATCCCGAGGAGGTAGGCATTGAGCGCACCCACAGCCTCAACCCGGTCGGCGTTGTCATGATCGCAGGCACCGACAAACATGACCCGGAAAAGCGCGGGACGCCCAATGGCGAACTGCACATAGGCCACTGCGAGATCGGCCAGATCATCGGCCGATCTCGGGTCTGGTTGCGCGGTATGCAGTGCCGCGGCGAGCTCCCGATAACCTACTGCGGCCACCGCGGAGAGCAGCGCGTTACGGTCGGCGAAATGCCGGTAGGGCGCACCGGCCGAAACCCCTGCGCTGCGCGCCACCGCCCGCAATGAGAGGTCCGCGTCGGCACCCTCGGTATCGAGAAGCTCGATCGCGGTCCGCACCAGCGTGGCGGGCAAATCGCCGTGATGATAGGCCGCACGAGGTCCCATGGTGCATATGCTATCCGGGCGGGACACCGGGAAGAGCAGGTCACCGACCGCGCTGCGATTCGAACAGCACACCCGGGTTGAGCCGCCAGTCCGGGTCGAAGGCATTCTTCACCGCCCCCATCGCCATGACGTCGGTACCGCTACGCCCCAGACCGACCCACGCAACCTTGGCGCGCCCGATACCGTGCTCGGCACTGATACTCCCACCGTATCCGGTGACTATCTCAAATACCTTGTCAGTCAACGCGTTCACCGCCGACTCTGGCACGTCGAGCAGATTGACGTGAATGTTGCCGTCGCCGACATGGCCGAACAGGATCGGCCGGCACGGATAACCGGACGACGCCGGGATACGCGCCAATTCATCGAAGACGGTGGGCAGCGCGCGCAGCGGGACCGAGATATCGAGTTTCACCACCGGCGTGGTGGTCGAACGGGCAATCGATTCGGTATGACTCTCGCGCACCCGCCACAACGCGCGGGCTGGTCCGGGTTCGAGCACCGCGTCGACGATCCCGGGCTGCTCCTGCAATGCCTCCACGACGGTATCGGCCAGCGCCCCGACACCGGAGAGCTCTATCAACGCGTAAAACGGCCCCGGCACCGACACCGGGCTGCGCGCCCCGTATTCGCGGACCAGTTCCACCCCGGCCTGCGTCATGATCTCGGCCGCCTCAACGGTCAGCCCGCGGCTGGCGGCGCGATCGATCAACTCCAATGCGACAGATACATTTTCGATCGAGGCGACCACCACCACGGTGCGCGTTGTCACCGGCACCAATCGGAACAGTACGCGGGTGATCACCGCCAGGGTGCCCTCGCTGCCAACGATGAGTCCGGGCAGGTCGTAGCCGACGTTATCCTTCACCAGAGATTTCCATCGGCGCAGGATGCTCCCGTCCGCGAGAACCACCTCGACGCCGAGTACCTGTGCGCGCGTGTTGCCGTGCCGGATCACCCTGACTCCGCCGGCATTGGTCGCCACCACACCTGCGGCGGTAGCCGATTCACGCGAGGCCAGATCAACGCCGAAAGCCAGGCCGACCCGGCCCGCATGCGCGTCGAGGGCCGCGATGGTGACGCCCGCCTGCACGCCGACGCAGCGTCCGATCGTATCGATCTCTTCGATGTCGGTCATCCGCGCGGTGCTGAGCACCACCACCGGGCCCACCGGCCGCCCCGGCGGAACCGAACCCCCGACCAGCCCGGTGTTACCACCCTGCGGACAGACCGCGATACCGGCCCGCGCACACTCGCGCATCACCGCGGCAACCTCATCGGTGGTGCGCGGACGCAGAACCGCATCCGCCACACCGGTCCACCGACCGGTCCAATCGGTGAGGTAGCCGGCCATCGCATCGGGATCTGCCAGCACATGTGCGCCGCCCACGATCTCGCGCAGCCGTTGCAGCGATGCACTCTCGAGCATTGTCGTCACCCGCCGATTATCGCCCCAATCACCGTGTTATCGCCCCAATCACCGTGTTATTGCCCCAATCACCGTGTTATTGCCCCAATCATCGTGTTATTGCCACAGCAACCGGGGTGTCTCCGTCATTGAAGTCGATCACCCGGCCGATCGTCGACGGGGCGGCGACGACAACCGCGGCCACCTGCGCGACGTTATCCCGACTGACCTGCCCCTTCTCCTGAATTGTCTGGTGTGCCAACTCGATACGGCCCGTTCCCGCGGCGTCGGTGAGCCGGCTGGGTCCCAGGATCGTCCAATCGAGGCCGCTATTTTTGAGGTAGGCGTCGGCGGCGGCCTTAGCCTGCGCATAGGGATAAAACGAGTCATCTTCCGGCACACCATGATCGGGTCCCGCACCGAAGTAGGAGACCATGATGTACCGACGCACCCCCGCCGCCGCGGCACCGTCGACGGAGCGGATGGCCGCGTCGCGGTCGACGGCATAGGTGCGGACGGGCGAGCCGCCGCCGGCGCCCGCCGACCAGACCACGACTTCCTGGCCCGCGAGTACCGAGGCGAAACCCGCCACATCGAGATGTTCCACATCGGCCACAACCGGTCGCGCGCCAGTGGCCGCAACGGCGTCAGATTGGTGATCGTTACGGATCACCGAGGTCACCTCGTCTCCCCTGTCGGCCAAGATCCTCGCCAGCCGCAACGCGACCTTGCCATGCCCGCCGATGATGATCACCCGGGTCATCGTGTCCTCAATTCGGTGTGTACCTGCTTCGGTATGTGCCTGATTCGGTCGAACCGCACCCTTCCCACGGTAGCGACCGGATGGCTGCGCCCCGACGAATCCACGCCACGCCCCGCGGGGATGTCGCTTTACGATTCGATTACTTAGCGTCAAGCAACTATATTGGGGGGACATCCTGGGCTCCCCGTGAAAGGCCTATCTCCTGATGTCGAGTGCCGATGCGTCCGCGCAGCCTTCGCCCACCACGACCGATGTGGCGCAACTGCACCATGACCTGGTACGGATCACGCGGTCGCTACGGACCAACGGGCCGGGAAATCTCAGTGCCGGTGTGGCGTCGGCACTATGGTCACTCATCACCTACGGGCCGCTGCGACTGTCGGAACTCTCCGAGCGGGAGTCGGTGGCGCTACCGACCATGTCGCGGGTCGTCGCGGGCCTCGAACAGCGCGGACTGGTGACCCGCGTACCCGATCCGGAGGACGGCCGCGCACGCCTGCTCGTACCGACCCGCGAGGGCACCGACCTCATCCAGCACTCCCGGTCAAAGAAGGCGCAGTTACTCGACGCCGCCCTGGGACGGCTGGAACCGGCCGAGCGTGCGGCGGTGCTGACATCGGTTCAACTCCTCGCCAACGCGCTCTGTACCAGTCCCCCTGGCTGATCCGGCCGTCCACTCGCGCATCCGACGTTCACCTCGCATAAGGAACCTGATGACCTCTGCAAGTCCACAGACCGCGCAATCCGTTGCCGCACAGCATGGTCCAAACTACAAGTGGATCGCACTATCCAATACCACGCTCGGTCTGCTGATCGCCACGATCAACTCATCGATCGTGCTCATCGCACTCCCGGATATTTTCAAGGGTATCCATCTCAATCCCCTCGAACCCGAGAACACCAGCTACCTGCTGTGGATGATGATGGGCTTCCTCGTGGTCACCGCCGTGCTGGTAGTGAGCTTCGGCCGATTCGGCGACATGTTCGGCCGGGCACGCATGTACAACATGGGCTTCGCGATCTTCACCGCGTCGTCGATCATGTTGGCGATCACCTGGTTCGACGGCGCGCAAGCGGCGATTTGGCTGATCTTCTGGCGCGTCATCCAAGGCGTGGGCGGCGCATTTTTGATGGCTAACTCGTCGGCAATCCTCACCGACGCGTTCCCGGCGAATCAGCGCGGCCTCGCGATGGGCATCAACGGCGTCGCCGCGATCTCCGGATCGTTCCTCGGCCTGCTCATCGGCGGTCTGCTAGCCCCCATCCAATGGCATTTCGTCTTCTTGGTGTCGGTGCCGTTCGGTGTGATCGGCACCGTCTGGGCGTTTCTGAAATTGCGCGACACCGGCGTCCGCCGGACATCGAAGATGGACTGGTGGGGCAATTTCACCTTCGCTGTAGGGCTCGTCGCCATCCTGGTCGCGATCACCTACGGTATCCAGCCCTACGGCACATCCGACATGGGCTGGGGCAACCCATGGGTACTCGCCGGCCTGATCGGCGGTGCGCTCGTGCTGGTCCTGTTCGTGGTGATCGAGACCCGGATCGACAGCCCCCTCTTCGAACTCTCACTGTTCCGTAACCGCTCCTACGCCTTCGGCAATCTCGCCAATCTGATGGGTTCGATCGGCCGCGGCGGCCTACAGTTCATCCTGATCATCTGGCTGCAGGGCATTTGGCTACCGCAGCACGGGTACGACTATTCGCGCACCCCTTTGTGGGCCGGCATCTATATGGTGCCCATGACCATCGGCTTCCTGATCAGTGCGCCGGTATCCGGTGCGCTCTCGGACAAGCTGGGCAGCAAGTGGTTCACCACACTCGGCATGCTCATCACCGCGGGTACCTTCGCAGCCCTCATCGCCATTCCGGTCAACTTCACCTATTGGGTGTTCGCACTGATCTTGCTCGTCAACGGCGTGGGCATGGGATTGTTCGCCTCACCTAACCGTGCCGAAGTGATGAACAGCCTGCCGATCACCTCCCGCGGATCGGGCGCAGGCATGATGAACACATTCCAGAACGCCTCGATGGTGCTGTCGATCGGCCTGTTCTTCTCCCTGATGATCGCCGGCCTGAGTTCACACCTGCCGACCGCCATGTATTCGGGGCTGACGACCAACGGCATGCCGGCGCAGGCCGCACAAGGGATTTCACACCTTCCCTCGGTGGGAATTCTGTTCGCCGCCTTCCTCGGCTACAACCCGATCAAAGAGGTCGGCGGGGCCGCGCTGCACGGGCTCCCACAAGCCAGCATCGATCACCTGACCGGGCTGGAGTTCTTCCCCCACCTGATCAGCGATCCGTTCTCCGACGGCCTCACCGCGGCATTCACCTTCGCGCTCATCTGCTGCATCATCGGCGCGATCGCATCGCTGTTCACCTACGGCCGCACAACGACTTCCGACGATTCCGGGCACCAACCGGCCGAATCGCTCGGCGAAAATCTCGCCGCGGTGGCGGCGGAGGCCGCCGAGTTGCCCGGCGAACTGGTAACCCCGGATTCCTCCCGACGAGGTTAATCTCCATGCCACGCGGTCAGGGCTGACCGGTGCAGAGCCGGACGACGAAACATCCACCGCAGGGCCCCTGACACTCTGACAAGATGGTTGTCATGCCGATACCGGAGTTCGTCGCCGACCTGCGCTCCCACATCGGTCATCGGCCGCTATGGCTATCCGGGGTGAGCGCGGTGGTACGCGATGAGGCCGGCCGGATTCTGCTCACCCGCCGCGCCGACAGCGGCGAATGGGCCGTGGTGTCGGGCATCCTGGAACCCGGCGAGGAGCCCGCCACCGCCATCCGCCGCGAAATCCGTGAGGAAACCGGGGTCGACGCCCAACCCGTCCGACTCACCAGCGTCGACGTGAGCGCACTGATCACCTACCCCAACGGCGATCAGGCCCGCTATCTCGATCTGTGTTTCCTCGCCCGGCATCTCGCCGGCGACCCACGCGTGGCCGACGACGAGAACACCGACGTCGACTGGTTCGCACCCGATGCGCTGCCCGATGACCTGGCGGACACATCGCGGCTACGTATCGATAAGGCGTTATCGGATAACCCCGAGGCATGGTTTCGCGGCTGAATCGGTTTCCAACGAATTCTGCGACCACAATCCCATGACCGGAGGTCAACTTAAACCGACGTTGACCGAGAACACCCCGACCATTCGTTCGCACGGCACACTGGTGTCACTGCCCTGGTCCCGTCACCGGGCTTGGGTGACATCCACGGCTCGCCGGAAATCAACAACGATGTGAAAGGTATTCCATGACAGTCCCTTCCATAACCCTCAATAACGGTGTGCAGATTCCGCAGCTGGGCTTCGGCGTCTATCAGGTTCCGCCGGAGGACACGGTTGAGGCCACCCTGACCGCCCTGGAGGCCGGGTACCGGCACATCGATACCGCTCAGCTCTACGGTAATGAGCAGCAGGTCGGCGAGGCGGTCGCGAAATCGGGAATCCCCCGCGACGAGGTGTTCATCACCAGCAAACTCAATAACAGTTTCCACGCCTACGACGACGCTCTCGCAGCCGCCGATAAGACCCTCGAGCTCCTCGGCGTGGACGCCGTCGACCTGTATCTCATCCATTGGCCGCTGCCTGAGGTCGGCGATTTCACCGAGACTTGGAAGGCATTGGAGAAGGTCTACGCCGACGGCAAGGCTCGTGCGATCGGCGTCTCGAATTTCCACAAGCATCATCTCGAGCGCCTCTTCGCCGAGACCGAGATCGTGCCCGCCGTCAACCAGATCGAGGTGCACCCGTACCTGAGCCAGAATGAGCTGCGCGCCTTCAATTCCGATCACGGCATCGTGACCGAGGCGTGGGCGCCGATCGCCCAGGGCGGTGTGCTCGATGATCCGGCGCTGATCGAGATCGCCGCAAAGAACGGCCGGTCGGTGGCACAGGTGGTGTTGCGCTGGCACATTCAGCGCGGCGACGTTATCTTCCCCAAATCGGTCACGCGCTCGCGCGTGGAGGAGAATTTCGCCATCTTTGATTTCGAGCTATCGCCCGAAGACACTGCGGCAATCGACGCACTCAACACCGATGCCCGCCGCGGCCCCGATCCGGACACTTTTAACTGGGTGCCCGAGAACTGAGTCCCCGTACGCCCGCGCTGATGCCATCGGTGTGATGTTGTGTCCGGTATCCGGGCATAACATCACACCGATCGAGCGCGCAGAATGAGCACATGAGGATTTCACGACGCGCCCAGCAGATTGCCCCGTTCTACGCGATGGAAGTCGCGAAGAATGCGGCTGCGGTGGCCGCTGCGGGCCATCACGTTATTCGGCTCAACGTCGGTGAACCCGATTTCGGTGCGCCGCCGCAGTTCCTTGCCGCCGTCGGCGAGCTTGCCGATGGCCGGCAGATGGCCTACACCGATTCCCTCGGGCTGCCGCAATTGCGGGCGGCCATCGCAGAGCATTACCGGCATCATTTCCGCGCTGAGGTCACCGCGGAGCGCGTCGCGGTGACCTCGGGCGCGTCGGCGGCGCTGCTGCTTGCCTGCGCCGCGCTCATCGATCCCGGCGACGAGGTGCTGATCGCGGATCCCTCCTATCCATGCAACCGGCAGTTCGCCCAGGGCGCCGGTGCCCGCGTGTCGCTGGTCCCGACCACCGCCACCGACGGTTTCCAGCTCACACCGGCAACGGTGGCCAACGCGTGGACCGACGACACCCGCGGTGTATTCGTCGCCTCCCCGTCCAATCCGACGGGTACCTCGATGCGTTTCGACGATCTGACCGCCATGTGCCATCAGGTGGCCGACCGGGGTGGCTGGAGCGTCGTCGACGAGATCTATCTGGGGCTCTCCGATCCTGGCCCCGACGGCCAGTCCCCGCGCAGCGTGCTGGCCGATGGTTCGTTGACCGAGGATGTCATCGTCATCAACAGCTTCTCCAAATACTTCGGGTTGACCGGCTGGCGGCTGGGCTGGTGCATTCTGCCCGAGGATCTCGTCGAACCCGTCGAGCGGCTCGCACAGAACTATTACGTGTGTCCGCCCGCTCCGGCACAGTACGCCGCACTGAGCTGTTTCACCCCGGAATCGCTTGCCGTATGCGAGGATCGGCGGCGAGAGTTCGCGGCCCGGCGGCCGCTGGTACTCGACGGGTTAGCCGCGATCGGCCTCGATGTGCCCGTCGTTCCCGACGGCGCCTTCTACGTCTATATCGACGTCACCTCGACGGGGCTCTCGGCATGGGATTTCTGTGCCCAGGCATTGTCGCAGGCCCATGTCGCGCTCACGCCGGGGAAGGATTTCGGCGAGCAGGGCGCCGAGCGCTACGTCCGACTCTCCTATGCGGCCTCGACCGCCGATCTCACCGAGGGCATCGAACGATTGGGGAAGTTCGTGGCGTCGCTGCCGGCCGCATCCGTGCGGTAACGGCCCGGCTACGTCGCCCGACTCAGCCGGCGGCCGTCGTGGATCACCGATACCGCCGACACGGCCACGATTGTGAGGATCAGCGCCAGGAGCGCACCGTCGAACGGCGCGGGCGACGTGATCGCCGATATGACGAATACGGCCAGTGGCGAAAGAGCCAGACATGTCGACACCGCGATCGGCGGGGCCAACTCGACTCCTCGCTGCAGAACGTATGCCGCCGAGGAGATTCCGACGAGCGCCACGGCAAGAATCAACACTGCCGCGGTGCGATCGAGGTGCACGTCATTCCGGAATGGCAGCACGGCACCGCACGTGATGATCAGGAGCGGAAACCGTACCGACAACACCACGCTCGCCGGAACTGCCCGACTCGCGAAAGTCTTGGACAACAGGACCGTTGCGGTGATACTCACGCTGCACAGGATCGCGATCAGAATTGCCGCCACCGTCGCCCAGCGGGAGTAACCCTCTCCCGGAGAGGCCGACCATACGGCGTCCACGCACATCACGCTCGCGCATGCCAGCACCACGGCATGGCATAGCCGACTGACGCGGCTCACCGGAATCCCTCGCCACAGATTCCATGCGGACATGCTCACCGCGCCGATCCCCTGGGTCAGCGTCACCGCGAGGGCGGGTGGGAGATATTTCACCGCGAGGAAATAGAACAGCCAGTTGAATACGGCGGCCACATTCAGCCCGATAACCGTTGCCAGATGTGTCGCGACGAATCGGTACCAGCGCTTACTCCCGGTGGCCAGCGCAACGATGAGAAACAGGATGGCCACGATCGCAAAGCTCGATCCCACAACGAGATAGACATCGACTTCGGCGAGCCAATAATTCAGGGCGACGCTCTGCGACGAGGCGATCACGATGTAGAGAACCACGCACGCAACGCCGACGTAGTATCGCCGCGTATCGGTCACCGAATGCAGTCCCGTTGGAAGTCGCTCTCGACCGATCGTATTCGGTTCACCGCGCTCGCCAGCGCTGCCTCATCCGCTGCGATCACCAGCGCGACGCCCGGCGAGGTGACCAGATCACGCGTGAGTGGCTGCTCATCACCGATGTCGTAGCGATAGGACACGTGCACGACTCCGGGGACCGATGCCACCTGATCGATGAATCGGTTCGGCTGCACCCGCCCGTGCGTCCGACCGACGAAATACACGTACGCGGCGCGGCGGTGGGCTGATACCGGCGGCAGCCCACGACGAGATTCGAATACGGACGGACGAGCAACGGCGTCGACGAGGGCGGCGATCTGGGATCGCCCGAGGCATTCCTCGATGACGTACGGGTCGGCGCCGCCGGCGATTCGCGCGCCGATTTCGATGAGGATCGGGCCGCGATCGGTGAGCATCACCTCGGCATGGAATGGGCCATTGACCAGACCAAGCGCGCGACAGACGTCTTCGACATAGGCCACGATGTCTTGAAAGTGTGGATCACCGTGCCAGAACAGGTATTGCGTGTCGTAGACGCGGCTGCCGTGATTATCGGTTTTATCCGACTTCCACCCCTCGGTCACCACATATCGTCCATCGGCGGCGACGCCGTTGATCACGTATTCGTCCCCGTCGAGAAATTCCTGGCATAGCACCGCGGTATTCGTTGAGCCGAAAAAGTCCGGTATCGACAGTATCGAGGTGAACGCATCACAGCATTGTTCCCGGGTGTGGCACACGTGCACGCCTTGAGTGCCGGCGCTTTCGACCGGTTTGAGCACCACGGGAAAAGATGTCACCGAATCCAGCCAGGCCGCCAGCGCATACTCATCGGAGATCAATTCCTGCGAGATGCACCCTATCCCGACCTCTCGTAACCGCTCCTGCATATCGAATTTGTTCCGCCGTGCCGAAGCCGTCGCGAAATCATTGGCGAATCCGACGCCGAGACTGTTCGCGATCCGGTCGGCGAGAAAGACACCTCCCTCGCTGCCGGCCAGTACCGCCGCCACCTCGAACCTACTGATGTGATCGATGAGTTCGGAAAAATCGTCACCTGCCTCAATGAACCACTCGGCCCGATTGACGGCGTTCGCCCGGTCGTGGCGAAAAACGTCCGGTACATCGCCCGATTGAACGTGTAATACCGGATAACCGATCGACTGAAATGCCGGCAGTAAATATTTTCCGCCCGACCACGCATCAACAATCACAATGATTCGTTTTGCCGTTACCGATGGAATTCGTCGGCCCCCCTGTAGTCCCAGAACTGTAGTCACAGAACTGTAGTCACGAAGTACACGCCGACGGCCGCTACGAAGAATCGCTGCACATATCGAGCCGTCGGCTCCAGCAACTCGGTAACCTTATCAACCGGGTGCCGGGTGATCACCTGGCACCTGGACCTGCGTGAGGCGAGAATCTCCTGCTCACACCACTGCCGTTGACGCCACGTAACGACTACGGTCAGTTGTGTGGACATTGACGAGCAGCGTGAGTCGCTGTGTGCCGCCGCGCATCGGATGGCCACCGCGGGCCTGACCGCAGCAACCGACGGCAACCTCTCCATCCGGGTCGATAACGCCGTCATGGTCACCCCCTCCGGCTGGCGGCTGGAATCACTCAAACCCGAACAACTCGTCATCGTCGACCTCGACGGAGCGGTGGTGGTGCCGACTCCCTACCGGCCGACCTCCGAGTTGGGGATACATCTGGACGTGTACCGCACCAGTTCCGCCTCAGCGGTCGCGCATGCGCATCCGATGGCGTCCGTCGCGGTCGCCAACATCATCGACGAGTTGCCGCCGATTCACTACGCCGCCGCCATGCTCGGCGGATCGGTCCGGGTGGCACCATATGCCGCATTCGGCAGCGATGATCTCAGCGAGAATGTGCGAACCGCGCTACACGAACGCAGCGCCGTACTTATGCGCAATCATGGTTCACTGGCCATCGGCGGCAATATTGAAACAGCGTGTGAATACATCGAACTGCTCGAGTGGATGGCGGAGGTCTATCTGCGCTCATCCTCGGCCGGCACCTCATCCGTCCTCGATGAGTCGCAACTGACCGAGGTGGTTGCGAATTCGGCACGTCGCCACTACACGCCATTCCCCGGTTCCGAACGTTGATTCCGCCCTGCTCGTATAGCGCCTTCGCGCACGCGAACCAGGACACCGGGCGATAGGTGTCTACATCTGCTGAACCGATGCAATACATAAGATATATGCGCTGTACAGAACTAATGCGGCCGACGATCATGGCATCAGCACAACCCACCAACACATGGAGGACCGGAAATGATGCCGAGCGAAGTCGAGGTACTCGTCGTTGGTGCCGGACAGGCCGGCATCGCGATAAGTGAACATCTTGGGGCACAAGGGATTACGCATCTTGTACTCGAACGAGACCGGATTGCCGAGCGCTGGCGCACCTGGCGGTGGGATTCCCTGGTCGCCAATGGTCCGGCGTGGCACGATCGGTTTCCGGGCATGGCATTCGCCGGCGACCCCGATTCCTTCGCCACCAAAGATGATGTGGCCGATTATTTCGCCGCCTACGCGCAGCACATCGACGCACCCATCCGCACCGGGGTGGAGGTCACTTCCGTACGCAAGAGGCAGGGGGCCGAGGGGTTCGATGTCATCACCTCCGACGGCCCCCTCATCGCCCGCTACGTGGTGTCGGCGACGGGCGCGTTCCAAAAACCGGTGATCCCCGCGGTAATCCCGGCGGCCGCGCCCGTCCACCAGATTCACTCAAGTGACTATCACAATCCGGGCGAACTACCCACCGGTGCTGTCCTGGTGGTCGGAGCGGGATCATCGGGCGTGCAGATCGCCGACGAACTACGCTCCTCCGGCCGCGATGTATATCTGGCGGTCGGCCCGCACGACCGCCCCCCACGCAGTTACCGTGGCCGCGATTTCTGTTGGTGGCTCGGTGTTCTCGGAAAGTGGGATGCGGCCGCGCCTCCAGCCGGTGCCGACCACGTGACCATCGCGGTCAGCGGTGCTCGCGGCGGGCACACCGTCGACTTCCGCGATCTCGCCGCCAAGGGCATCACTCTGCTCGGCCGGGCCGAGACCTTCACCGAGGGCAGCATCAGCTTCGCCGCCGACTTAGCGGCCAACATCGCCGGCGGTGATGCCAGTTACCTCTCGATGCTCGCCGAAGCCGACGAATACGTGGTGCGCAACGGCCTGGATCTACCGCCCGAACCGGCGGCCCACATTCTGGGCCCCGACCCGGACTGCGTACGCAATCCGATTCGTGAACTCGATCTGGCCACCGCCGGCATCACGTCGGTCGTATGGGCCACCGGCTTCGCCTACGATTACGAATGGCTGCAGGTGGACGCCTTCGATGCCAATGGCCGGCCGCGTCATCAACGCGGGGTTAGTGCCGAACCCGGCATCTATTTCCTCGGCCTGCCGTGGCTGTCACGACGCGGCTCCAGTTTCATCTGGGGCGTCTGGCATGACGCAAAGTACGTTGCCGACCAGATCGCCATCCAACGTGGCTACGCCGGGTATCGGCCGAGTGCCGCGGCGGGTCTGGTTGATTCGTCAGCACCCGAACCTGTTTTCTGAATATCACCGCCTGACTATCACCCCGCAGAGAGGAGCGTGGCCATGAGCGACACCACGACCCCGCCCGTCACCCACACCAGAATCCGGCCGTTCAACACCCGGGACACCTATCCGGAGCAGAATCTCGATAACGACCTGTGCCAGGCTGTCGTAGCTGGCGGCGTGGTGTATCTGCGGGGCCAGATCGGCCAGGATCTCGACACCCGTGAATCGGTCGGTATCGGCGATGTGGCGGCGCAGGCCGAAAAGGCGATGAGCAACATCGCGATGCTGCTCGACGAGGCGGGCAGTTCCCTGCGCGATATCGTCAAGGTCACCGTCTATCTGACCGACATTCGGTACCGTGAAACGGTGTACCGGGTGATGGGCCGATGGCTCAAAGGCGTGTACCCGGTGTCCACCGGACTGGTCGTCGAGGCTCTCGCCCGCCCCGAGTGGCTGGTCGAGATCGATGCCACCGCAGTCATCAGCGAGCCGAAGGACTCCGGCGAATGACAATGTCGCTTATCGCACGCGATCGCGCGACGGGCGCCTTCGGCGTGGTTATCGCCTCGTCGAGCCCGGCCGTCGCCGCGCGCTGCGCACATCCGCGGGCCGGAGTCGGGGTGGTGGCGTCACAGAATGTCACCAATCCTGCCCTCGGACCCGCCATCCTCGACCGCCTCGCCCACGGCACCGACGCCCCCTCCGCCCTGGCCGCAACGCTCGCCGAAGAGCGGTTCGGCGAATACCGTCAGGTCAGTGTCGTTGACGCACAAGGCAACACCGCCGTGCACTCCGGGGAGAAGAGCCTGGGCACCTATCACGCGGTGCGCGGCGACGGGGCCGTGGCCGCCGGCAATATGCTGCATCACCCCACCGTCATCGACGCACTGCTGACCGGATATTCACACGCCAGCGGAGTATTCGAGGAGCGGCTCCTGCACGCATTGCAGGCGGCACTGGCCGCGGGCGGCGAAGAGGGACCGGTACATTCGGCCGGACTGCTCGTCGTCGAGGATGTGCCGTGGCCGGTCACCGATTTGCGGATCGATTACGTCGACGACGATCCGCTGGCCGGATTGCGGCGGCTCTGGGAACTGTGGCAGCCGCAGAAGGCCGACTATCGGGTACGTGGCGTCGACCCGACCATCGCCCCCTCCTATGGCGTTCCGGGGGATCTGTGAGCCCCGTCGACGACAGGCTCGACGCGACGATCGGCGCAGCCCATCCTCACCTGATCGCACTCTCCCGCGACCTCTACGACCATCCCGAGATCGCTTGGGAGGAGGTACGTTCGGCCGCGCGCGTGGCCGGTGAGCTCGCCGACGCCGGATTCACGATTACCGAGCGTTTCTGCGGCCTGGATACCGCGTTCACCGCGCACGTCGGCGACGGCGATCTGCATATCGCGCTGTGCGCCGAATATGACGCGTTACCTGGGTTGGGGCATGCCTGCGGACACAATCTCATCTCCGCGATCACCGTGGGTGCCGCGATCGGCCTGGCTGGCATCGTCGACGATCTCGGCGTGCGCCTCACTGTGATCGGCACCCCGGCAGAGGAGGGCGGCGGCGGCAAGATCGAACTACTCGAACGCGGCGGTTTCGACGGCCAGCATGCCGCGGCGATGATCCACCCCGGCCCCGCCGACGTAGCCCGGGCACACCCGTTCGCGGTATCACACAGCCATATCAGCTATCAGGGGAAGTCCGCGCATGCGGCCGCGTACCCGGAACGTGGGGTCAACGCCGCCGACGCCTTCACCATCGCCCAGGTCGCGATTGGCTTATTGCGCCAACAACTTCCGTCATCGGTACGGGTTCATGGAATGATGACTCGGGGCGGCGAGGCACCCAATGCCATCGCCGAACGCACCGAGGGCCGGTGGTATGTCCGGGCCGAAACCCTCGAAGAACTCGCCGAAGTCGAGCCACGGGTGCTCCGCTGCTTCGAGGCCGGAGCGCTGGCCTCGGGTGCGCAACTCACGGTAACCGCTGAATCCAAGCCCTACGCCGAGTTCCGCACCGACGAGGAACTTCTCGCCTGTTATGAGCGCCGGGCACGTGGTGTCGGCCGACATTTCGGATCCGGCACGGCCACCACGATGGCCCGGGCCTCCACCGATATGGGCAATGTCTCACAGGTACTCCCGGCGATCCACCCCTATATCGGGATCGACTCGCTGCCAGCGGTTAATCATCAACCCGAATTTGCTGCTGCCACATTATCTTCCGCTGCCGAGACGGCTATCGTGCAAGGAGCGCAGGCACTTGCGGGCACTGTCGCCGATGCGGCCCGCGACGGCGGTATCCGCGCCAGACTGCTCGGCCACCGGTAAACATGTCGCCGACCTACGCCGATCACATATTCACCAATGCGGCACTCTGGCAGCCGGTCTCGTCGCCCTTCGCCGATACCGTCGCGGTGGCGGGCCGGCAGATCGCGTGGATCGGCCGGGGCATAGACCGCGACGTGATCGGCCCGCGCACCCAGATTCACGATCTGCACGGTGCGAGCCTGCTGCCCGGTTTCATCGATGCCCATGTACATCCCGTCGCCGGCGGACTCGCCGCGCTGCGCTGCGATCTGTCTGAGTTACCGCATGATCGGCAACGCTATCTCGACGCGATAGCCGGTTATGCCGCAACACATCCGGATGAGCCGGTCATCACCGGGAGCGGCTGGTACGGAGATGCTTTCGCCGGCGGACTGCCAAGCATCGACGATATCGATCCGGTCGTCGGCGATCGCCCTGTCGTCCTGTCCAGTCACGACGGGCACGGCGTATGGGTCAATTCGGCCGCATTGCGCCGGGCCGGCATCGACGCCGCCACCGTGGACCCCAGCGGCGGCCGTATCGAACGCGATCAGCGCGGCCGGCCCACCGGTGTACTGTTCGAACGGGCCGCCGACCCGGTCAACGCCTTGATCGGGCCCACCGACGAATCCCGGCTGCGCGCAGCATTGTTGACCGCGCAACGCCGGCTGCATTCGGTTGGGGTCACCGGCTGGCAGGACGCGGGCGTCGATATCCCCGCATTCGGGCTAACCGATACGCTGGCCACCTATACCGCCGCCGACGCCGCGGGCGAGCTCACGGCCCGGGTCTGCGGTGCCCTGTGGTGGTCGGCCGATGCCGGTGTGAGCCAGCTCGACACCTTACTCGAACGCCGCGCCATCGGCGGCGGGAATCGCTTCCACGTGGACACCGTGAAGGTGATGCAGGACGGTATCTGCGAAAACTGTACGGCCGCAATGCTCGCGCCCTATGCGCAGTTGCCGGCCGGAGCCGCACCGACGGGACTCTCCTTCATCGACCCGGACGAACTCGGGAAAGTCGCTCAACTGCTGGCGCGCAACGACTTCCACATCCACATGCATGCGGTGGGCGACCGCGCCGTGCGTGAATGCCTCGACGCGCTCGGCGCCGCCCGCGCGGCGAATCCCGCGATGGACGCCACCCACCAGATCGCCCACCTCGACGTGGTCGATCCGCACGACATCGGGCGGTTCGCACAGTTGGGCGTCACCGCGAATATCCAGGCACTGTGGGCCAGGCGTGATATCGAGATCGTGGAACGTAAACTGCCGCTGCTGGGCACGGATCGAGAGCGCTGGCACTTCCCGTTCGGTTCGCTGGCCGCCGCTGGCGCACCGCTGGCGATGGGTAGCGATTGGCCCGTCACCGATCCCAATCCGCTATGGGCCATCCACACCGCGGTACACCGCACGGGCTCCCACGCCGACCCGCATGCCATCGGGCCCGACGCCCGTACCGTACCGCTCGGCGCCGAAGAGGCCATCTCGCTGCGAGCGGCGGTCGATGCGTACACCATTGGCGCCGCCCGCGCGGCGCACTGCGCCGATCAGGCCGGCTCGATCGAGGTCGGTAAGGATGCCGATCTGGTGGCGCTATCCGGTGACATCGGCACCGCCGACGATATCGGCTGCCTACACACAGTGTTGACCATGATCGGCGGTCAGGTGGTGCACCAATGACACGCTCATCGATTTCCCGTTCGGGCGCCGAACAGATCCCGGCATAACTCGGCAACCACGCTCGCACGGCGCGTGGGCCGCGCGGCAACCGCATTGAGCAGCACCATCGTCAACACCGGCGCGTCATCAGCGATCGGTATCGCGGCAACGGCATGCCCATCGAGCGCCATCGGCACCGCCGACTGCAGGTTGAGCACCGTATACGCCAGCCCGCGGCCAACCAGCGCCCGACAGGTCTCGACCGTCGTCGACCGGTACCGCACAACGGGTTCCACCCCGGCAGCGGCGAACACCGCGCGGAAATAGTCACGGCTGTGCGGTAGATCCAACAGCGCCATCGGCTCATCGGCCAGTTCGGCCAGATGTATCGTGCGGCGCTTGGCCAGCCGGTGCGAACCGGCCACGAGTACATAGGGCGGCACCGGCCGCAACGGCCAGCGTTTGAGCCGCGGATCATCGACGACGTCGTAGCCGATCCCGAGTTCGAAGGTACCGTCGGCGACCCCATCGGCCAGATCGGCAAGATCGACCTCCGTCGTCTGTAACTGCAGGCGGGGTAATTTTTCCGCTGCCGCCGCAAGCAATTCGGGCAACAGATACGGTGCCATCACCTCGAAACAGCCAATCGACAGGGTTCCGGTCAGCGAACCGCCGAGCCCGTGCGCCACCGACCGCAGGTCGGCTGCCGAGGCGAGCAGCTGACGGCTGGCCACCAGCAGTTGTTTACCCGCGGGCGTGAGCGTGATGCCCTTGGCATGGTGGCGAACGACGAGTTGCACGCCGAGTGCGCCCTCGAGATCGGTCAGCGCCGTCGACATCGCCGACTGCGACAGATGTACCGCCGACGCCGCCCGGGTGATACTTCCCGCCTCGGCGACCGCAACGAAGTACTCCAATTGCCGCAGCGTGTAATCGGCCATAAACCCCGTCCCCCCACACATAAGATCGACTAGGTCGATCTTATGTGCCCCTATAACCAGGAGAAGGCGAACCTGGGTCGTCGGCCGGGGATCACCTCGCCGGCCGGGATCGTTGAGTCAGTTATCGGCGGCGATGATCTCCGCGGCACGCTCCGCGACGCTCATGATGGTTCCCACCGGATTCACCGAGACAAGCGTCGGGAACACGGAGGCATCCACCACCCGCAACCCGTGCACGCCGCGCACGCGCAGCGACGGGTCGCAGACGGCCATCGGATCATCGTCGGCGCCCATCCGGCAGGTTCCGCTGACGTGATACACCGTTTGATGGGTGGCGCGCAGCGCCGCGGAAAGCTCCGCATCGCTACGCAGGTCCGGGCCGGGAAAGACCTCCCGCACCACCCAGTCACTCATTGGTGCCGTCTGCGCGATCCGCCGCGCCGCCCGGATACCCGCTATCAGTACCGCCTCGTCGCGACCTTCGGGATCGGTGAAGTAGCGATAATCGATGGCCGGCGCGGATGTTGGATCGGCGTCGGTGATCCACACCCGTCCACGGCTGCGCGGTTTGGCGACATTAGGCGCGATCGAAATGATGCGATCGGGAAGATTCACTCCGTAACTGACCGCGTGATCGGCCACCGCCTCCACCGGAAAATGCATCAGCACATCCGGTCGCGCGGGGCCCTGCGGGTCGAGCCGCAGCGCGGCACCGGCATCCCAGCCGGTGGCGCAGGTGGCCGGGATATCGCGATCGGTCTCCCAGACGATCAGCCCCTCAGCGTGGTCCATCAGATTTTCGCCAACGCCGGGCACCGACACCCGAATCGGGATTCCCGCTGCGCGCAGCACCTGTTCCGGACCGATCCCCGAGCGTTGCAACAGCATCGGGGAACCGATGGCACCGGCGCAGACGATCACTTCACGTCCGGCATGAAATTCTTCCGTGGTGCCATCGGCCGCGCGGGTACGCACCCCCGTGGCACGAGTGTGCTCAAATAGTATCTCGGTCACCGATCTGCCCTGGTGCAGAGTGAGATTGGGCCGATTGCGCAGCGCGTCGTGCAGATAGTGGATCGACGTGGAGGAACGGAGGTTGCTCTGCGGGGTATATCCGATCTCGAAGAAGCCCGCGCCCTCGCCGGTCTTCGCGAAATCCGCATCACTGTTCCAGTGCGTACGTGCGGGCAGGCCGAGCGCGTCACGCGCCGCCGATATCACGTCGGCCACATACGGATTGCGGTCGGCCTCGGCCACCGGCGTGATGGGGGTGGCAAGTTTGTCGAAGCAGCGGCCAAGCGTCTGCGCATCCCACCCGCGCGCACCGAGTTCAACCCATTCATCGAGGTCCGCGGGGAGCGGACGCCAGGTGATCATGGTGTTCGCGGTGGCGCAACCACCGAGGATATGCATGCGCGCCTGGCGGATTCCCGAGTTACCGCGTTCCTGCGGGACGCTGCGGTAGTCCTGGTCATACTCGCTTTCGAGCATGTCGGCCCACCGGCGGATAGACCGGGCCCGCGGCTCGTCCTCGTCACTCGGCCCGGCCTCGATCACCGCGACCGTCACCGACGGATCTTCGCTGAGCCGGGCGGCGATGATGCAGCCTGCGGTGCCACCACCGACGACGAGATAATCGGTTACGGCGTCCACGGTGCGCTCCTGCTCTTCAGTCATACAGCTGATCCGCCGGAAACCAATGCCGCGTCCCGGGCACGCGTCTTCATCAGGAAGTAATAGAGCGGGCAAATGATCACAAGACCGACAACCCAGGAGATATCAACGCCATTAAGACCTTTGGCGATCGGTCCGGTCCACAGGGTGGTCGACAAGAAAGGGATCTGGATGCCGATACCGACGAGGTAACACCCGATCGCGATCACATTGAAACGGCCGTAGGCGCCGCCATCGCGCTCGAATAGCGAATCGATGTCATACACACCGTGGCGCAACACGTAATAGTCCACCAGGTTCACCGCGGTCCACGGGATCAGCACACACAGCAGCAGTGCGAGGAAATTGGCGTAATTGGCCAGGAAGTCATCGGCACTCACGAGCGCCGGCACCATCGCAATGGCGAAGAGCACCACCGAGATCACCGCACGGCTGCCCGCCTGCGCCCGCCAGCGCGGAAAAATGTTCTGGCCGATAGTGATCGTGGAGAGCGCACCGCAGTAGAGGTTCATCCCGTTGGTCACGCTGATCCCGATGGCGAAGATCACGAATAGCCCGGTCGAGACCCCGTGGGTCAGTTGCGACATCCCGTCAAGCGTGTCGGCCTTCGGCAGCGCCGCGCCGACGAGTACGCCGAGCAACATGGGCAGCACCGAACCCAGTACACAACCGGCGTAGGTAGCCCAGAAGGCGGTGTTGATTCCCGTATCCTTCGGGAGATATCGGGTGTAATCAGAAACGTAAGGGGCATAGGCGATTTGCCA
>JASGFW010000038.1:0-32284 GCA_047605305.1 Gordonia sp. (in: high G+C Gram-positive bacteria)
CGCCAACGGCATCGTGCACGTGACCGCCAAGGACAAGGGCACCGGCAAGGAGAACTCGATCCGCATCCAGGAAGGTTCCGGCCTGAGCAAGGACGAGATCGACCGGATGATCAAGGATGCCGAGGCGCATGCCGAGGAGGACCGCAAGCGGCGTGAGGAGGCCGAGACCCGCAACCAGGCGGAGTCGTTGGTCAACCACACCGAGAAGTTCCTCAAGGACAACGAGGATAAGGTTCCCGCGGAACTCAAGGACAAGGTCAACGCGGCCATCTCCGAGGCGAATGAGGCGCTCAAGGGCACCGACATCGCAGCCATCAAGAGTGCGGTCGAGAAGCTGTCGGCCCAGTCTCAGGAGGTGGGTCAGGCCATCTATGCGGCATCCGCAGCGGAGGCGTCCAATGGTGCGTCCGCCGATGCGGGCAGCGCCGGCGGCGACAATGACGTCGTCGATGCCGAGGTCGTTGATGAACCCAGCACCTCCGAGGGCAACAAGTGACCTCCCCCGAATCCGAACTCGATCAGGTCGTCGTCGACGTCGAGGTTGATGCGTCGGCTCCCCAAGCCGAGGACGCTGCAGCCGAGAACGCTGAAGCTGTCGGCGCCGACGACTCGGTTCCGAGTTCGGAAGAGGCAGCAGGTGAGGTAGTCGACGAAGTTGCCGAACTCACCGCAGCCCTGCAGCGCGAGCGCGCTCAGTTCGCCAACTATAAGCGGCGAACCGAGGAGGAGAAGCAGGGACGTGTCGCCTACGGCAAGCAGATCCTGATCGAGAAGCTGTTACCGGTGCTCGACGATCTTGACCGTGCCCGCGAGCACGGTGATCTCGATTCCGGTCCGCTGCGCGGAGTGGCCGATAAACTCGTGTCCACTCTGGCGGCCGAGGGTGTGGTGACCTTCGGTGCCGCAGGCGACGTTTTCGATCCGGAGTTGCATGAGGCGGTCCAGAATGACGGTAGCGGCGCCGAGCCGGTTGTCGGGGCGGTCTATCGCGCCGGATATCGACTCGGCGACAAGGTGATCCGCACTGCGATGGTCACCGTGACCGATCCGGCACCGGGAGAGCGGGCACAGCCCGCAGATCAGGCCGCTGCGGAGACTGGTACGGACTGACCCCGGTGGTGCACAATTGTCGCCTGCACAATGGGTGGCTGGCGGCAGTGGTTCGGTGTTGTTAAGGATTCGGTGGTGCGTCGTGGTTATCCCCGGCGCACCACCGAACCACCCACATGTTTTCCCTAACTTCAGATCAGACAACTCAACACATACCGAAGGAGGTGACGTCTGATGGCTCCGCAACGAGAATGGCTTGAAAACGACTTCTACAAGGACCTGGGCGTTGCTTCTGACGCTTCGGCTGAAGAGATCAAAAAGGCTTATCGCAAGCTCGCACGAGAGTTGCATCCGGACGCCAATCCGGGTGATAAAGAGGCCGAGGAGCGCTTCAAGCGGGTGTCCGAAGCCCACAGCGTGCTCTCCGATACGGAGAAACGCAAAGAGTACGACGATACTCGGGCGATGTTCGCCGGTGGTCGATTCCGCGGTGGCGGCAACGGCTTTCCGGGCGGATTCCCCGGAAACGGCGCCGGCTATTCAAACAATGGCGCCGATTTCAACATTGGTGACCTGTTTGGCGGCAACGCCGATGCCGGTGGCGGTTTCGGCGACATCTTTGAAGGATTATTCAACCGTGGCGGGCCGCGCACGTCGACCGCGACGCGGCCGCGTCGGGGCAACGACCTCGAAACCGAGACGACGCTGTCCTTCAAGGACGCGGCGATCGGTACGACGGTGCCATTACGACTGACAAGTCCGGCGCCGTGCACCACGTGTCATGGCAGTGGGGCCACACCGGGAACCAGCCCCCGGGTGTGCTCGACATGTAACGGCTCCGGGATTGTTTCGCGTAATCAAGGCGCTTTCGGTTTCAGCGAACCCTGCCAGGATTGTCAGGGCACCGGTTCACGTATCGACGATCCGTGCACCGACTGCTCAGGGTCGGGGGTCAAGGAGCGCACCCGCACGATCAATGTCCGCATCCCTGCTGGCGTAGAAGACGGCCAACGCATCCGGCTAGCCGGGCAGGGGGAGGCTGGGCGTCGGGGCGCCCCATCGGGTGATCTCTACGTCGTCGTCCACGTCAGCGGCGACAAAATCTTCTCGCGAAGCGGCCACGATCTCAAAGTTCAACTGCCGGTGAGCTTCTCCGAGCTAGTGCTGGGGGCGACGGTATCGGTGCCGACGCTAGAAGGATCGGTCGGAGTGAAAATTCCGCCGAACACCACAGATGGTCGAACCCTGCGAGTGCGTGGACGTGGTGTGCCCCGCCGTTCCGGCGGCGCCGGCGACCTATTGGTGACAGTCAAGGTTGAGGTTCCGCGCGCACTCGATGACGCCGCAGTGCAGGCTTTGCAGGCCTACGCCGCCGCCGAACGGGCCAGCGGATTCGATCCCCGGTCGGAATGGGGGCGATGAGCGATGGCGGGCGAAGAATTCAACCAGGGTTATGACAAGCCAAGTTATGACGCCGAGTTCGACGACACCGCGACGTTCATGATCTCGGTGGCCGCCCAATTGGCCGGGATGCACGCGCAGACCCTTCGCACCTATGACCGGCTTGGTCTGGTCACGCCGCAGCGCACCAGCGGCGGCGGCCGCCGGTACTCGACACGCGACGTGGAGGTTCTGCGCGAAATCCAGCGCCTCTCCCAGGAGGAGGGAGTCAACCTGGCTGGCATCAAACGCATCATCGAACTGACCAATCAGGTCGACGCGTTACAGGCACGCGTCCGTGAACTACAGGCACAACTCCAACAGGGCATCGGGCGCCGGGGTGGGGAACTCGTTCCGGTGCCGCGGACCAGCGCACTTGTCGTGTGGCAGCCGCGGCGAGCCAGGCGCACCGAGTGACCGGGCAGCACTCGCCGACGTGTGCCCGGGCAGCGACTTCGATGGCGCTGAGCGGGCCGTTACCGGCCACACGTTAGGCTGACTCCTCGACACCGATCCCCGGAGGAGCTGAGCCTGTGACATCGGGAACGACAGGGACTGACCTGGTGGTGCTCGGTGTGTCCGTCGTCGGGGATGAGATTGCCTCGGTGGTTCGTCGGGCTGGAGCCGCAGCGGCTGGCGACGCGATCATCGCCAGCAACATCGTCGATCTTCCCGACGCGTCGCCGGCGGCTGCGGCCGCCGCTATCCGCGAACTTGTCGAATCAGTGCCGTTCACCGTGGACGAGACGACCATTGTGTGCGCCGAACCGGGTACACGGGAGCATCTCGCCTCGGTCCTGCGACCCCACCCGAATTCGCCGTTATGGCTCGCGACGGTTGAGATTACGGATTTCTCTGCTGCGATGGCGGCCGTGGCGCGGACCCGGCCGAGTGATGCGGTGACCGCCGTCGTCAATCTTGACCGCCACGGCGCTCCGGCCCTCGGCACGTGTGTGGCTCTCATCGACCAGACCACCGGAGAGGTTCTGGGCACCGCATCTAACCCCGGAGCATCTAACCCAGGAGCCGATAGCGCCGCTAGTACTGCGCCCGTCACCGACCCGCAGGGCGCCGCTGCGGTGGCCGCGATGGTCGCCCGGACAACCGGCGGCACCGCGGTGGCCGCGGTGATCTGTACCGGTGCGGGAGCACAACTTCCGGGGATCGTTCCGGCGCTCGAGTACGCGATGGAGCGGCCGGTGTCGGTCGCGGAACTACCGGCGCTGGCCTTGGCGGCAGGGGCGGCCGCTCCTACACCCATGGCCACTCTCGTTCCGGTTCCCGCTCGCCCGCGCAATCTGACTGGCTTGCGGTGGTGGGCGCTTGGCGGCGTGATCGGTTTGGCCGTTGTGCTCGGTGCTATCGCATTGACCGCGATGTTCGCCGGTTCGCGTGCCGCCGCCCCGAGCACTGTAGCTCCGTCGACGGAAACGGTGACCGTCACGAGAGCACCGGTCACCGTCATGCGTAGCCCTCGCACCCGAATCCAGATTCAGACGCAAACCGTGACCGAAGCGAAGGTCGAGACGACGACGGTCACACCGCCGACCGTGACACGCACCGAAGAGGCCACGGTTACCGAGACCGCAGCGGAGACCGACACGGTTACCGAGACCACCACTGAGACGGTTCAATTTCCCGGTGGCCCCGTCGTCGGCGGAGCTAGCAACTCCGGCGGCTGATCCGTGCCGCGCCGAGCGCCTCGCGCCGGGACCCAGGTGGTCAGAAAATAGCTGGTCAAAAAATTGCGTCGTGCTGGATCATGCTCGCTCGCACACCGGCAATGATGAGCCGTCTCCTGGTGTAATCCACCATGGCCGGGGACCCGGCGATCAACGCCTGATGCTCATCCCAGCGGCCGGAACTCGCTACGACGTCGGCCAGGGTGCCGATGCGATGTTCGATGCCGAGTGTCTCCGGGCTGGCGATCGAATCGATCCACCATGGGTCCGATGACTCCTCCGACACCGCGGTGACACGTAGCCACGGATTGGTCGACGCGATGCGCGCCAGCACGACGAGGTCGTAGAGCTCGCCCGGGTAGCGCACCCCGTAGAAGATATGTGTTGCGGGAGCGTCGGCCCGTCGGGACATGTCGATGAGCAGTGCCCGTAGCGGTGCCAGCCCGGTACCGCCTGCGACCATCAACACGTCGTGGCCGGCAGCGATGTGCAGGGTGCCGTGGCTCTGCGCCAGTTGCCAGGTGTCGCCCACGACGGTCTCGTTGACGATGGCCATGCTCACGGTGCCGCCACGGACCGAGCGGACATGGAATTCGAGTTCGCCGGCTGGATTCGGCGGGATCGCGGGGGAGAGGTTGCGCCACGACCGAGGTCGCTGCGGTACCTGCACCTCGAGGTACTGGCCCGGCGAGAACTGTTGTGGCTGAGTCGAGATGAGTCGGATCACCGCAAGGTCGCGGGTAATCCGGTACTTTTCCACCACCTTCGCGTTCCAGGTGGTTGGCCCGGGTGCCATCTGTGCGGCCCCGCGCATGACACCCGTCGTCAGCAGCATCGTCTGTGACACGGCTTGGGCGGTGTCGTCATCCCAGTAGTCTGCGAGTACCGACCGAAATTCGCTTATCAGCGCCTGGTACATCAGATCGTAGTGTTCGGACACCACCCCGTATTTGCGGTGATCACGGCCCAGCTGGGCCAGCAATTCGATGAGGTCGTCGTGGCCGGTGTCGCCGGGGACCACATCGAGCACATGATCGATCACGTGGAAGAACTCGTCACGCAGATGTGTCATCGTCGCCGGAAATAACTCGTGCAGGTCCGGGTTGATGGCGAATAACCGGGTGAGGACGTTCCGGACGAATCGGTCAGGGTCCTGCGAGATGTGATCGCGCACCCGGTGAAGTACGTGGCGGGCATGATTGGCCATCAGTTCACCTCCTCGCGTGCCGCTCGGTACTATTTTGCACGCGCGGGCAAATCGGGTCGGGCCGCGCACCGTGCTGTGAGCGCTTGGCGCACTGCCGGATTTCCTGACGCTGCTGAGTGTGGCACTCTCTCAATAGTGATCTCCCTCGACGGCCTGACTCCGGGAATCGTCGACGCACACTTACATCAGTGGCATCCCAGCCGCAGCAGTGGATCGCTGGATGGGATGCGGCGGCGATTGGGCACCCGGATACGTAATCGCACACAGCCGTTTCTGCTTTCCCGAGCGGTCCGTGATTATTTCCTGACGCCGGGGGCGGTGACTCGCCCGTATGAGCCGCGCCAGTATCTCGCCGACATCGCGGCGGTGCCCAGTGTGTGTGGTGTTCCGGTGGAATCGGTGGTGGTGGTCGAAACTCAGTGGCGGCCGCTCGGGTCCCGGGTCCAATATTCCGCGCCGTCGGATTCCGATCCGGCTGCCATGACGAAATATTTGGCGGCGCTGCCCTTCGGGCAGGGCCTGGCACCGAGCCTCGGTGCGTTGGTGGTGGGGGGCGATCCGCGCTCACCAGATTTCGCGACCTCGCTTGAGCGCCGGCTCGACGTATCCGACCGTATCCGGGCGGTGCGCATCCAGGCCGCACGGCATCCCGACCCGCGTGTGCTCGACGCCATTGAGGCCGACGGTGCGCTGGTATCGTCGGCGGCGCTGACCGGACTCGGCGAGGCGGTGCGTCACGGGCTCGCGCTTGAGGCATTCGTCTATTCGCATCAGCTCTACGATGTCGTCACCTTGGCCCGGGAGTTTCCGGAGGCGACGATCATCGTCGATCATTTTGGAAGTCCGGTCGGGGCTTTCGGCCCGGTAGGTGCCCGGACGGGCGCTACCGCATCCGCCCGCGCCGATATCCTGCGGCTCTGGCGTGAACGTATGGTCACGCTCTGCGCCCACCCGAATGTCGTGGTGAAGTTGTCGGGTCTGGCGTTGCCGGTGCTCGGCTATGGGCGTGACGTCTGGGGCAATATCGGTTCGCAGGCAACGTTGACCGAGATGATCGGTCCGCTGGTCGAATTCGTGGTGGCGCATTTCGGTGCCGAACGCGTGATGGTCGGGTTCAACCTGCCTATCGATCGGCCGAACGCATCTGCCGACATGGTGGCGGGCGCACTGCTTGAGGTGCTGTCGCCATGGGGTGCGGACATGCTACGAAACGTGTTCCGCGACACCGCCCGTCGCGTGTATCGGATCACCGATTGAGTGGTCGCGGCCTACCGTCGACGTCTGACGGACCGCTGCCGCCATCCACGCCGAGTCTGCGGGGGTGCTGGTACCGGCACATCACGCATCACCCGTGCCACCACGTCGACGAATTCCCGGCACGTCGGGTAGCGGGCGGCAGGATCTTTCGCAAGTGCCTTGGCGAAGATCGAGTTCAATGCCGACGGAAGCCATTTGCGACGTGCGGTGAGTTTCGGAGGGTCGGCGCACAGGTGTGCGTTGGTCACCGCGAATGCCGTCGCGCGTGGGAAGGGAGGCTGGCCGGTGAGTAATTCGGTGAGTGTGCATGCCAGCGCGTACAGGTCGGTTGCTGGTGAAATGCGGGTGGCCTGCAGCAACTCCGGTGCGGCATAACCGATTGACCCCTGGACGCGTCCATTGCGGGCGAGTGGACGGGTGTCATCGAGTAATTGTGCGATACCGAAGTCGGTCAGCATTGCGTCGGCACCGGGGGTATCAGAGGTGAGCAGGATATTCCCGGGTTTGACATCGCGATGCAGGATCTCCTGGCTGTGTGCGTAATCGAGTGCATCCGCGATCTGGGTAGCCAGCCGTAGCACCGAGGGCACGACGGGTTCTTCCGTTGGGCTGGGGATCAGCGCTGTTGCGGGCGGGCCCCCGATGTATTGCATCGCCAGCCAGAGCGTTGGCGCGCTGATGGCGGGGTTGCGGCCGTGTGCTGTGCGGTCGTGTGTTGTGAAGTGTCCGAGGGTATCGGGAGTGTCCTCGATTTCTCCATGCGCGTACATCTCGACGATGCGGGGGTGGTCGAGAAGTGAGGCGATCGAGTATTCACGCTCGAAGCGTTCGCGGGCCCGGCTGTGCCCGGTGGCCTCGGTGTGCAGCACCTTGAGCGCAATCGGATCGGCTGTGTGGGTCCGGTGGACCCGGTAGACGTCGGCGCTGGCGCCGCGGCCGACGAGTGTGTCGACGGTGAAGTCGGCCAGCTCAGTCCCTGGTTCCAGCACATCGGTCAGGGTATCGGTCCCGCCGGATGTTCGGCGAATCACACGAGTGTGCTCTCGAATTGAGTCGAGCGGCGAGAACGCAGAGGAAGATCTTATGACGCGGCGAATCCTCAACCAAGTAATGCAGTGCTGCTAATCGCGGCTGCGCAAGATATATTCTCGCGGGGTGAGGCGCTTACGTGGCCGGACCCGGTTGCATGTCGCAACGCCCCCTCTGAGCTGCGACATGCAACCGTTCCTTGTCGATCTCTTGTCTGGTGTATCTCTCACTTGGCAGAGTGATGTGCCACCCTTTTGTCGCGACCGCTTACGTGATCGGTGACGACAAAGCCTTGTGAGGCCGGACTGTTTTCGCATAGCAACCATAAGACGAATTTCGTCAACCATCGATCACCAATTTCGCGACATTTGTCAACAAATGGTTGATTATAGAGTCGTGAGCGGAATGGAACGCGATTTAGATCTGCGACGATTACGGATGTTCGTCGAGGTGGTGGAGGCGCCGTCGCTGCGTGTTGCCGCCGAGCGCCTATTCATTTCCCAGCAGGCGCTCTCTGCGGCGATCCGGGACCTGGAACGTCACCTCGGGGTGGAGTTGTTCTCCCGGGCGCGCAGATCGCTCACTCCCACGCCCGCGGGGACAGCGCTCTACAACGGCGCGATTCCGCTGCTTGCCGGTGGTGCGCATCTCGCTTCCGAGGTGCGGATGATCGACGCACAGAATCCCGACCCCTACACCGTGGGCTACACCCCGGGCCTCGCCCCGTCGGAGGTATTCCAGGTGATCGAGGGGGCGGTTCTGCAGGATTTGTCGATGCCGATCACGGTGCGGCCCGTGTCGGCGGATCTCATCCGTGACGAACTGCTCGCCGGCACGATCGATATGGCGCTGGCCCGTACCGCCGAAACGCCGCTCGACCTCGCTGGGGCGATCGCGACCCGACACGAACTGCGGTTGGCCGTCAACGCGCATCATCCGCTCGCCGGCCGCGAGACCTGTTCGATGAAAGATCTTGCCAGCTGTCAGATTGTCATTTCGGAGCTGGAGCCGGACTACACGAACATGATCGTGTCCTATTGTCGCAGGGCCGGACTAGAGCCGGACATCATATTCTCGAACCTGCGGGGTACGCCGCCGCATATGTCGGTGATCGCGCATCCCCGAGCGGTCGCATTCGTCACCAACCAGCCGGGATGGTTTTACGACAACCAGATTCGGGTGGTTTCCTTCGACGATCCGCCGATGACGCCGGTGATGGCACTGTGGTTGCCGAGTACCGCGGCGACCGTGCGCAACCGGATTCTGGACTCTGTGGGGATCAGTGCCGTTGCAGAATTGATGTGAGGTCGCTGCCGCCGGGAAGGCTGCCGTATTCGAATCCACGGTCGGGGCCCAGACGGGCGGCCACGAATGCGTCGGAGATCTCGGGTGGCGAGAAACGCACAAGCAGTGAGGCCTGTAATGCCAATGCCATCGATTCGACGACGGCGCGGGCGTGCCGCTGCGCATCCGCGGCCTCCACTGCGGCGAGCTGTGCCAACTGCTTACGGACCTTGTTGAGGTGTGTGTCGAGAATGCTGTTGGCGCCGCGCGCCAGCGCGATCTCGGCGTCGAAGGCGGCCACGGAGTCCGGTTCGCGGGTCATCGCGCGCAACACATCGAGGGCGATCACATTGCCCGAGCCCTCCCACACGGCCATCACAGGTTGTTCCCGATAACGCATCGCCAGGGGAAAATCCTCGGTATAGCCGTTTCCCCCGAGACATTCCAATGCCTCGTAGGCGTGATGTGGGCCGCGTTTGCAGATCCAGTATTTGGCGACCGCGGTGCCCAGACGACGGAACGCGCACTCGGCGTCGTCGGCATCTTCATCGTGTGCGCGGGCGAGCCGGATGGCGGTGATCGTCGCGGCCTCCGCCTCCAGCGCGAGATCGGCGAGCACTGCGGCCATCGCGGGCTGATCGGCAAGGGTTGCGCCGAAAGCGGCGCGGTGACGAGCATGCCAGGTGGCCTCGGCGACCGACTGTCGCATACCCGCGGTGCTGCCCAGTACGCAGTCGAGCCGGGTCTGGGCGACCATCTCGATGATGGTGCGCACCCCGCGCCCCGGCTCGCCGATCATGACCGCGACGGTGCCGTCCAGTTCGATCTCGCTCGATGCGTTCGATTTGTTGCCGAGCTTATTTTTGAGCCGTTGGATACGGAATACGTTGCGGGTGCCATCGGGCAGCACCCGGGGCAAAAGGAAGCAGGAGAGTCCTTCGCCGCCGGGACCAGACGCTTGGGCCAGTACGAGGAAGGCATCCGACATCGGGGCCGAACAGAACCACTTGTGGCCGGTGAGCAGATACTGTCCGCCAGGTCCGCCGGCACCTATCGGCGCTGCGAGCGTGGTATTGGCGCGCACATCGGAGCCGCCCTGTTTCTCGGTCATCGACATGCCGAAGACCGCCGAGGTTTTACCGGCGGAAAGGTCGGGGGAGTAATTGCGCGACAACGCTTTCGGTACCCAATCGGCAGCTACCTCCGGTTGCAGCTCGAGAGCCGGGATGACTGCGTGGGTCATCGATACCGGGCAGGCATGACCGGGTTCAACCTGACCGAAGAGCATGAACACCGCGGCCCGGGCCACATGTGAGCCGGGCCGCGGATCTGCCCAGCATCTCGTGTGGGCGCCGTGGGCGATCGCCGCGGAGATGATGCGGTGATAGGACGGGTGGTACTCGACTTCGTCGATGCGGTGGCCCCACCGGTCGAAGGTGTGCAGTTCCGGCGTGACGGTGTTGGCCAAGTGGGCGTCGTGCTGGAACTGCTCGGTGCCGACCAGGGCGCCGACCGCCCGCAGTTCATCTTCGGCCCATCCGGCATCGTGACGCTTGACCGCCTCCTGGAGAACGATATTCAACTCATATTCGTTGACGTCGATGCGCGGGGCGGATTGATTGAAGACGGTATGGGTCAGATGAGGCCGGGGCCGGACCGTGGGATCGGTGGAGGTCATGAGGGTGCTCTCTGCGTCAGCGGGCGGTCGAGGATCGTGTCGGGAATACCTAGGTTGGTGAAAATCACCGCTACCGCGTCTTCGAGTCGATAGCCGAATTCTGTTCCAGTGGCGGCCTTTTGGACGGCAAGGCCGAATATCGCCGACCAGAACGCGCGCGCTTCGACGTCGATGTCGGCGCGTAGTTGCCATCCGGTCCGCATCAGGGTGGTCATCAGCGCTTGTTCGCCCTGGGTGTGCAGGGTGTGCAGGGTATCGGTGATCAGCTGCCGCAGATCTGGCCGCCGGGTTACCAGAAGCATTGCGGTGGTGAAGAGTTCGACATTGCGTGCCTGCGCGCCCAACAGGGTGATGACGAGCGTGTTGGTGTAGTCGCGGACGGTCGTCGCCGTCGCTGCGGCCTCCTCCGCGTGGCGGCCGGCCCGCAGTACCGCCGCGCATGCGACCTCGACGAAGAGCTGCTCTTTTGAGCCGAAATAGTAGGTGACCTGATTGGGGAAGGTGCCGGCCCGTGCGCAGATCTGCGCCACCGATGCCGTTTCGCCGTGCTCGGTGAAGATGTCGGTGGCGGCGCGCATCAGCGACCGTCGAGTGGCCTTACCCGTCGTCCGGGTGGCACGCCGGGATGTGGGGTGTGCTGTGGTCACCGTCACTCCATCTTGTTTGTATCGCCAACAATAATGAAGGGTGACGGCGACGTCAACGGGTGATGGTGTGCTTGAACTCGGGACGGGTTATCTGTGGTGGGGAGGCGCGATTTACCGCAGCAGGGGCAAAAGCTGCGTTCCCTGTCGCTCGATTTCCCGCAGATATGGCGTATCCGACAGGACGAAATGAGTGATGCCCAGATCCTGGTATTTGCGTAGTGATTTGGCAACATCTTCCGCGGAGCCGACCAGCCATGTCGTTGCCGCCCCACCACCGCCGTATTTGCCCGGTGTGGTGTAGAGGTTGTCGTCGAGTACTTCACCACGGGCGGCGAGATCGAAGAGTCGTTGCTGACCGACGGCGTTACGACGACGCGGGTCGGTGGCCGAATCGTCGAGAACGCCGGCGCGGCGTTCCTGCGCGGCCCGCATCTGCGCCACTCTTTCCTGCGCATCGGCCCACGCCTGCTCGGTGGTGTCGCGAACAAACGTCGTGATACGCAGACCGAACTGAAGAGGAGGATGGCGGCGATCGATCGTCTCGGAGAGCTTCGTCAACCGGTCGATCCGCTCGGCGATGCCCTCTAGTGGTTCACCCCAGAACAACTGCACGTCCGCTTCGGCCGCCGACACCAGCTCCGCCTCGGGTGACGCTCCGCCGAAGTAGAGCAGTGGGTGGTGGCGCTCGCCGCGCACCGTGATCGGCGGAACGACCGTCGAATTCTGCACGCTGAAGTGTTCACCGCGGAAGGTGACGTTCTCCTCGGTCCACAGTCTCCGGACGAGCGCGATGAACTCGCGGGTCCTTGCATACCGCGCCTCGCGGTCGGTCTCGGTGTCTCCGTACGCATTCAGATCGTCGTTCCCGGAGACGATGTTCACGCGTAGCCGACCGCCGCTGAGATGATCGAGCGTGGCCGCCGCGGAGGCAAAGTTCGCCGGGCGCCAATACCCGGGCCGGACCGCGACCAACGGCTCGAATGTGGTGGTGCGTGCCGCCAGTGCGGTGGCCAGGGTAAACGTGTCGGGCCGTCCCCATCCGGTGCCGATTAACGCGCCGGCGAACCCGTTGCGCTCAAGGGTAAGGGCATGACCGGCAAGGGTGTCGAGGCTGTTGTGGCCGGTCACGGTGTTGTCGCCGCGGTGACCGGGATCGTTTTGATTCGGGATATACCAAAGAAATTCGGGCGCGGCGGGCATTGCAACAAACTACTGCGCCGCAGCGATTTTCGTCGGCTTGTGATCAGAATGAACAGAAGCGGTGAGCATTCTTGTTCATCCTGGTTAAGTGGCTCTGCGCAGCTGGCTGCTGCCGCGTGGAAGGATTCGCCCTGACCAGGAAACTGCATCTCAACGTCAATATCCTCAATGCCGGGGTGTTTGGCGGCTCCTGGCGTTTTCCGGGCACTGACCCGCTTGGCGCCTATTCCGTCGAGCACTACACCGCTATCGCGCGTAAGGCAGAGGAAGCGACGCTCGACGCGGTGTTCCTCGCCGACGGTCCGGTGTTGGATCCGAGCATCCGTCATCGCACCGGTAACAGCTTCGAGCCGACGACGGTGCTCGCCCGGATAGCGGCGCAGACCGAGCGGATCGGCCTGATTGGCACCCTGTCGTCCTCGTACAACGACCCAGCGGAACTTGCCCGCCGAGTCGGCGACCTCGACTACCTCAGTGGCGGCCGGGTCGGCTGGAACGTGGTGACCACGGCGGGTGCGGTCGCGGCGGCCAACTTTGGGCGTGCGGGCGAACCCGACCATGCGCTGCGGTATCGCCGTGCCGCGGAGGTCACCGAGCGGGTGGTGGCCGAATGGGCCGGTCGCACCGAATTCGTTTCACCACAGGGTAGGCCGGTGGTCGTGCAGGCCGGCGGTTCCGAGGACGGCCGGCACCTCGCCGGCCGGGTTGCCGAGGTGGTGTTCTCCGCGGAGCAGAACATAGACAAAGCAATTGCCTTTCGCACCGAACTGCGCGATCGCGCCGCCCGATTTGGTCGTGATCCCGATGGCATCGTTATCCTCCCTGGACTCTCCACTGTGTTGGGCAGCACCGAAGCGCAGGCGCGGGCCCGCCGTGCACTGCTCGACGACCTCCTCCCCGACTCCTATGCGCGTGCTCGTCTCGCCGGCCAGTTGGGTTTCTCGTTGGACGGGCTTGACGACGACAAGCCGATCCCGACCGAACTGCTCGACGCAGCCGACAACGGTGGCGGCTCGCAGACCTTCAACCGGGTGGTCCGCGATCTTATTGCCCGCCAGAACCCGACCCTGCGGCAACTCCTGCGGACACTCTCCGGCGGGGGTGGACATCGCATCGTCGTCGGCACTCCGGAACAGATCGCCGACGACATCGAACTCTGGTTCCGCCGCGGTGCCGCCGATGGATTCAACGTCATGCCCGATGTGTTGCCGTCGGGGCTGCACGATTTCGCTGACCATCTCGTACCCGAACTGCGCCGTCGGGGGCTGTTCCGTACGGAATATGAGGGCACCACATTGCGAGCGCATCTCGGACTCGGTGTGCCTCCGGTATCCGACGGCGTCGCCGGGCGGTTACGGAGCGCGGGATGAGCTTCTTCGTGGAACTCGCGGTGGGCACTGGCGGCACCGCCGTGTCATTGGACGACGCCGATAAGATCGCCGCCCACCTGGTGCAGGCGGGAGTGACCGGGCTGCGGTTACTTGATCGCGTCGAAGGGGCGCATGTCCTCGATCCTTCGGTGACCGCCGCCTATCTCGCCGGGCGACATGATGGCCTGGGCTTTCTCGTGGACGTTCCGACGACACACAACGCTCCGTATAACCTCGCCCGGCGCATCCTCTCCGCAGACCGGGCCGGTGGCGGGAATTTTGGAGTGGTGTTGCGCACCGGCGGCGGTGATGAGGTGAGCGATGCCGTCGCCGCGTCCCCGGGCGGGGATGATTCTGGACCAGATCCTTTTGGGCAGGAACTTTTTGGCCATCGTCATGCCGAATATGCAACCGTATTGACGGCTCTGTGGGAGTCATTTCCCAGTGCTGCGTTGATCGGTGACCAGCATGCCGGAGTAGTTGCCGACGACACCCTGATCAACCCGATTGGTCACCGGGGTCGCTTCTATCGGGTGGCCGGCCCCCTCGATGGGCCGTCGTCTCCGCAGGGCCGCCCGATCCTGGCGGTCACCGGTGATGACCCGATCGACTTCAGCGGGATCGAAGGACTCGTCGACGTCGTGATCGTCGCGGCCGCGAGCGCTGCTGACGTGGCGCGTGAACACCCTGAAGTCGCGGTGCTTGCGCACCTAGCCGGGGAACAGCGTGTTGATGATCTATCAGAGTTGTTGGCGCACAAAACAAGTGATGGAAGTATAAGTGATGAAAGCACGGGAATCGACGGGATCGTGTTGAACGTGGGTGGGGATCTGCCGACGGTGCTCACTCGCATCGAACAGGTGGTGGCTGCGTTGGCGCGGATCACACCGGCGGCTCGAACCCTGGAGAATGTTATCCCGGAGAAGCAAACTCTGCGTGATGTGTTCGCAATCGCACGCACCTCAAGGGTATTCGCGTGACGGCGCTGGCCCAGCGACCTTCGACCGCGCAGATCCTCGCCCGGCTGGCACGGACGGCGGCGGCCCGCGAGGAGGTGCGTGATTTTGCCATCGATGATGTGCATGCCCTCGCCGCGCAGGGGATCGCGCTCACCGGAATCGCTCGCGAAGAAGGCGGTGCCGGCGGCACGGTACGAGATGTGATGGACCTCGTCATCGACATCTCCCGCGCGGATTCGAATGTCGCACAGGCGTTACGGCCTACATTTCTGGTGGCCCAGCAGATCGCGGCCCGCTCGGACGTGCCATTGCGTGCGGTGAATCTGGCTCGGCTGCGCGCGGGAGCGCTATTCGCGGGTACCGCCAACGAACGCAATGGTGGTGCGAGCGGCAGCATTTCGAGTACCGCACGCCGTGTCGACGGCGGATTCATCGTCAATGGCACCAAGTTTTACTCGACGGGTGGTCTCTACGCCTCCTATTTCTCCACCCAAGCGCGCACCGACGACGGGCAGGCGGTACGTTTCACCATCCCGACCGATCGTCCCGGGCTGCACCGGGTCGATGATTTCGACGCTATTGGTCAGCGCCTCACTCAAAGCGGTACGACGCGTCTGGAGGAGGTGTTCGTCGCCGACGACGAAGCATACGTCGTCGGCGAATCAGTGCTGGACAATCCGTGGCAGGGTTCTTTTCCGCAGCTGTATCTGGCCGCGGTGCAGGCGGGTATCGCCGCCCGGGTGCTCGACGACGCGTCGGCCTATGTGCGTGAGCGGGCGCGACCGATCAAACATAGTTCCGCCGAAACCAGCGCGGAGGATCCCTACGTGCGGGAAACCGTCGGTGAGATCGCGGCCCGGGCCGGGGCGGCGCGCGCGGTGGTATTGATCGCCGCAGAGTCGTTGCAGGCGCAGCGTGGCCTGAGCGGGGCGGCCGCTCGCGCGGCGGGCGCCGATGCTGCGGTGGCGGTCGCGCAGGCCGGGATCATCGCGATTGAGTCCGCATTGCGCAGTGCCGAACTGCTTTTCGACGTCGCTGGGGGAACCATCACCGATCGTTCGCTGGGGTTTGACCGTCATTGGCGTAACGCCCGCACAGCGGCGAATCATAATCCGCGGCAATGGAAAGCCTCGTTTGCCGGCGCCTATCACATCGATGGCACCGAGCCCCCGACAACCGGCTTGTTCTGAGAGGACCAGATGAGTATTGAATCGACCCGCGTACTGGGCCGCACCGGAGTTCTGGTGTCGCCGTTGACGTTGGGCAGCATGAATTTTGGGCGTTGGCAGAATAAGGAGGAGAGCATCGCCATCATCGGTGCGGCACTCGACGCCGGCATCACCTCCATCGACACCGCAGATGTATACGGTGCCGGTGAGTCGGAGGAGATCGTTGGTAAGGCGATAGTCGGCCGCCGCGACGAACTTTTTCTGGCCACCAAGTTTCATGGGCAGATCGGCACGGATCCGCGGTCGGCGGGGAATTCGCGACGCTGGATCATCCGGGCCGTCGAAGACAGCCTGCGCCGACTGGGCACCGACTACATTGATCTCTATCAGGCGCACCGGCCCGATCCGCGCACCAGTCTGCTGGAAACACTACAGACGCTCAACGACCTTATCCGGCAGGGAAAAATCCGCTACTACGGAACATCGGTGTTCCCGGCGTACCTGCAGGTGCAAGCGCACTGGCTGGCTGAGAAGTATGGACTGATCGCACCGCATACCGAGCAACTGCCGTATTCGCTGCTGGTTCGCGGTGTCGAACGTGAGGTGTTCCCGGTGGTGCGGCAATACGGGGTCGGGGTGTTGTCCTACGGTCCGCTCGCCGCCGGTTGGTTGTCGGGTTCTTACCGACTCGATGCGCCGCAGCCGGAATCGGCGCGCGCTGATCTGATTGCCGGTCGGTTCGATATCGCTGCGGCCCATAACCGCCGCAAACTGGAGGCGGCCGATGCGCTGGCCCGGCTTGCCGAGGATAGTGGCCTGAGCCTCATCGAACTCGCTATCGGATTCGCGCTGACGCATCCGGCGGTGAGTAGCGTGATCATCGGTCCGCGTACCGCGGTGCACCTCGAGGCGTATCTGAAGGCCGCCAGTGTCGAACTTGATCACGCGGTTCTCGATCGTATCGACGAGATTGTTGCTCCGGGAACACAATTCATTGAGCGCGATACCGGTGTGGATACCGCATCGTTACAGCCGGCCGCGTTGCGTCGGTCCCTCAACCGCTGAAAGGACTCTCATCTCATGTCTTACGGAACCTTCGAGGCCCCCCATGTTGCGGCCGACGATCGATACGAGCACATCGCGTTTCGCCGCTCGGGGCGCTCCGGGCTTGATCTGCCTGCTTTCTCGTTCGGGTTGTGGCAGAAATTCGGTACGGATTATCCGTTCGAGACCCAACGCGACATCATCTTGCACGCCTTCGATCTGGGGATCACCCACTTCGACAACGCCGACCGCTACGGGCCGCCGCACCGGGCTGCCCAGCAGAATTTCGGCAGGGTGCTCGCCCGGGATCTGGCGCCATATCGCGATGAGATCGTTCTCTCCACCAAGGCGGGTAATCCCATTGGGCCGAGCCCGTATCTGTCGGGCGGATCGCGTAAGTCGCTGCTGAATTCGTTGGAACACAGCCTGCGCGATCTTGGTACCGATTACGTCGATATTTTCTATCACCATCGCCGGGACGAATCGACACCACTGGAAGAAACTGTCAGCGCACTGGTATCGGCGGTGACACAGGGCAAGGCGCTCTACGTGGGTGTCTCCAATTATTCGACTGAATCTGCGCATGAGATCGCCGGCCTGCTCCGCGACGCGGGTGTGCCGCTGGTGATTCACCAGCCGCGCTACTCGATCTTTGACCGCACCATTGAAAACAACGGTCTCCTGGAGCAGGCGGCTGCGGACGGATTCGGCCTCATCGTGTATTCGCCGCTGGCGCAGGGGCTGCTCACGAACAAATACCTTGAGTCGATTCCCGACGGTGCCCGTGCGGTCAACAGCACCTTCTTGTCTCCGGAGGCGATCACCGAGACGTATCGAGGGCGTGCGGCGGAACTGAATAAACTTGCCGAGGCACGCGGACAATCGTTGGCCCAGTTGGCTTTGCAATGGGTACTGCGTCAGCCTGCGGTGACTTCGGCACTGGTAGGGGCCAGCTCCACCTGGCAGCTCGACCATAATCTGAAGGCACTTGACTTCGCCCCCTTGACCGATGATGAACTCGCGGTGATCGAAGAGTTCGGACTCCACGGCACGGGAACGGTGCAGTGACGGCGGCTACCGCGCAGTCGGGTATCGGTGCCGGTGTTGCCGACGGACGTGCCTTCCGTCTTGGATTCTTACTCCATCTCGACAGCGATCTATCCCCGGCACAGGCGTACCGCGAGGCTATCGAACTCTTCGTGGCCGCTGAAGAGCTCGGTTATGAGTCGGGTTGGGTGATTCAACGGCACTTTCGTCAGGGTAATGAACACATCTCGTCTCCGTTGGTGGTGCTGGCGGCGATCGCCCAGCACACCACGCGGATCCGGCTCGGCACCGGGGTACTGGTGCTGCCGCTTGAGGATCCGCTTAGGGTGGCCGAGGATGCCGCGACAGTCGATGAACTATCCGGTGGGCGTCTGGAATTGGGCGTCGGATCGGGGCCACTCCCCGGTGCCTGGGAAGGCTTCGGCAAAGATCTGGCCGACCGGCATAAATTATGGGACGAATCCGTGGCCCGACTCCATGAGGTTCTCGACGGTGTCGCGTTGAACTCATTGGGGGAGCGTCTACATCCGCCCGCACCGGGTTTGCGTGATCGATTGTGGCAGGCGACAACTAGCGCTCCTGACTATGCGATTGCTGCCGCGAGAGCGGCCGCACGTGCCGGTGATGGTCTGCAACTGTCGCGGGCGCATACCTGGCTAGGTACTACTACAGCGCAGGCGCAGCAGTGGCAGGCAGAGATCGTTGCGGCATACCGCGATGCCTGGACGTTATCTGATCGTCCACCGCGCGTGCAGGCATCACGGGCGGTGTATCCACATCCGGACAGAGCCACGGCCGTAGAGCTGGTTACCCCAGGGGTTCGTCGCTGGCAGAAATGGGGTGTGTCGGGGTCTTTGGATCACACCGGTTCGGTTGAGGACTATCTGGAGGCTGACCACGCGTTGATCGGACCAAGTGCGGACTTGGCGGCGGAGCTCGCAGCTGATCCAGCGTTGCGGTACGTCACCGACCTGTTGGTTAATTTCGTTCCGGGTGTACCTGAACGGGAAGAACATCTGCGGCTCCTGAAATCGAGCGCCCACGACCTCGCGCCACTACTCGGTTGGCATCCAGCCGCTCCGACGGCCTAATCATAAGGACCGGCCCCGATGCCTTTTCACTTGAACCTCTCGTTGTTGACACCCGGCCAATCCCGGTATGCGTGGCGCCTACCCGACGCCGATCCGCTGGCCTATCTCGACATCGATCACTTCACGCGGCTGGCCCGACTGGCCCAGGACGCCAAGATCGACGCGGTCTTCCTGGGCGACGGACCCGCGCTGCGCGGCGAGATCGCGCAAGCCCCCGGCAGCGGAATCGACCCGCTGGTGCTACTCGGCCACATCGGCGCGGTGACCGAGAACCTCGGCCTGATCATCACCAGTTCGACGACCTACAACTCGCCCTACAATCTGGCCAGACGCTTCCAGGCTCTCGATCATGTCACCAAGGGCCGTGCCGCAGTTAACATCGTTACCACCGGAACTGAATCTGCCGCAGCGAATTTCGGTCTTGAGGCCCATCCGGATAAGGCCACTCGGTACCGCCGGGCCGCGGAATTTCTGGACGTGGTGACACAACTCTGGGATAGCTGGGAGGACGACTGGCTCATCGCGGATAAGGAATCGGGCCGCTATGGCGATCCCGACAAGATCCACCGCATCGACCACCAGGGTGAATTCTTTTCCGTAGCAGGCCCATTACCGGTTCCGCCGGGACCGCAGGGGCGCCCGGTGATCGTGCAGGCAGGCGGTTCCGAAGGCGGTCTCGCGCTGGCCGCCGACTACGCCGACATGGTGTTCACCGTCGCACAGACTCAGGCGAAGGCGGTAGCGTTCCGTCATGAGATACGGGCGCGCGCGGCCGCGGCCGGTCGCCATCCCGACGATGTGAAGATCTCGCTGGGTGTCGTCGTTATCGTTGAGGAGACGCAGGAGGCGGCGCGCGAACGCGCCGCTCGGCTCGCCGAAACATTTCCCGTCGACCGGTTAGCTGCACAAATCGTGGGCAGCCTTGGCCTGGCGCCAGGATCGTTCGGCCTCGATGATCTGATCACCATCGATGATCTTCCCGATGAGGCCTCCGCACAGGCATTTTCGACGGGATTCAGTGTGTCTACCCGGGCGCTTATCGCTCAGCGACCACATACGCCGCGCGAACTGGTGCTCGCTAGCGGCGGCGGGTCGGGACACCGCCTGGTGATCGGCTCGGCACAGCAGGTGGCCGACGATTTGCAGGCGTGGTACGAGGCTGGTGCCGCGGACGGATTCACCGTTATGCCCGCCGATGCGGTAAACGATCTACCGAATTTCACCTCGCTGGTGGTCCCGATTCTGCAGTCGCGCGGCCTGTTTCAGCGTGAGTATGCAGATGCCACGCTGCGCGGACGCCTCGGGCTGAGCCGGCCGCGGCGGGCGGCGTCCTCACGCGGAGCGCAGGCGGTATGAGCGGGCGGTCCGCCTCGCGCCGGGGATGGCGTCGATAAGCTCGCGGGTGTAGGGGTGTTCTGAAGCTGTGAATACCATACTGACGGTGCCTGTTTCGATCACCCTTCCACCCTTCATCACGGTGACGTCGTCGGCGATGAGCCGGACGACGCCGAGATCATGGGTGACGAATACGTAACTCAATCCACGGGCGGACTGTAGGTCAACGAGTAGCTGCAGGATCTGTGCCTGCACCGACACGTCGAGCGCGCTGACAGCCTCGTCAAGCACCAGAATTTCTGGTTCCAGTGCCAGGGCACGCGCAATCGCCACACGCTGGCGCTGACCGCCGGATAATTGCCGGGGGAGCCGGTTGGCTAGGTCGGGGTCCAGTGCGACCGCGTCAAGCAATTCGGAGACAAGTTGCGCACGAGCCGTTTTGCCGGGTACGAGGCCGAACGCCTGGAGCGGTTCGGCGATGATGCGGGCCACCGTGTAGCGCGGGTCCAGCGACGTGAACGGATTTTGGAAAACGAATTGCAGATTACGTCGGGTATGACGAACATTGTTGCCGCGCAGTGTCGTCAGCTCGCGCTCACCGATATGCACCGTCCCGGAATCGGCGGCGGCGAGTCCGGCGAGGATTCGGGCGAGCGTGGACTTTCCGGCACCGGATTCACCCACGATGGCATGCGTGGTGCCGGGACGTAGGGTGAGGCTGACGTTATCGAGGGCATGCACCGTGTTGTGGGTTCCGCGTACCCGTGACCGGTAGACACGGGTGATATTGCGAGCAGTGAGGGCCGGCTGGCCACCGAACGAATCGGTGGCCACGGGTGTGATGCTCGCGGTTGTTGGAGTGAGCCGGACGGAATCGCGGGTCGGAGCACTCTTGAGCAGGCGCCGGGTGTAGTCGTCAGATGCCTGGGCCGCAATGGTATCCGGTGCCCCTTCATCGACGATCGCACCGTCGCGCATCACCAGAATGCGATGGGAACGCTCCAATGCCACCCCCAGATCGTGGGTGATCAGCAGGACCCCGATCCCCAGTTCGCGGCCGAGCGTGACGAGGTGATCGAGGATGCGACGCGCCACGGTGACGTCGAGTGCGCTGGTCGGCTCATCGGCGACGATGATCTTTGGCTTTCCGGCCAGCGCGATGGCGATCAGTGCGCGTTGTTTCATACCGCCACTGAGTTCATGCGGATATTGATCGAATACCTTCTCGGCATCGGAAAGCCCTGCGGTGCGCAAGCTTTCCAACGCCTGCTCCCTGCCTGCTTCGCCGTTCCACCGCGCCCCTCGGCGCGTCTGCGGTGGTGTGTTGTAGCGGACGGCCTCAACGACCTGGCGGCCGATGCGTTTGACGGGGTTAAGTGAGGTATTCGGGTCCTGTGGGATAAAGCCGACGTAGTTGCCGCGCACCAGTGACATTTTGCGATCGTTCCAGCCGCTCACATCGACAGTCTCGTAGGAGATACTGCCCTGGCGCACACGGGCATTGGCGGGTAGCAGGCCGAGGGCGGCGAGCACCACGGTTGTTTTTCCGGAACCAGATTCGCCTACCAGCGACACAAATTCACCGGGATTGACGGTGATGTTGACGTCATTGACGGCGGTAGACACCTCGCGTCCGGTGCGATAGTCGACAACGAGTGAGGAGATCTCGAGCAGTGGTTGGGTGCCGGTGCTGCCGGTATCGGGGTCAGACGGTGTGCTGGGCTCGCTCATGAGTCGTGTGCCTTTCGGAAGGAGACGCTGATGCGATGGGTGGCGATGACTACCACTGCCAACGCGATACCCGGCAAGACAGACACCCACGGGTAGGTGGCCACGTAGTCACGTCCTTCCGACACCAGCAAACCCCATTCGGGTTGCGGCGGCGGAGCGCCATAGCCAAGGAAGCCGAGGCTGGCGACGGCCAGGATCGCGGTACCCACTTCGAGCGCGGCGAGGGCGAGTACCGAATTGAGCGAGTTCGGCACGATATGCCGCGCGACGACGGTGCGCCGCCGCACGCCGAGACCGTAGGCGGCGAGCACGTAGTCGCGGGAGGCGACGGTCATGACCTCGGCGCGCATCACCCTGGCGAAAGCCGCGATCGAGGAGATGCCTACGGCCAGTGCGACGTTATAGGTGGAATAACCCAGCACTGAGACCATCACCATGGCCAGCAGCAGGCTGGGAATGGCGAGGAAGACGTCGACGAATCGCATGATGGTGCTGTCGATGATCCCGCGGGCGAAACCGGCCAGCAGACCAAGTGAACTGCCTACCCCAAAAGCGATGAGCACGGCCAGCAGCGTCGACGCTAGTGTGGTGCGGGCACCGTACACGCTGCGGGCATAGACGTCACGGCCAAGCCGGTCGGTGCCGAACCAGTGATGTGCGCTGGGGCCGAGGAAACTTGCGTCCGGATTACCGTCGATGGGGCTGTAGTGAGTGAATAGGCCGGGAGCCACGGCCCAGCCGACCGCAACGATCACGGTCAGCCAGGCGATTACGAGGATCGGCGTGCGGGTCGCGTCGCTGAGTGCGGACCGTAACCCGGACCCCACCGCGAGCGGTGAGAACGATGAGCGTGTGGCCGAAGGCAGAGCGGGAGTGGTCATCTGCGTCACCGCGCCGCGGCTGCCGCGACCGGCGCCCGTAGCCGCGGATCCAGCAGTGGGTAGATGAGGTCGACGGTCAGGTTGATCGCGGCGAAGATGAGTGCGACGAGAACGACCAGACCCTGTACCAGCGGCACATCAAGGCTGCTGACCGCGGATTTGGTTAGTCGCCCGACCCCGCTGCGGGCGAATACCGTCTCCGTGATCACCGATCCGGCGATGAGATTGCCGAATGTGAGGGCGGCGATGGTGAGCGCGGGCAGACTCGCATTACGGAAGACATCCTTGGATAACACCTGTATCCGATTGGCGCCCTTGGCGTATCCGGTCACCACGTATCCCGAGTGCAGTTCGGCGCTGAAGCTGCGCACGAGTAGCTGCGCGATGGGGCCGGAGACCGGGATGGCCAGGGTGATGGTGGGCAGCACCAGGCTGCGCCACCCGTTGTTTCCGAACGCGGGGAACCAGCCGAGACGGAAGGAAAAGAACTGCAGCAAAAGGATACCGGAGAGGAATACCGGAACCGAGACAGCGACAGTGGGAAGCGATTCCACCAGCCCGCGCAGCCACAGTTGCCGACCGATGGTGGCGGCGACCGCGACCGCGAAAGCGATCACGATGGCCACGGTCAGCGCGCAAACGGTCAGGATAAGTGTTTGCGGTAGCACGTCTCCGATCGCGCTGACCACTGATTTTCCGGACTGCACCGACTCGCCGAAGTCGCCGCGGAGGAAATGCCCGAGCCGGGAGAAATACTGCAGTATCACCGGTTTATCGAATCCGTAGTTGTGTGCGACCTGTGCGCGGACCTCGGGCGGCACCGAGTTGACCTCGGCTGGATCGAACAGCAGATCAACCGGATTCGCGGGTAGCACGTAGAGGAGTATGAAGGTGACTGTGAACGCCGCCCACACGACGAAGAGTGCGCGTCCCACTCGCAACGACACGTAGCCGATCACGGCGCTGTACTCCCGTTGGCCTTCCATGCGTCGACGAACTCATTACGTGACTGGGCGTCGAAGATGATGCCGTGTACGTACGGGGCGTGTGCGATAACCTGCGACGGGTTGTAGACCGGATTGACGAGCGCGTACTTGTTGATGAGCAGATCCTGTGCGGCGGCGGTGTATTCGTTGCGCTTGGTCTGGTCGAGAGTGGTGTCGATGCGGCCGAGTGTCTCGGTGACCGCGGCTACGTCGATGCCCGTCGAGTTCTGATCCAGGTAGGCGCCGTTGCCATTGGCCGGGCTGTACTGCAGGTTGAGCACGGAGGCATCATCGCGGGAGCGGTTGGCTGCGGTGATGTTCCAGCTGGTTTTTGCCTTTGCCGACTGCGCGCTGAAATCGGGAATGGGTAAGACACTGAGCGCCAGATCGATACCGATCTTCTTCAGATCCTGCTGAATCGACTCGTAGGCGGCGGTATTCGCAACGAGATTGCTGATGCCGAGTGCCTTGACGGTGAGTCGGCGTCCATCCTTGACGCGAATGCCATCGGGCCCGGGTTTCCAGCCGGCGGCATCGAGGATCTTCTCCGCCTGCGGTTGATCGTATTTCAGGGTGGTCTTGCTGTAGTCGACGTATCCGGGCACCGACGGTTGCAATACCGAACTTGCGACCGAATACGACGGGGTGAGAGCGGTTTTGGTTACTGCCTCGCGACTCCAGCCGAGTTGGATGGCTTTGCGGACGGCGATGTCATTGGTGGGGAAGAGTTGCGAGTTGAAATTGAAGAAGATTGCGGTGCCCGAGACTGGGCGGTGGATAATACTGAATCCCTGTGCGGTGAGGTTTTTCTCATCGGTGGTGCCGATGTCGAGCGAGGCGTCGACTGCACCCGAGGTGAGTGATCCGGTACGCACGCTCGATTCCGGGATGGAACGGAAGACGATCTTGTCGAGATATGCCTCGCCTTTATGATGGATGGCTTCGGGTGCCCAGTTATATCCCTTGCGGCGTACCAGAACGGTCTCCACCTGGGGCTTCCAGCTCTGGTAGACGAACGGTCCGGTGCCGACGACCTTCGTCGGGTCGGCCGAACGCTGTGCGGGGGTGAGCTTGAGGGTATTCGGCGAGAGGAATCCGGGGCCCGCGTTGCCGGTGAATGAGAATGCCTGCAGGGCACTGGCCAGCGGATGTGCGAAACGTACGCGCACGGTGTGCGGATCGATCACATCGGTGCCGAGATAGCCGGGGAAGAGCGGCGCACCGTTAGGCAGGATTCCGATCGACGGGTCGCCCTTGATGTACTGGTCCAAATTGAGTTTTACGGCGTTGGCGTCGAAGGTCTCACCATCGCTGAAGGTCACGCCGTCACGGAGGGTAAAGGTGAATTCGGTGAGTTCGGAGTTGTAACGCCACGCTGTGGCCAGCCACGGAGTGAGTTCACCCGATTTCGGTTCTTGCCAGAGAAGCTTATCGGTGACATTGCTGGCGATCAGCGATTCCGCGTAGTTGGTGCCCCATTGCGGATCCGGGCTGCGCTGATAGTCGATCAGCGAAAAGTTCAGCGTACCGCCACGGACCGGTGTGGCATTGGCGGAAGAACCGGAGTCGGATGATCCGCCGCGGGTCACCGCGATGGTGACGCCGACGAGGATGGCGATCACCACCACGATGCCCGCTGCGATCAGCGGCCAGCGGCGGCGTTGGCTGGCGGCGGCGTTATCAATCGAACTACGAAGGTCAGACATCGGTCACTTCCGGACGGCGGATGGCAAGGGTGCGCACAGGTGCGCCACATGTTGGGCGACAACGAGAAATGATCGTCTCGCCGCGCCGATCAGGTCACTCTTGTGTTCATCCTGATCGCAACATCCGTCAGCGCGAGGGAGTCGTCAGAGGCTCCCTCGCGCTGATACCAGGGCCGTGTCTAGTAGGGCCGCAATAGTGAATCAGACCGCGATCGCTGTGGTCAGTGATTCGTATGCAGTGACATTGCGGCGCCGCATGATCAGTGCCTGCACCACGCCGACCAGTATCGCCGCGACGACGATGACGAGGAAGAAGTCGGCCAATGCCTGCGAGCCGCCGATCAATGTGGCGAAGTTGACGACGACGGCGACGAGAATCGCGAGCAGTCCCACCAGCCCGAGACTCGGCGCGATCACCGAGCGCCAGGCATCGGTCGCAATGGCGTTGCGGCGGAAGTACACCAGCACCGCCAGGCAGGTCAGGGCCATCAGCACGACGATGCCAAGGGTCGCCACACCGGAGAACCAGGCGAACACCTGGAGATCAGGGTCGAGGCCGACGGCGGCGAATAGGACGATGAGAATGACTGCGGTCACGCTCTGCACCAGCGAACTCACATGCGGGGACAAGTGGGTCTGGTGAATCGAACCCAGCTTCGACGGCATCGCCGTGGCCGACGCCATTGAATGCTGATACCGGGTGATCACGTTGTGGAAGCTCAGGATACAGGCGAACAGACTGGTGATCAGTAAGACGTTGATCGTCGTCGAGGCCCAGGTGCCCAGGTAGTTCTGTGCGGTCTCCATGATCATGCCGGACGGGTTTTTCGCTGCGGCGGCGACCACTTTGTCGGGTCCCCACGCGACCACCAGCGCCCATGAGGAGAAGGCATAGAAGACGCCGATCAAAACGACGGCGGTGTAGGTGGCACGCGGGATGGTGCGGTCAGGATCACGAGCCTCGCTGCGGAAGATGGCGGTCGCCTCGAAACCGATGAATCCGGCGACCGCAAACATGATGCCGATGCCGGGTGCACCCGACAGTGCCGCCGACGGTGTGAACGATTCCAGGGTTAAGCCCTGCGCGCCACCCTTGATGATGATCGCGATATCGAGGATGAGGACGATGGAGATCTCGGCAATCAGTAGGAGTCCGAGTACTTTTGAGCTCAGTTCGATATGCCGGTAGCCGAGCACGCCGGTCAGTGCGGCTATCGCCAGGCTCCACACCCACCAGGGCAGGCTCGGGCCGCCGAGGTCGGTGACGCCGGAGGCGACCAGCACCCCGATCAGTCCGTAGACCGCGGCCTGCACCATCGTGTAGGTGAGGAGTGCGAGGTGGGCGGTACCCAGCCCGAGTGGCCTGCCAAGTCCGTAGCCGACATAGGTGAAGAAGGCTCCCGGTCGTGGAATGTAGCGGGCCATGGTGCTCAATCCCACGGCGAAGAACAGCAGAACCACTGCGGCGACCACGAACATCGTCGGAACGCCGGGGCCGTCGCCCAGTAGGAAGGCGATGGGTGCGCCGCCGCCGACGACGGTCAGTGGCGCGGCGGCCGCGACCACCATGAAGACGATGGCACCCACACCGAGCGATCCGCTCAGCGATGGGGTGGTCGAGTCGGTGCTCGCCGTTCCGGTGTTGATCGATGACATGAAAACTCCGTGCGGTGAGAGAGCGGGTCCCGCAGTGCGCAAATGCGGGTCTGGGAGGGGGGCGGCGATGCCCCCGGTCATCAGCGTGGCCCCCGATGGCGGCGCCGGAGTTGCATGGCGGTAAAGCGGGTGAAACACATGGCTGGGAATCGCTGCCAGGGTGAGACCCGATGCGAGTCACCGCGATCACACGGCTCGGAAACCTTGGCGAAACATGTGGCGATTAGCGTCGCGCCCTATGCCACGTCCTGCCGAGCGCCGGTTGCGGGGACGGCTACGCCTGGGAGCGCGGACCGAGCTGGCCGGATTGGACAGGCGGACCCTCGGGCTTACGGACGTTGTCGCGCAGTCGGTCGCGGTGATGGCGCCCTGCGCCGCTGCGGCCACTGTACCCATGCTGATCGGTCAGATCGGTGGACCGCTCATCTGGAGCGTGTTGACCGCGACGGTTCTCGCCGGCCTCGTCGCCTGGACCCTGGGTGCATTCGCATCCCGGATGGCCGCACCAGGGGCGCTCTACACCTACGCCGCGAAGGGTCTCGGCCCGGCGGCGGGGCTGGTGGCCGCCGCCGCAACGGTTCTCGGCTATGGCTCACTCGGCATGTTCGCCCTATCGCAGACGGCTTTTTACGGATTGCGGGTATTCGGTATCGATCATCCGTCGCCAGTCATTTTCTGTATTACCACAATCGGGATAGGGCTTTGTGCGGCAACAGTATTGATCCGAGGCATCCGGATATCGGCGCGGATCGGTCTGATCACGGAGGCGATCGCGGTCGCGGTGTTACTCGCGGTGGTCGTAGTGGTGGTTATCCGGTCACGGACACAGTTGTCGGTGCACGGGGTGATCGCCGCACCCGGCGGGTGGTCAGACTATCTCGGCGGTACTGCGGTGGCTACCTGTGGACTGATCGGATTCGAAAGTGCCGCAACGCTATCGGTGGAGTCGAAGCGGCCATTGCGAACCATTCCACGTGCGATCGTGTGGTCGCTGGTGGTTGGATGTGTGGTAGTGCTTTTCGCTACGATCGCTCAGTCAGCGGGAAGTGTGGTATTGCAAGCTGTTTCGGCGATCGGCGAAGGCGATTCAGGTGAACTCGCCAGGGCGATCGGAGTGGCGTGGGTTGCGCCGGTAGCCAATCTGGGTGTGTGTGCCTCATTGCTTGCCTGCGCGCTGGCCAGTACCACCGCCCTCACGCGTACCCTGCTGTCGCTGGCGCGTGAGGGGGTGATTCCAGCGCGGCTGGGGGCAACGCATCCCCGGCGAAAGACTCCGGCGGTCGGTGTCACGGCTACCATGACCGCGATGGTCGTCGTGATCATCCTCGCGGTCGCCGGTGGTGCGTCGGAATCGACGATCCGCGGCTCGATGGTGTCCGCGCCGGCGATCGGCTTCATGGCCAGCTATGCGCTGGTGTGCGCGGCGGCGCCACGTTTTCTGCGACGTACCGGCGAACCGCAGCTCGGTCTGACGATTATCGCGATTATCGCAGCGGCCGCCGCTACCGTCATTCTCATCGTCTTCGTCACGACGAATATCGATACTCAGTGGGCGCCGGGCGTGATCGGAGCGCTCGCCTGGTTTATGCTCGCCGCGATCGGGTACGGCGTATTGCGGTCGCGTCGTCCCGGACAACTGCGTCGTATTGGAATCCATGAAACCCCCACGCGCACTGAAGTATTCAGTGGACATCTGGATCCGGTTGCGGTTACCGGTGGCGGCATAGGGTGATGAGCCCGGCCTTCGGCGGCGATTCTTCCTCGCGCTCGGTAATCAATGCGCTGCGAATCCTTGAAGAGGTCGCCACCATGGGGCCGGGTGTGAGCGCGGTGGAACTCTCGCGCAACCTTGGTCTGTCCAAATCGGCCACTTATCGTCTCGTCAACCTGCTCGCGCAGGAGGATTATCTCGTGCGTACGCCGGATCTGGGCGGCTTCGCATTGGGTGCCAAGGTCGATCGGCTTGTGGGTGCGGCCTCTGGTCCCACTATCCCCGAACAACTTCGGATCACCCTCGACGAGGTACGCGCCCGGTTACGTTTCGGTCTGCACCTTTTCGGCTGCCACCGCCCCGGTACGATTCGCGCCAGGCTCAGCCTCCTCGATGTGGATCCCGACTACCCGCTGAGTGACCCCGGCCGATTACTGCATGACCACACCGCCTCGGCCGCAGGCCGACTGATGAGTGCTGTCGGCTCGGGACATCCGTCGGAGGCACCGGTCTTCGCCAGCCAAATCGGTGAGTTTATCCCCAACTACGGCTGTGTCGCAGTTCCGGTGTGGGGATCGGATCGGAGCCTAGTGGCCGCGTTGGCGATCGCCGCGCCGGCTAAACACGTGCAGAATCCGGAGCAGTTGACGCGTCTACTTGCCGATCCGGCGGAGCGGGTGGCCGAGATTCTGCGCTCCAGCGCAGGGTGACCGGCAGGCGAGCGGTGTGTTTACGGTGCTACGTGTTCGAGCGGAGGCTGCGTGCGACGTGTCGGGATCAGCAATGTGATCACGACACCGACAAACGCTGCGACGGTACCCACCAGGAAACAGAGCCGGAATGAGTTGTGCGAGGGAATTTCCTGGCCGGCCATCGTGACGGTCGCGGTGGTGAGCAATACCGTCATCACCGCTGACGAGACGGTCGTACCGATCGCGCGCATCAGCCCATTGAGTCCCACGGCCGCACCCGACTCGGTGATCGGCACCGACCCCATGATCAGTGTCGGCATTGCCGCATAACCGATTCCGACGCCGGAGAAAATGATGATCGTGGCGATCATCACCTGCCACGGAGAATTCATCAGGAACAGGGAGGCAAAGTAGCCGATGCCGAGCACAGCAGCACCGATGGCGAGTGTGTACTTGGCGCCGATCTTGTTGATGAGCATGCCTGAGACCGGTGAGCACGCCAGCATCATCAGTCCGCTGGGGGCCATCCACAACCCGGCGGTCAGGACGTCCCGTCCGAGTCCGACGCCGGTTGCTTTGGGCATCTCCATCAGTGTCGGGACCACTACGGTCGCGGCCATCATTCCGAAACCGACTGCGATGGCAGCGATGTTGGTGAGTAGCACGGCGGGCCGGGCGGTGGTGCGAAGATCGACAAGCGGCTCGGTGATCCGAAGTTGATAGACGCCCCAGCCGATCAAGATCACGATGCCTGCGGCGAGCAAGATCAAGGTGCGTGGCGCACTCCAGCCCCAGTCGTTGCCCTTGGACACCGCGATGAGGCTGGCGCATAGACCGGCGCCGAGGCCGAGTGCGCCGATGATGTCGAGATGGCCGCCCATCGCGTCGGCCACATGTGGCACGGCGAAAGCGGTGAGGAACAGGACGATGACGGCAAGCGCGCAGGACATCCAGAAGAGTCCGTGCCAATTCCATGATTGGGCGATCCACGCCGCCAGCGGCAATCCGATCGCGCCGCCCACGCCGAGTGTTGCGCTCATCGCTGCGATGGCCATCGATGTGATCTTCGGAGGGGTGACTTCGCGCATGAGACTGATTCCCACGGGGATGAAACCCATGGCAAAGCCCTGGATGGCTCGGCCGGTGATCATCGGAAGCAGCGAGTTGCTTAGCCCGCATATCGCGGAGCCGATGACCAGCAGGACCGAACACCCCATCAGAACGCGCTGTTTTCCGAATATGTCGCCGAGACGCCCGGCTATGGGCATGGCGACGGCCGAGGCAAGCAGTGTGGCGGTGACCACCCAGGAAGCATTGGAGCGCGAAGTGTCCAACAGTGTGGGCAACTCGGGCTGAATGGGGATGACAAGGGTCTGCATCAGCGACGCGACCAGGCCGCCCAGGCACAGCGTGATCACCGTCAAGATCGCACCGTTGGTTGATTCAGGCTTGGTATGCGGTAGCGGTCCCTGACTCGTGAGACCGAGATTTGTGTCTGCCATGAACACCTCCTTTAAGTATGTAGCCTACATATGCATGCTGCATACTGCCCAATCGGCGGCATACAATGCAACATTGCCGATGAATCGGATCAGAGGAGGATCGGCGCGTGGATGGTGCGGGAAGACAACAGTCCGGTGGTGTCGTGGGCGTCGAGCCCGGCGGAGATGCGAACCGGTGGGCCGGGACGTTTCGCGGATCCGCGTCGGGGCCGTTGCCGCTGCACCGTGATCTCGTAGATGAAATCCTGCGGATTACCCGACGCCGATTGATCACTCATCCCGACGCGATTCTGGAGAATTCGGCGTTCAACCTGCTCTGGATTCTTTCTGACGGCACGCCCCGGACGTTGCGGCAGTTGGCCGACGCGACTCATCTCGAACAATCGACGGTCAATCGGCAGGTGAATGCCGCGATCAAACATGGATATCTCGAGCGGTTTGTGATGCAGGGGGCGGTCAGCGGGCTGATTCGGCCCACGGACAAGGGGCGATCGGTATTGGAGCATGACGCCCTGTTGTGTGTGCGTCGGCTTGAGAGTGCCCTCTCCGACATGGCGGGGGGAACTCCGGAGGTGTTACTCGCGCAACTTCACGCATTCAATGAGGCATACGACCGTGCCATCGCCAGCGAAACACAAAACCGGGCTCATCGCGAGTAGAGATCGCGATGAGCCCGGTTGTGTGTGGCCGATGGCTTCAGTGCGCGGCTTAGGGCGCCACGATGTATTGCGTGTTCCCGACGACCGCGCGTGTTCTGTTGAACGGACTGGTCACGAGCGTGGTGAAGTATTGCAGGTGGACGTATTGGCGACCGTAACTGCGGAGGTAGGCGAGGTCTCCGGAATTGGCGACTGAGCTGCCTGCGCTCCCGCTACTTCCCGCGCTCCCACTGCTGCCCGCACTTCCGCTACTCCCGCTACTCCCGCTACT
>JASGFW010000039.1:0-32180 GCA_047605305.1 Gordonia sp. (in: high G+C Gram-positive bacteria)
GTAATCCCGAGCGGCAGGGTAATCCCGAGCGGCAGAACAACCCCGAGCCACAGGGCATCCCGCAACGCCAGAACAACCCCGGACCGCAGGGTAACCCGCAACGCCAGAACAACCCCGGACCGCAGGGTAAACCTCGTCAGCCCAGCAAGCCGGGCCAGCCGGGCAAACCAGGACACCCTGCTCAACCGGGGCGCCCCGGTCAACCGGGCATATCCCCCGAGCGTCCGGGTACGCCGAGCGGACCGCCGAGCGGATACCATCAGCGCCCCAATGCGCCGGCGTGGCCTGGTCCCGGCGTAGCCCCGCTGTGGTGGTGGCAAGTGCTGGCCACCTTCGGATCGGCCTAAACCCCCTCCGACGGTTCGCACCGACGCGAACGAGAGCCGCGGCTATGCGCTACCACGAGATATGTGGTAGCGCATAGCCGTATCTGGGCAGCTTAGGTGTTGAAGTATTTCGCCTCTGGGTGATGCAGCACGAATGCATCGGTCGACTGCTCCGGATGCAGTTGCAACTCCTCGGAGAGTTCCACACCGATCCGCTGAGGCTGGAGTAGATCGATCATCGCGACGCGGTCCTCCAGATTCGGGCAGGCGCCGTAACCGAAAGAGAAACGCGCCCCACGGTATTCGAGGTCGAAGTAACCTTGCGCCTCTTTCGGATCGTCGCTGCCCAGCGTGCGGTCACCGACCACCAGTTCGCCGCGAACACGCTCATGCCAGTATTCGGCGAGTGCCTCGGTGAGCTGCACGCCGATACCGTGCACCTCGAGATAATCGCGGTAGGCATCCTGCGCGAACAGCTTATTGGCGAAATCTGCGATCGGCTGACCCATGGTGACAAGCTGGAAGGGCAACACGTCGACCTGCCCTGCTGCGATCGCCGACTCTCGGGAGCGGATGAAATCTGCGATGCACAAAAACCGCGGGCGTTGCTGGCGGGGGAACGTAAAGCTGTGCCGCACCGGCGCATCCGGCCTGGCTTCGCTGAGCACATGGACGGTGTCACCCTCGCTCACAGCCGGAAAATATCCGTACACCACGGCGGCATGCTGGAGGATACCCTCCGTGGCCAGGCGGTCGATCCAATGCCGCAGCCGCGGCCGCCCTTCGGTCTCGACGAGTTCTTCATAGGAGGGACCGTCGGAGCCACGTGCGCCGCGCAGGCCCCACTGGCCAAGGAACAGCGCCCGCTCATCGAGTAGTTGGAGGTAATCAGCGACGGGGATTCCCTTGATAATGCGGGTTCCCCAGAATGGCGGTGCGGGAATATCGTTGTCGGCAGCGACATCCGAACGTGCAGGCACCTCGACCGGAACCTCTGCGGCCTTGCGTTTCTCGGCGATCCGTTTAGACCGCTCGTGACGGGCCTTGCGTTCGGCTGTTTTCTGCGCTGCCGCTATCGAATCCGCGCTTTCGGGTACGGATCCACCACCACGTTTGAGCGTCATGATCTCGTCCATGAGCCGCAGGCCCTCGAACGCGTCACGCGCGTAATGAACTTGACCCTCATAGGTATCGGATAAATCGTTCTCCACATAGGAGCGGGTGAGCGCCGCGCCGCCGAGAAGTACCGGATACTGCGCGGCCAGACCCCGGGAATTGATCTCCTCGAGGTTTTCCTTCATCACGACGGTCGATTTCACCAGCAACCCCGACATTCCGATCACGTCGGCGCGCTTATCCTCCGCAACTTCCAGAATCGTCGAAATCGGTTGCTTGATACCGATATTCACCACTTCATAGCCGTTATTGGAGAGGATGATGTCAACAAGATTTTTGCCAATATCGTGTACGTCACCCTTGACCGTGGCCAGAACGATCCGTCCTTTGCCGTCCTCACCGGTCTGTTCCATATGCGGTTCGAGATGGGCCACAGCCGTTTTCATCACTTCGGCCGATTGGAGCACGAAAGGCAGCTGCATCTGTCCGGAACCGAATAGTTCGCCGACGGTCTTCATGCCGGCCAGCAGCGTCTCGTTGATGATCTCCAGCGGCGGACGTTGCGTCATCGCTTCATCGAGGTCGTCTTCGAGGCCGTTGCGCTCGCCGTCGACGATGCGCCGCTCGAGTCGCTCAAAGAGGGGCAGCCTGGCCAGTTCCTGGGCCCGTGATTCGCGGGCGGACGCCGCCGACACACCCTCGAAGAGTTGCATGAGTTTTTGCAGCGGGTCGTAATCGGCTTCACCGTCGACGCCCTGACGGCGACGGTCGTAGATCAGATCGAGGGCCACGTCGCGCTGTTCGGCGGGGATACGGGCCATCGGCAGGATCTTGGAGGCGTGCACGATCGCGGTGTCGAGGCCGGCCTGCACGCATTCGTGCAGGAACACCGAGTTGAGAACCTGGCGCGCCGCGGGATTGAGGCCGAAGGAGATATTGGATATGCCGAGTGTGAAATGCACGTCGGGGTGTGCCGCGTGCAGGCGTCTGATTGCCTCGATCGTCTCGATTCCGTCGCGGCGTACCTCCTCCTGCCCCGTGGAAATGGGGAAGGTGAGGGTATCGAGGATGATGTCCTCTTCGGCCAGCCCCCAGTTGCCGGTGATGTCGGCGATGAGCCGTTCAGCGACTCGCACCTTCCAGTCGGCGGTGCGCGCCTGGCCCTCTTCGTCGATCGTGAGCGCGACGACGGCGGCACCGTGCTCCACCACGAGTCGCATGATGCGGGCAAAACGCGAGTCGGGTCCGTCGCCGTCCTCATAATTGACCGAGTTCACCGCGCACCGCCCGCCCAATGCCTCCAGACCCGCCGCGATAACCTCCGGTTCGGTGGAGTCGAGCATGATCGGCAGCGTCGACGATGTCGCGAAGCGGCTGGCCAGCGCCGTCATATCGGCTGCTCCCGCGCGGCCGACGTAGTCGACGTTGAGGTCGAGCATGTGGGCGCCGTCGCGGGTCTGGTCCTTGGCGATGTCGAGGCACCGTTGATAATCCTCGGCGAGCATCGCCTCACGGAATGCCTTGGAGCCATTGGAGTTGGTGCGTTCCCCGATGACCAGGAAGCTCGCATCCTGATCGAAGGGTACCGAGGCGTAGAGCGACGACGTCTCCGAAATATGTTCGGGCGTCCGGGGTGCACGCGTCGCCTCCGAGACGGCGGCGACGACCTCGCGAATGTGGTCCGGTGTGGTGCCACAGCAGCCGCCGACGAAGGAGAGTCCGAAGTTCTTCACGAAGTCGGCCAGCGCCGCACCAAGCTCTTCGGGCGCGAGCGGATACTCCGCCCCGTTGGGGCCGAGCACGGGCAAACCGGCGTTAGGCATCACCGACACCGGGATGCGGGCGTGCCGGGAGAGATAGCGTAAATGTTCGCTCATCTCGGCGGGTCCGGTCGCACAATTGAGCCCGATCAGATCGACCCCGAGCGGCTCGATCGCAGCGAGCGCCGCGCCGATCTCCGAACCCAACAGCATGGTGCCAGTGGTCTCGACGGTGACATGCGAAATGATCGGGATGCGCCGGCCGAGATCGGTCATCGCCCGCCGCGCCGCGATCACCGCGGCCTTCACCTGCAGCAAGTCCTGGGATGTCTCCACCAGAATGGCATCGGCGCCGCCGTCGAGCATTCCCGCGGCGCACTCGTAGTACGCATCGCAGATGGCGGCGAACGTCGTATGCCCCAGGCTCGGCAATTTGGTACCGGGACCCACGGATCCAAGGACATAGCGCGCCGTACCGTGCGCGGACGGACCCATCTCGTCGGCAACACCGCGAGCGATCGAGGTTCCCTTGAATGCCAGTTCGCGGATCCGATCGGCGATGTCATAGTCACCGAGGTTGGAGAGATTACATCCGAAGGTGTTGGTCTCCACGGCATCGGCGCCGGCCTCGAAATATGCCCGATGTATTGCCGCGAGCACGTCGGGACGGGTGTCGTTGAGAATCTCGTTGCACCCCTCAAGCCGCGCGAAATCATCCAGCGTGAGATCGGCCGCCTGCAGCATCGTCCCCATGGCTCCGTCCCCGATCAGAACTCGCCGCGACATCTCCGTGAGGAATGTCGTGTCGAAATCACGGCTGGGGCCAATGGGTGTGGACATGGTTGTCAGGGTAGTTCGCTCTCTCTTGGCAAGGGTCGTAGGCTAGTTCGGTGAACGCTGAGCAGTTGTCGAACCTTCCCCGGCTGCGACGGCCGATTCTGCTCGCCGCCTTCGAAGGCTGGAACGATGCCGGCGATGCCGCGAGTAGCGCCGTTGAGCATCTCGCGCTCTCCTGGGATGCTCGCCCGCTGGCAGACATCGATTCCGACGAGTACTACGATTTCCAGGTCAACCGCCCGACCGTCAAACAGGTCGACGGCGTGACCCGCAGAATCGATTGGCCGACGACCTCGATCTCCTACTGCAGCCCCGCTGGTGCCGACCGGGATATTGTACTAGTACGCGGAATCGAACCCAACATGCGGTGGCGAGCATTTTGCACGGAGATCGTCGATCTAGCACATGAACTCGGCGTCGAAACAACGGTGATGCTCGGTGCGCTACTCGCTGACACCCCGCACACGCGTCCGGTGCCGGTTACCGGTAGCGCATACAGCTCCGAGTCGGCGCAGCGATACAACCTCACCGAAAGCCGCTATGAGGGCCCGACCGGAATTACCGGTGTACTCCAGGATCTATTCGTACAGGCTGGACTGCCCGCCGTCTCCTTCTGGGCCGCGGTACCGCATTACGTGTCGACGCCGCCGAATCCCAAGGCCACGGTCGCTCTGCTCAACAGGGTGGAAGAGGTCCTCGACATCGAGGTGCCCCTGGGCACACTGCCCGCGCAGGCCGAGGAATGGGAGCAGGCGGTCACCGAGATGACCGAGGACGATGAGGAAATCGCCGAGTACGTACGTGGTCTCGAGGAACGTGGCGACGCGGAGATCGACGCTGACGAGATGATCGCCAAGATCGACGGCGATGCGCTGGCCGCGGAGTTCGAGCGCTACCTCAAGCGGCGGCGGCCGGGTTCCTTCGGCAGCTAGGCGAGCCCCGCGTAGTGTGAGCGCGGTGAGTCTCGACGATCTCGACCGCCGGATCGTCGGCGCGCTGCAGGTTGACGGCCGCGCCTCGTGGCGCAGGATCGCCGAGGTGCTCGACGTTCCGTTTAGCACCGTGGGGCGGCGGGGTTCGGCTTTGCTGGCCGCGGGCCTGATCACCGTTGTCGCGATCCCGGCCTACACGCACAACGCGATCATCGAGGTCGAAGCAGCGCCAGCGCGCCTAGACGCGGTGGCCCGTGCATTGGCCGCCCGCCCGGATACAATATTCGTATACGCGCTTAGTGCCCCATCACGCATCATCGTCGAGGAAGCGCAAAGCCCGGAGGCTGAAGACGCCGGCGGAAGTCTGGCCCGCACTGTGCTCGACGAGATCCCGGCCATCGACGGGGTGACCGGAGTGATGGCCGCGCCCGTCCTGAGGTATTACCGCACACTGACGGAGTGGATGCCCGGGCTCCTCACGACCGATGAGGTTGCCGCGCTCAAACCTCGATTCGGACGCGTCGCCGCGGCTGTGCCGATGGAACCGGCCGATCATGACGTGTATGCGCAGCTAGTCGCCGACGGGAGAATGTCGGTGGGTGATATAGCTAGCGCCACAGCATATTCCGAGGCAACCGTGCGGCGACGCCTGGCCGGCATGATCGATACCAAGATTCGTATCCGGACGGTTGTGGCACCCCGCCACCTCGGCCTCGAAGTGTCGGCATTTTTGTGGATTCGGGTCGCCCCGCACCGCATCGAGGAGGTCGCCGAACAGCTACTGTCCTCGCCCTACGTGCGTTACGCGGCCATGACGATGGGCGATCACCAGTTGCTCGTCGATATCGCCGCACCGTCCCTGGATGACCTACGGCGGCTGCTCACCGAACAGCCGTGGGCGGTGGGCGCCGAATCGATCCGCACCTCGCCGGTGCTGGCGGTGTACAAGACGAGCGGAATCCCTATCGCAGATCGGTGACAGAATTGTAACGTCGCCGGAATATGCCACTTCTATCTTGTGTATGTCGTATTTGAGTCATACATGAGATGAGAGTGATCATAATGAGCCACAATTGTGCGTCTTATGAATGGAGCCGTCGACGCTTAGGCGACGGGGCCGGGCGATGAGCAACTCTGATGCCGATGAACTGGTGGCGCTGACCGCCACTGCCGCGGCCGCGCAGATCCGGGCCGGAGAACTGACCGCACAAGAACTCGTCGACGCTCACCTCACGCGGATCGAGACATATAACCCTCGGGTCAACGCCATCGTGACGATAGATCCGGAAGGCGCCCTTGCGCGTGCGGCATCCGCCGATGCCGTGCCGCTGGCACAGCGCGGACCGCTCCACGGCGTGCCGATCGCCATTAAAGACACCGCCCAGACCGCGGGCATGCGCACCACCTACGGCCTCCCCCAATACGCCGACAACATCCCGCCCAGCGATGACCTGCACGTCGCCCGAATCATGCAGGCCGGTGCGATCCTCATCGGCAAGACGAATGTGCCGGAGGGCGCTGTCGGCTCGCACACCGTCAACCGAGTATTCGGAGCGACCCGCAATCCCTACGATCTCAGCCGATCGGCTGGCGGGTCGAGCGGCGGTGCGGCCGCCGCACTCGCATCGCGGTTCATCCCCATCGCCGATGGCTCTGATATGGGCGGGTCGCTGCGCAACCCGGCGTCGTTCTGTTCCGTCGTTGGAATACGTCCAACTCCTGGGATGGTGCCCAATAGCGAGGGCAGTGACACCTTCAACCCGCTGGCAACCAATGGTGCGATGGCACGAACTGTTTCCGACGCGGCGCTGCTGCTATCGGTGATCGCAGTGCCCGGACCCGCAGATATTCCTACGCCACTGATTGATCCGGTAACCCTGCGCAACCTCGACCCGATCCCGCTACGGGGTCTGCGGGTCGCCTACGCCCCCGACCTCGGTGGCCGCGTGCCGGTGGATCCGCAGGTGCGTGACGTCCTGGATCGCACCGCGACGCTCCTCACCGAGAGCGGCGCCCAGGTGAGCCTCGCGTGTCCGGATCTCGACGGCGCAGACGCCGCATTCCGCACGCTGCGCGCCGCTGATTTCGATCTGATGTGGGGTGACGTCCTTTCTGCGGACCCCGACGCATTCGTCGACTTCATGGCAGGCAATATCCGCGCAGGCCAGAATTTATCAGGACGCGAGGTGATGGCTGCGTACGCCGAGATAACCCGACTCCGTCGGGCGGCGGCCCGGTTCTTCGCCAACTTCGATGTCGTGCTGGCACCGGCCGCACAGATCCCGCCGTTCCCGGTGGAATGGGATTGGCCGCATGCCGTTGCCGGGGTTGTCATGGACGACTACCTCCAATGGATGCGTGCAGCATGGCTTTTCACCCCGCTGGGCATTCCCGGGCTATCACTGCCTGCCGGATTCACCCCGTCGGGGCTGCCAGTCGGCGCCCAAATACTGGCCGCAGCCGGCAACGACGTCGGCCTTCTGCGAGTGGCGCTGCGCGTCGAACGAACACTCGATCTCCCCTTTATTGATCCCCTTAAGGAAGAACAGTATGAATCAGATCCCGCCTGACAATCCTTCGACGGCACAACCGGATTCGCCCGTTGTCCAGCTCACCGAACACGAACGGTTCGGCCGTATCGCAACACCGGGACGCGTCGTGTTCGCCATGATCCCGATCGTGGCGATGGTCATCACCCCGCTGCTGCCGTTCGCTACGAACCCCACGCGCTGGTTCGGCCTTCCCGCGGTACTGGTGTGGTCGGCGATCTTGGTATTATCCAGTGTCGCAACGCTTCAGGTGATCGACCGGCTCATCGCGCGCCAGGTTGCGGCGGCGGGAAAATTATCATGATGACCGCGATCATCGTGCTGGGCATCATAGCCATCGGAGCACTGGGCGTCGTCGGTCGCCGAGGTACCACTCTGGAGTCATGGACAGTCGCCGAGCGCAACTTTCCCCGCTGGACGTCGTGGTTCCTGCAGGCGGGCGAGTCATTGACGACCTTCAGTTTTCTGGGACTGGCTGGCATCGCCTTCAACGGCGGCGCGAGCGCCACGTTTGCGGTGTTCTACCTGACCGCGTGTGCCGTCGGCCTGTACTTCGTCGGCCCCCGGCTACGTGACCTTGGCGCAAAATACGGCTACCTGACGATGTCGGATTTCTTTCGCCACCGATTCAATTCAGGACCGCTGGCTGTCGTCGTCGCAGTAGTCGGCGCACTATTCCTGATTCCGTACCTGGCCCTGCAGATCACCGGCCTCGGGCTGATCGTCCAACTGGCGACGGGCTCACCATCGGCACGTGGCCTGAGCATGGTGCTGGCGAGCATACTCGTGGTGTTATTCGTCGGCTGGGCTGGAATCCATGGCATCGCCCGCACGTCCATATTCAAGGATTTCGCCATGCTGGCGGCCTTGCTCGTGGTCGCGATCGGTGTGATCACCTCGCTCGGCGGGATTCCGGAAGTCTTCGACAAAATCACCGAAACCCAGGACGCGTTGCTTACCACTCACGCCGGCGGATACGACACAACATTTTTCATCACCTCCGTGGTCGTAACGACGATCGGGGCATCATTCAACGTATTTCCCCACCTGTGGCCCCCGGTACTGGCCGCCGAGAGCGGAGCGACACTACGCAGCAACTACAAATGGATGGGCATCTATCAGTTACTGCTCTTTCTGCCGATTGTCGTCGGCATGGCCGCGGTGCTCAAGATCGATCGCGGCACTAAGGGCAACCAGGTGCTATTCACCGTGAGCCAAGCGACGATGCCGGACTGGCTAGTCGCTGTGGTGGCCGTCTGCGGCGCCGCTGCCGCGATGGTCCCGGCCGCCGCGATCTCGATGGGAATCTCGCTGCAGATTTCCAACAACCTGCTGCCCGGATGCAGCCCCACAGTCAAGTTTCATGCCAACCGGGTATTCGTCGTGCTCGCCATCGGGGCGGCTTTGGCATTCAGCCTGCCCGGCGCCGACATCGGCGATCTGCTGCTGCTGACCTATGGCGGGCTCACCCAATTGGCTCCCGCGATCGCCGCGGCACTGCCCAACCGGGTGCGCATCTCCTCCTGGGCGGCGATGAGTGGAATAGTTGTTGGCACACTGACCGTCATCGTGCTCACGTACGCCCAAATCCCGATCGGCAGTTGGGATTCCGGCCTCATCGCGCTGGTCCCCAACCTGGTGGTCGTTGGCCTTGTCGAGGCTGGGATCCGGTTGTCCAGCGGTGCTTCCACTAGGCCGGCACCCGGGGCAGTCGCGGGCTGACTCGTCGACGACGGGGTTCCGGGCTGTGAGCGGAACCCCGTCTCAGCCGATCTGTTCGATGGATACCACCGGGGTGGTGATCCGCCAGGTACGCACGTCTGGGTCATCGGCCGCCCGCACCCAAAACTGCGCCGACTCGCCGACCCGGCACGACTTCACCCCAAGGAGCGGAATGTCCTCGGAATCACGGCGCAGCCGACTCACCGCCCACTCCTCGCTGTCGGTGCCACCGACGCCGGGGGCTCGCAGCAGTGTCATGTCATCGAAGTCGAGAAGATACGTCGAGGTCCGGGTGACCACCGTGTATACGCCGGAAGCAGTGTCCGGACCGATCTCTTGCACGCGCGCCACGGAAGAACTGTACTAAGCACTCAACCGCTGCATCCATCCGAGGCAGGGGTCGACGGTTCAACCGCCGAGCTCCACCCCCAGCAGGGTGTCCACGGCGGTCGCAATGTGGCGTGGCGCCTGGGTGGACCGGCCGATGCCCTGCTCCACGTCACGACACCATCCGTCGATCGCAGCCAGGGCGCGCACGGTGTCGAGATCGTCGGCAAGATACTCACGAACCCGCGCGATGACGGGCGCCGCATCCGGACCGGTCGCCGCGCTCGTCGCGGTGCGCCACCGGTGCAGCCGTGTGCGTGCCTCGTCGAGAATCGAGTCACTCCACATCCGATCGGCCCGGTAGTGCGCGTCAAGCAGGGCCAGCCGGATCGCGGCGGGATCCTCGCCGGCCCGCCGCAGCACCGACACGAAGACCAGGTTGCCACGGCTCTTCGACATCTTCTCGCCGTCGAGGCCGACCATGCCGGTATGGACGTAATGCCGCGCGAAGCGTCGAGCTCCGGTTAGCGCCTCGCCGTGCGCCGCAGAAAACTCGTGATGCGGGAAGATGAGGTCGCTGCCGCCGCCCTGGATATCGAATTCCGTCCCGAGTCGGTTGAGCGCGATCGCCGCGCATTCAATGTGCCAGCCCGGCCGGCCAGGCCCGAACGGTGAATCCCACGACGGTTCACCGGGGCGCTGTGCCCGCCACAACAATGCATCGAGCTCATTTCGTTTACCCGGCCGGTCCGGGTCGCCGCCGCGTTCGGCGAAGAACCTGTCCATGGTGGCGCGGTCATAACCGGATTCGTATCCGAACTGCTCGGTCGCGTCGACCCGGAAGTACACGTCCGGATATTCGGCATCGTCAACAACGTAGGCAGCACCCGAGGCGCACAGCTTGGCGACCATTTCGATCACTTCACCAACAGACTCGATCGCACCGACGTAATCGCGCGGCGGCAATACCCGCAGCGCGGTCATGTCATCGCGGAAGAGCTCGATCTGTTCGCTACCCAATGCCCGCCAATCAACGCCGTCGCGGGCGGCACGCTCGAACAGCGGATCGTCGACGTCGGTGATGTTCTGCACATAGTGCACATCGTGTCCCTGATCGCGCAGCACCCGGTTGATCACGTCGAAGGTCACATACGTCGCGGCGTGTCCGAGATGAGTGGCGTCGTAGGGGGTGATGCCGCAGACGTACATGGTCGCGGTCGCCCCGGGGGCCACTGGTCGGATGCTGCGGCTGGAGGTGTCGTAGAGACGCAACGCGGGTTTGGCACCGGGCAGTTCCGCAAGAGTGAGTTCGGGCCACGACAGCATGACACCAACTGTATGGGGTGCTGATGCGAGACCGAACGCCAGGCCACGGTGATATCGACAACCGACCCTCCCGGGTGATGATGACCGCCCCCCAGCACACACCCGTGTCTAGAACGGCGGCCAGGGGATCGCACGATGCGGCGGCGGCTCGGGCATGCGGGCCGCCGCGGCGAGCGTGATCGCGCGAATCGTCAGCGCGTCGATCTCCTCGGTGGTGATGTAGGGCGCAAGTCGCTCACGTATCGTCGACTCGGACGAGGCGAGGTTATCGGCGAATGCGGCCACATCTGCCACCAGGTGACCGGGAATCGTCTCACCTGCCCAACCCCACAGCACGGTGCGCAATTTATTCTCGGCGTGCAGGCAGATGCCATGGTCGACGCCGTAGACACCGCCGTCGAGCCCTTCGAGCACGTGGCCGCCCTTGCGGTCGGCGTTGTTGAGTACCGCGTCGAGGACTGCCATGCGTTGCAGGCGTGGGTCGTCAGCGTGCACCAACACCACCTCCTCCCCCGCCTGATCTAGTGCACGCAGGATCGCCAAATAGTTTCCCGGTACCGCATCGGGCGGGCATAGATCCACGAGATCGATTCGGGCAGTGGGTAATTCATGATATACCGGGTCGGGGGTGGCCACCCAGCGCTGCACCATACCGACACCGAGCGGCCCGTCGCGCAGCACGGTGGTCGGAATCACCGACCACCCGAGCGCCTCGGAGATCAGGTAGGAGGCCACCTCACGCCCAGCGAGGGTGCCGTCGGGGAAATCCCACAGCGGCACCTCACCGCGCACGGGTTTGTACACGCATCGCAGCGTGATACCACCGCACCGCGCATCGCAGACGAGTGTTGTGTTGCTCGCCGTCGGGATACGGCCGACGACAACGAGTTCACCGTGCCGCAGCGTTGTGGCGGCCCCGTCACCGGCCGACTCGGCCGCGGCCGCCGGATCTCCCGGTGGCATGTCACTCAATCCCGGCGTCCGGTTCCCGGTTCGGGCCCATCAGCGTCGTCGCCACCCTGATCGGGGATGTCGCCCTCGGGTGAATCAAAGTCGGTGTCGGAATCGAGCAGTCCTGTGTCGTCTCCGAGCGAAAGGCTATTGAACACCTCGGGATCCACGAAATCGAGACTCTTGCTCAGCTGCGCGTTGCGTCGGTATCCATTGGTCCGCACACAGAGGTGGCCGTCAGGGTCCAATGGCTCCGCACAGAGCGGGCACGGCGGACGTCCCGCCGAGATCACCCGCGAGGACCTTGCGGCGAATTCGCGGGCGGCGTGGGTGGTCAGGAAAACACGCACGGCGTCGGGGCCTTCATCCGTGTCATCCAGGACGACGCTCTCGTCGAATTCGCCCTCGGTGACCGCGAGTAACTCGACGACGACCGCCTCGGATTCGGCGTCCCAGCCCAGACCCATCGTGCCGACCCGGAATTCGGCGTCAACCGGCATCACCAGCGGACTCAAATCCCCGACAAGGCCCGACGGTGGCGGGATGGGCGTGCCGAATCGGCGATGAATCTCATCGAGTAACGCACCGATCCGATCGGCAAGGATCTGCACCTGTTGCTTTTCAAGAAGCACACTCACCACGCGCGTCTCGTGAACCGCCTGGAGGTAGAACGTCCGGTCACCCGGCTGCCCGACTGTGCCGGCGACAAACCGGTCGGGGCTGCGGAATACGTGTATCGATCGAGACATCACACCTCCTTGTCGTCATCGTTAGTCATTATCCGCCTGTCGCCGCCGGTACCGGGGAATCGTCCGCACCGCGCTCGCCGCCGACGATAGCGTCACCGGCGACCGGAGCATGCGAAGGTGGCGGTACGGGTACCGAGATTGCTGCGGTGTTATTCACCGTATGCACATACGGCCGGGCCGGACCGTACCGAATGATGCTGATCGAAGCTGGTTCGACGACGATTCGCTGGAACGAATCGAGATGGGTGCCCAGCGCGTCGGCGATCACCGACTTGATCACATCTCCGTGCGAGCAGGCGACCCAGACGCCAAGGCCGTCGGCGCCGCCGTAGACGCGATCGAGTTCACGGATCGCCGCGACAGCCCGGGCCTGCACCGCCGAGAGCGCCTCACCCTCAGGGAACACCACGGCCGACGGCTGCTGTTGTACGACCTTCCACAATGGCTCGCCAAGCAGATCTTTGATCGGACGGTTGGTCCAGGTGCCGTAATCGACCTCGGCGAGGTCATCAACGACGATCTCGGGCACCTCCCGTCCGGACGTTGCGAGGTGGGTGAGCAGTGGCGCGACAGTTTGCGCGCACCGTTGCAGCGGTGAACGGGCCACCGCAGAAATCTTCTCCACACACCCACCCAGCCGGGTCACGAGTTCGGCAGCCTGTGCCTGGCCCTTGCCGTCCAGAGACACGCCGGGTGTACGCCCGGCGAGTACGCCCGAGGTGTTTGCGGTGGACCGTCCGTGGCGCACCAGAATCACGGTCATTGCTCAACCATAGGCATTGGTACGGGGCGAGTCATGCGCGCTGGGTGGCCTACGCGTGCCGCTCACGTCGCGCTGATGACCCCCCCGGCCAGCAAACCTATGACGAGCACGCCGAGAGCCACCCGGTACGCGCCGAACCAGTTCAGGGAATGTCCGCTAACAAAACGAAGCAACCAGGCGATCGAGGCGTAACCCACGACGAATGAGATGCCGGTCGCCACGACGAGTTGGGCACCGCTGGCCCCCATCCCATCGCCGCTCGGATGAAACGCGTCGGGCAGGCTGAATAAACCCGATGCCAACACTGCGGGTATGGCCAGCAGGAATGAGAAACGGAACGCCGCGGCACGTTCCAGGCCGAGGAACAGGCCTGCGCTGGCCGTGGCACCCGAGCGCGACACACCGGGCACCAGTGCCAGACATTGGGCGAGACCCATCACCAGGCCGTCACGCGCCGTCAGCTCGGCCAGCGGTCTGGTGCGCTTGCCGTAATGCTCGGCCAGCCAGAACACGCCGGAAAAGACGATCAGTACCGTCGCCGTCAACCAGAGGTTGCGGGCCGCGGTCCGAATCTCGTCTTTGAGCAATAAGCCGATCACGCCGATCGGAATCGTTGCGAAGATCACATACCATCCGACGCGGTAGTCGAGTCCGCGCGAGCGGGCGTCGACGAGCCCGCGGAACCACGCCGCGACGATGCGGCCGATGTCGCGGGCGAAGTACACAAGCACCGCGGCCTCGGTACCGAGTTGGATGACGGCGGTGAACGAGGCGCCGGCGTCGCCCCCGAACATGATTTCCGACGCGATCCGCAGGTGCGCCGACGACGATATCGGCAGGAATTCGGTGAGGCCCTGGATGATGCCCAGCACGATCGCCTGGGCCCAGGTCATGGTCTCTGTCACGGCGCCCGATGCTACCGGCATTGGGGCCGCCTGCAGTGTCAGCGCAGATCGAGCACTGCGGGCCCACTCCGGACCCGCTCCTGCGCTGCGCACTCTTCCCCCGCCAACCATGCCGCGCCGCGGGTGCAGCAAGATGGTGGCTATGCGTGCGTCCCGGTTTCCGCGATATCGACCTCAGCAGAAACGACGTCGCAGGCTCATCGCAGCGACGGCGACCTCCGCAACCGTGTTGCTGGCCTTGGCCGGATGCGGTTCTTCGAGCGACCAGCGCACCAATGTGGCGACGGTGTTGCCGGCCACTGCGCCGAGCGCACCTCCCCGCCTGGCCGCACAGCCGGCCGGCCGTATCACGCCCCTGAAAGCCGGCGGTGCCGGATCGGTGGGCGGCGGATCAGTAGGCGGCACAGTGATGACAAGGTCCGGAAATGTGCTCGCGGTCCTCAGCGCGCCAGGCACAACATTGCTGCGCATTCCGACGACAACCGGCGCGGCGCCGTTACGTCCGGTGACCACGCCACATCTCACGGCGGTGATCGGTACCGGGGCAGGGGCATTTCTCGGTGTCGGCCCCAAGGTGCTCGCGCGGGTGGCCGCCGACGGCTCGGTCAGTCTCGCCCCGATCGGCTCGTCGGAACCGACAGCCCTGGCCCGGACGCGATCCGGCCAGATCGTTGTCGGCGCCGCCAACGGTCACGTCCTCGTCTTCGACGGATCGTTGCGGCAGATCCGCGATATCGGCGGGTTCGTCCGGGTGGATGCGATCACCGTGTCACCCGCGTCCGCCGATCTCGCGGCGGAACAGGTGGTTGTGCTTGACCGCGCCCAGTCGTCGGTGACGCCGGTCAATCTTTCCAGCGGTGAACTGGGAGCGGCGCTACGCGCCGGTAATGGGGCCACGAATATCACGGTCGATCACTTTGGCCGGATCATCGCCGCCAATACCCGAGACAACGAGATCCTCGGGTTCTTCGGGTCGCCGCTGGTAATGCGCTTCCGCTATCCGGTCGCGCACGGACCTTACGCCGTAGACTACGACGACACGCGCAACCTGCTCTGGGTGTCAACGACGGCGAACAACGAGGTGGTGGCCTATGACCTGGCCGGGGGCGAGCCTGTTGAGAAGTACCGATTCGCGTCGGTCGCCCAGCCCGATGCGATCGCCGTCGACGATTCGACCGGTGTGATTTACGTCCTCTCCGCCCGTGGTGACGGCCTGCAAACGGTCGCGCCACCCTATGGCCCGGGCGCAACCGCGACCTCATCAGGACGGTGACGATAGTGTCCGACTTTTCCGAATCACGCTCCATCGGCCATATTCGGCCCTTGGATGGTCGTATCACCGCGCGGATCGGGGCGCGTTATCCGCGCGGCTGGGAAGTCAGCTCCGAGGATGTCGAAACCATGTTGGTCCGTCTGCCGCCGGACGTCACGCGGGTGACCGCGTCGATGCGGCTGGCACTGGAAGCCGAATTCGGCGGATGGGAGCTTTCTCGCGTGCGACTGTACCCCGATGGCACCCGAAAGGTGTTGCTGCGCCGACGTAAACCTTCCCGTCATCGGACCGAGGGTTTCACCGGGGGGAACGCCGCGGCATGCTGACGAAGGCCAATAAGCTGCTCTACCCCTGGGCATTGCGGGTGATGTTTCTGTTGCCACCCGAACGCATCCACGTCATCGTCGCCACGCTCGTGCGCACCGCCGCACGGTGGGGTCTCGCACGTGATCTTGGCGCCCGGCTGTTGGCCAGCCGGGACCCGATCCTGCGTCAGACGGTATTCGGGGTCGATTTTCCCGCGCCGCTCGGATTGGCCGCGGGCTTCGATAAATCGGCGTCGGCGATCAATGCGTGGGGGCATTTGGGGTTCGGTCATGCCGAGGTCGGGACGATCACCGCCCAGCCACAACCGGGTAATCCGTCGCCACGGCTGTTCCGGTTACCTCGCGACCGCGCCCTGATCAACCGGATGGGTTTCAATAATCCCGGCGCACGGGTCGCTGCCGAACATCTCAACACCGCACGACTGGGACCGGTGCGAGTACCGATCGGCGCCAATATCGGTAAAACAAAGGTGACGCCGCTCGACGGGGCCGTCGAGGATTACCGGTTCTCCGCGCGGCTCCTCGGACCGCACGCCGATTTCGTTGTGGTCAATGTGAGTTCGCCGAACACGCCCGGGCTACGGGATCTGCAGGCGGTCGAGTCGCTCCGCCCCATCCTGGCCGCCGTACAGACGGAGGTTTCGGTGCCGGTGCTGGTGAAGATCGCCCCCGACCTCGCCGATTCCGACGTTGACGCCCTCGCCGATCTCGCGGTGGAGTTGGGGCTGGCCGGGATCGTGGCCACTAACACCACCATCGCCCGGGCCGGCTTGGTGACCCCTTCCGATGAGGTGTCGGCCCTCGGCGCCGGCGGGCTATCGGGTGCGCCGCTGGCCGATCGCTCACTCGAAGTGCTGCAACGCCTCTACCGTCGTGTCGGCGGACGCATCGCTCTCATCAGTGTCGGCGGCATTGAGACACCGGACCAAGCATGGGAGCGTATCTGCGCCGGGGCCAACCTACTTCAATGCTATACCGGTTTTATTTATGGAGGACCGGTGCGGCTCAAGGAGATTCACGAAGGGTTGGCGCAACGGGTGCGCGCGGCCGGTTTCGCCAATCTTGCCGAGGCCGTGGGGAGTGCCGTCTCGAAGTCGAGTTAGCCCAGGGCTTTATTTCACCCGGAGCGATCCTAATGTTTGTTCGCCGCCCGGTCTTGCGTAGCGTTCCCGCTTGTTCAGCAAAGAAACTCGTGGGTACAACGATGTGCCCACGACTACGTTGCACAGGCGTCGGCTGTCTGTGCCCGCTTTGAGCACACCGTGACGATCACGCGTGGGCTTCGTAGAGGACACAATGATCGAGATCGAACATCTGACTAAACAATTCGGTGATCACACTGTGCTCGATGACGTTTCGCTGTCGGTCGGTCAGGGCGAGATCCTTGCCGTCGTAGGTCCGAGCGGTGCCGGTAAGAGCACTCTGTCGCGGTGTGTCAGTTTTATCGAACGGCCCACAACGGGAGCGGTACGTGTCGATGGACAGGACTTCACCCAGCTCAAGCGCGCCGAACTTCTCGAAGCCCGGCGCCGGATCGGGGTGATCTTTCAGAGCGCGCCACTGGTTCGGCGTCGCACAGTGGCGAAGAATATCGCGTTGCCACTCGAATATCTTGGCGCGACTGACGCTTCCATCGGCACCCGAGTGGACGAACTCCTCGACCGCGTAGGCCTGGCCGATCGTCGGGACTATTTCCCGGCCCAGTTATCAGGCGGTCAGAAACAACGCGTTGGCATCGCCCGTGCGCTTGCCCTCGCGCCGTCAAACCTGCTCTCCGACGAGGCAACGTCGGGGCTTGATCCCACCACCACACGGTCGATTCTCGGACTGCTCGCGCACCTGCGCGACGAATACGGATTATCGATTATCTTGATCACCCACGAGATGGATGTGGTTCGTGAAATTGCCGATTCCGTTGCCCGCATCGAAAACGGACGCATCATCGAAAACGGCTCTGTGAGTAGCATTATTCTCAATCCGGCATCGGCATTGGCACATGAGTTACTACCCGACCGACCCCGTATCCCGTTCGACGGACCCGGGGAACTATGGGAGGTATCGCATGCTGCCACCGACGTCTCGCTCGACTGGCTGACATCGATCCGATCGCTACCGGGCCTGGCCGCCGCCGATATCAGTGTGCTCAGCGCGACCATCGAGGCAATTCGCGGGATCGGAGTGGGTCGCGCGACACTCGCGATCGCACCGGCGCCACCGCCGGGATTTGTCGAGACGCTGCGTGCCCGTGGTCTCGCCGCCCGCCGGGTACCCGACGAATCCGCGACCACCGCGACCAATATCGCTGCGAGCGTCGCATGATCTGGGCAGCAGGCGATTTCAATACACCGTGGCCAAAGGTTCCCGCTTTATTGATACCCGCCTACGGGCAGACGTGGGCTATGGTGGGCATCACCATGCTGCTTGTGGTAGCCATCGGCACCCCGCTCGGCATCTTCCTGCACAACACATCCCCGGTCGGGTTGTTCCCGGACCGCCGCGTATTCGTCGTTCTCAATACCGTTGTGAATATCGGACGTTCGTTACCGTTCCTGATTTTGATGGCCGCGATAATCCCCGTGACACGCCTACTTGTCGGAACTACGATCGGTATCGCGGCAGCCATCGTGCCGATGACTACCGCGGGCATTCCGTTCTTTTCCCGGCTGGTGCAGAACGCGATCCGCGATGTGCGTAGCGACGTCACCGAGATGGGCCAGGTGTCAGGCGGTACATCGGTTCAGGTGATCCGAACACTGCAACTGTCCGAGGCTCTGCCTGCGCTGGCCGCGGCACTCACCGTCAACGTCATTGCAATGATCGAATATTCGGCGGTCGCCGGATCGATCGGCGCCGGCGGTGTCGGAAATCTGGCTATCACGTACGGCTACAACAGATTCGACAACCACATCATGATCGCGACGGTCATCGTGTTGATCCTCACCATCGTGTGTGTCCAGTTCGTCGGCGACCGCGTGGTCGCGGCTCTCACCCGTTAACGCCCAGCACAATCGAAGGAATCAATCATGGCAGTAGGCACACCGTCGACCCCGGCCGGCGTTGAACTCAAAAAGAAGAAGCGGTGGCCCTGGATCAGCGGGGCAGCCGTCGCCGTCGTGGTAATCGCCGGCGGCCTCATCTACGCCAATTCGGGAGATAAAACCGAACCGTTCGGCACCACGCTGACTGTCGCCACCTGGAGTACCGACGTCGCCGCCGAAGACCTGCTCAACTACATCAATACCAATGTCGCGCCCGCACACGGGGTTACGATCAAACAGAAGAAGATCGACAATCTGATCGAGATCAACCGCGCTGTCGACGCCGGCGATATCGCCGGAAACTTCTTCGAGCATCAGCCATTCCTTAACGATGCGATTGCGGCAAATGGATTCCATCTCACCTTGGCCGCACCCACATTCACGTGGGATCAAGCCACCTACTCCAACAAGTACCGCACCTGGGATCAGCTGCCTCGTGGGGCGAAAATAGCGATCCGCGACGATCCGGCCGGACAAGCCATCGCCCTGCTCGATCTGGCGCAGGCCAAGCAGATAACCCTCAAACCCGGCAAAGACACCCTCGCCGGTCTACCGCAATTGGCCGACGTCGCAACAAACCCCAAAAACTATCAGTTCATTCAGGTGCCGATCGGGCAACTCGCCCGCAGTCTCGATGATGTCGACGCGATCACGGTACATATCTCCGATGTGTACGCCGCGGGCCTCACCGAAAAGCAGATCCTCGCGCGCCACCCGGCGCCGAAAGGCAGTGCCGGTGGCCTAGTGGTGAGCAATGCGCATATCAATGATCCCAACGTGCAGAAACTCATCGCCACGTTCAAAGATCCGAAGATTGCCGAGTTCCTCAAGACCACCACCAATCCGATCATCCGCGACACCCTTGGCCCGCTGGATGCCTGACCGGTCACAGTGAGGAGATCTTCCGATGACCACTCGTCCCCTGTTCTTTTCCGCGTTCGTGATGAATACCGCCTCGCACGTGCTGCATGGTCTTTGGCGTGAGCCCACAGCGAACAACCATAAGTTCAATTCACTTGCGCACTGGACATCACTGGCCGCCGAAGTTGATCGCGCCGGCTACGATCTGCTGTTTTTCGCCGACGTATTCGGCCTGCGCGCACCGTGGAACGGCAACTGGCGCAAAGCAGTCGAGGGCGGTATCCAGATCCCCGTCAATGACCCGTCGGTCCTGGCGTCGGCGCTCGCCGCGGCCACCGAAAACCTGGGCATCGTGTTCACCAGTTCCATCGTCCAAGACCATCCGTTCAATTTCGCGCGGAAGATGTCGTCGCTGGACCACTACACCGATGGCCGCATCGGCTGGAACATTGTGACCAGCTTCAACGAGAACGTTTTCCGCAGCTTCGGCCACGAAGGAATCCTCGATCACGACGAACGGTACCGGTGGGCCTACGAGTATGTCGACGTGACGTACAAACTGTGGGAAGGCTCGTGGGATGAAGACGCGTTGGTCCAGGATAAGGAGCGCGGAATTCACTCGGACGCATCAAAAATCCACAAAATCAACCACGTCGGCGAGCGGTACCAGGTGGAGGGACCGCATTTCGTGTCTCCGTCGCCACAGCGCACCCCGGTACTGTTCCAGGCCGGAGCGTCGCCGGCCGGCCAACTATTCTCCGCACGCAATGCCGAGGGCGTTTACATCAGTAGCCCCAATCCGGCTGCGGCATATGCGTTAACCTCTGAGACCCGGGCACTCGCCACCGACAACGGACGCGATCCCGACGACATTACATTCGCGCAGGGCCTTTCATTCGTCATCGGCGACACCCATCAGGATGCCATCCGGCGTGAAGATGAGATCAAACGCTATCTCGACCTCACCGGTATCGCGCTGCACGCCCTAGGCGATGCCGGAATCGACGCCGGTAGCTTCCCCCTCGATACACCGATCAGCACCCTCGGCGAATTCAAGGGAGTGCAGGGATTCCAACGCTGGGCTGCGGAATCATCGGGCAACAATGAGCCGACGATCCGTGATCTGGCATGGGTACTGGAGGGCGCGAACCGAGTGGTCGGTACCGCCGACACCATCGCCGATCGGCTCCAGGAATGGCGGGAGGCCGGAGTGAATGGAATCAACGTCTACCACGCCACCGTTCCCGGCACCTTCCGCGAGGTGGCGCAGAGACTGTTCCCCACCCTGCGTGAGCGCGGCCTGATCGCCACCGAAAAGTCGGGTACGCTGCGTCATAAGCTCCTGGGCCGGGGCGATCGTTTGCCCGATCGACATCCAGCCGCAAAATACCGTGGCGCCTTTACCGACAACGACCTGCTCAATGGGATCGAAGAGCCCGCCGTCCGCTAAGCCCCTCTCACCTGCATCCGCAGGCACGGCACGGTTCCGGTCATCGCCACGCCCGGCTGTGGCACCTAATGTGTACAAAACATCGTCAACGACTACGGAACGGTTGAGTACTTCATGATTGTCGCTGGGTTTGTTCTGACCGGGATCGCTGCACTCGTCCACATCTATATCTTCTATATGGAGTCTGCGGCGTGGACCACCTCATACGTTCGCACAACGTTCGGTCTCACCGAACGTCAGGCCGAAGCGACCAAGGAAATGGCTTTTAACCAGGGCTTTTACAACTTGTTTCTCGCGGTCATGGTTATTGTTGGGATTGCCGCATATGCGGCTGGTTCGACGCCCGTCGCCGCAGCCCTCGTGTTCGCGGGCGCGGGTTCGATGGTTGGTGCCGCATTGGTGCTGCTGGCGTCCAGTCCCGATAAGCGTGCTGCGGCCCTCAAACAGGGTGTCGTTCCTTTGCTCGGTGTCCTAGCACTCGGTGTCGGCCTTGTTGTCTGATGACAACAGTTCCGAACATCTCCCGCGTCGAGTAGATCTGAGGCAACTCGTCATACATCCGGAAACGAATTACCGTGGCCTCAGCGGTACTTCAGTATTGGCACTGCCTCGATCAACTCGCGGGTGTACTGCGCGGTGGGCGTGGCGAGCACCTGCGCTGCTTCCCCGCACTCCACCACACGTCCGTTGCGCAATACGATGATTCGGTCGGCGACCTCGGCAACCGAGAGTAGATCGTGAGTGATCAGCAGCACACCAATGCCCTGCTCTCTGGCCAGATCCACAAACAGACGGCCTAGCTGTGCGCGCACTGCCGCGTCGAGTGCCGACGTCGGCTCGTCGGCGAGCAGGAAGCGTGGCCGCACCGCAAGCGCGCGAGCAATGGCGAATCGTTGCCGTTGCCCGCCGGAGAGTTGGCCGGGCCGGCGCCCGATCAGATCCGCGGAGATCGACACGAGTTCGCAGAGTCCTTCGGCGGTGTCGTAAAGCCGACTGGCCGTGTTCGCCTCCGGTTGGTCTGTACAACGTCGGATTTGTTTGCGCCGTAGGGCGATCAGTTCTTCCAGCACGCCCCGCACGGTCCGCATCGGATTAAGTGATGACCACGGATCCTGATAGATCATCTGGATGAGACGTTTCTCTGCGACGCTACGTGCGGGCGTCAACACCCCAGCGCCGTAGGTGATCTGGCCCTGATACTGCGTGATCCGCCCGAGCAATACTCTGGCCAGCGTGGATTTACCCGCACCCGACTCACCCACCAGTCCGACGATTTCACCTGCGCGCAAGGTAACCGAGATATCGTCGAGGACCGGTGCTCCGCCGTAGGAGACACTCAGGTGTTCTGCGCGGAGTTGTTCTGAGTCGAGCCAGTAATCCGGCTCTACCACACTGGGATCGGTCAACGTCGTACCAACTGTCTGAAATTCTTCTCCGTCGCTGCAGCCGTCCCGATGAGATTGACGGTCACCGGGTGCACCGGCGAGTTTATGATGGCGCGCACCGTGCCTTCTTCGACGATTTTTCCGTCGGCCATCACAATTATCCGGTCGGCAAGTCCCGAGAGCATCGCGATGTCGTGACTGACGATGACCAGGCCGAGCGCCTCTTCGGTCACCAGCGTGGCCAGCAACTCCACTATCTCGGCCTGCAAGGTGACATCGAGTGCGGTTGTCGGCTCGTCACAGAGCAGAAAACGGGGGCGGGCCGCCAGCGCGGCGGCGATCAGCACTCGCTGCCGTTGGCCACCGGATAACTCTCCGGGATATTTGCGCGCAATCTGCCGCGGATCATTCAAGCTCACCCGTGACAATAGTTCCAGGGCGTCTGCGCGAGCTTGGATCACCGAGGAGCGGTATACCGCCCTCCCAACCTCCTCGATCTGGCGTCCTACCGTCTGGTGTGGGGATAGTGCCGCCAGCGGATCCTGGAATACCGCCGCCAGCGCCCCGGTCCGGCTTTTTCGGCGTGCCGTGCCCGGACTGAAAGGTAATACCTCGCCGTCGACGGTGACGGCGCCGCTGACCGAGAAATTCGCTGGAGTCAAACCCAATATCGCACGGATCACCATACTTTTACCCGCACCCGACTCGCCGACGATTCCGACGATTTCTCCATCGCGGACGCTGAAACTCACGTCGTCGACAAGGCTGCGGCGGTCCGTGCGCCTGCCGCCGTGCATCCGCACCGTCAATGATTCGGCCGTCAGCTGCGGCACACCCAGCTCCCCTCAATCGTGGCGTGTATGGTCACCGGCCGTTCAACGCCTCGGAAATTCCCTCGCCCAGTAGGGTGAACACAAGGCCCGACACTATGATCGCCAGTCCCGGAAACACCACCACCCACCATTTCGTCAGCACAAATGCTTGACCATCGGCGATCATCGATCCCCACTCCGGGGTGGGCGGGGCAATTCCCAAACCGACATAACTCAGCGACACGACGAGCAAAATAATGAAAACTAGATCACTCATCAAAAAGACGACAAATTGTGGCACCGCATTCGGCGCGATGTGACGTGTTACCACCCGAATTCTACCAAGACCTGAATCCTCGCATGCCCGAACCCAATCCGAACTACGCATCTGACCGACATCCGCCGACACCAGCCGGTAGTAATTGACCCAGTCGACGAGTAATAGCGCCACGAGTATCGACGGAATACCGGCTCCGAGAATACCGACGAGTGCCAGCACGATCACATACTGCGGCAATACGATCACGAGATTGGCTACGTAATCGAGTACCGTCTTGAACACGCCGCCAAGATAACCCGCAAATAATCCGAGGCCGCCACCGACGACAGCCGGTAGCAGCGCGCCAGCCGCCGCCACGACGAGATCGGTTCGGGCGGCGTAGATCACCCGGCTCCAAATATCACGGCCCAGTTGATCCGTACCGAAAATATGACCGGAACTCGGGCCCAGAAAGGCGTGGGTAAGATCTTGCTCCAACGGATCATGGGATGCCAGCACCGGCGCCAGGAACGCGGCGAGCACCAGGAGTACCGCGCCGATGATTCCCACCCGGATGTTGCCACCGAATCGCACCGATGTTCTCATTGTGTTCTTCAGTTCGCCTTCAGCGTTGTCAGCGTGCCTACGGGTGGCCCCGGTACTTGTCCCCGAGGTACTTTCCCCCGGGATGCGTGTCGACCCGATACCAGCTCAACAACGATCGCGGCAATCGCGTTGACAATGATCACCGCGACACCGGTCACCAAGACAACACCCTGTACCACCGGAATATCGCGCGCGGACACCGAATCGAAAAGCACACTCCCCAGGCCGCTAATACCGAATACCCGTTCCACGATGAGTGAACCGCCCAGTAGGTAGGCGAAATTCAACGCAAGGATCGCAATCATCGGAACAACGCTGCCCCGTAACACCCGGGTAAAGAAGATCCTGACCTCCGAGATCCCGACAGCCTGGGCAAACAACACGTGATCAGCGGCGAGTACCTTGATGATTTCGAGCCGAAGGCTCCGCACAACGAGCGGGATGATCGGCAGAGCCGCGACCAAGGACGGCAACAGTAACGACCTCTCCAGGGAGAACAGCGTAGATGTATCCAGCCCTCCGGCGGGCAGTAGATGAAGTCGTTTGGCACACACGACGATCAATAGAATTCCGATCCAGAACGCCGGCATGCTCAGACCGATCGTCGTAACAATCCGGACGAGCTGATCGGCGATCCGCCCACGCCGGTAGGCGGAGATGACTGCCAGGATGATTCCGCTGATTCCGGCGATCACGATGGCGTTCACGGCGATTCCCAAGGTGGCACCCACCCGCGACGATAACAACTCGGTGATGGGCATTCCACTGCGAAAGGATTCCCCGAGATCCGCATGCACAAACACCTGCCGCACATAGTGCACCATCCGCACAGGCCACGACACGTCGAGGTGCAGCCGCTCGGTAAGGGCGGCCCTCGTGGCCGCCGTAGCGCGGTCTCCCAGTAGCGCCATCACCGGATCCCCGGGAATGAGCGACACCAGCGAATACACCGCAATTACCAGACCAAACGCCAGTGATAATGCTTTGAGCACCTCACGCGCGAGATAGGCCAGTATGCCTGAACCAGCGAGCCACTTGCCGTTGACTGTCGGCGATACCATCAGATGTTTGCCGCGGCGGCCACGTAATACCGAGTCCGATCGATCAGTTCGTGTCCCCATCGTTGCACCTCGTGCAGCGGATCGAAACCGCGGATGATCAGCCGGTCGGCACCGAGTTCCGCGTAACTGGCCAGCCCCCGTGCCACCCCGTCGACATCGCCGACGAGAGCCACTGTGTCTTCTCCTGCGCCGGGGATCTTGGTGATGCCCAGCCACAGATTGTCATCCCACAGATCACGGTCGAAGGCAAGCTGTTTGAGTCCAGCGCTCTCCTCGGTCACCGAGTCGAGTGGAGTGGTAATGCGCTCAAGCAACGTCGAATGATAGTAGTGGGCTAATTCCCACGCCTCGTCGACGGTGTCGCTCACGATCGGCCGTAGCGATAGCGAAAATCGCGGCCCCTGAGAATTTTTCTTATAGAGAGTTCGCAGTCGTTCGAATTTCTCCTTCGTAGCCTGGCGCGGCCCTATGATGCTCGCCAAGGTATCCCCGTAGAGCGCTCCGACGCGTAGCGCACCCTCCGACTGGCCCGCGAACGATATTTCGAAAGAATCCTTCGGCACAGGCGGAATATTGTTTTTGACTGCTTCATGCCGGTAATAAGTTCCCTCGAAATCAAAGGGCTCCGGCTCGTAGAGCACGCGCTCGAAGACTTCCAGGAATTCGGCCGTGCGATCATAACGCTCGGATTTTTCGAGAAAATCTCCTTCTCTGCGCAGATCCTGCTCATTAGAACCGGTGATCACATGGATCCCCAACCGTGAGCGATCCTCGATCAGATACAGCAGGGTGAGGAATCGGCGGCCCACCGTCGCCGCCGATTCCAGCGCCGGACGGTGCGCGACGAGGACCCGCAGCTTATCCAGGGAGAACAGGATCTTCTCGGCCATCACGAAACTATCCGGGAAACCCGAACCCTGGGGTACCAGAACCCCATCGAATCCCGCCTGCTCGTGCGCCTGCGCGAAGGCACTGGCGGTCTCGGGTTTCCACTCGGCGTTGACACGCTTGAGTCCCTCGGTGAATCCCGGCCTGTCGTGGACGAAACCATAGATCTCGACACTGCTACCCATTGTTATTTCTCCCCTGGTCCTCGGCCCCAATCCTGCTCATACGGTTAGTGCTCGATCCACACGTTTTGCCACCGTGTGGTTCCGTTCGGGATGACCTCAAGACCATGCACATCGCTCGTCGTCGCCTTGATTTCGGCGAGGTAGACCAGCGGAATCAGTGGTGCGTCCTGCGATGCCTTCTCCTGAATTTGCTTGTATACCGACGCACGGTCATCACCGTCGGCAGCCTCACGTCCCCGCTGTATCAGGGCATCGAGCGCGGCATCCTTGTAACCGGTAGCGAAGTAGTCCTTCTTACCGTCGAGCAGCCAGGTGGTGGCGTTGTCCGGATCGCTCGTATCAGCAATTGGTGTGAACAAAATAATGTCGAAGTCACGAGTTTTACGGTATTCCCACAACTGGGGATTCTCGACCGCCTTGAGATTCACCGTAATTCCGATTTTGGCCAACTGAGCTTGGATGATTTGCGCCTGCTGGTCGATGTATTGAGTGCCCGACCGGTAGCGGAAGTTAACGGTCACTCCATGCGGATAGCGGCTCCGCGCGATTTCTTCCTTGGCCTTATCGAGGTTGTAGAGCAGATAGTCGCCATGCTGCTCGGAGTACTGCACCGTCGGCGGCAAATACGAGGTCGCACCGGTCCCGGTACCGAATGTTGTTGCGCGCGCGATCGCGTCACGATCAATCGCATAGGAGACCGCACGCCGCAACGCCTTGTCGGTGAATGGTCCACTGGTGGTGTTGAACTCGATGGTGTTCTGATTCCAACTCTTCACCGATTGCACCGACACTTTGGAATTGCCGGCTAGTTCCTCGACACTCGACGGTGAGATCACATCGGCGACGTTGATCTGACCGGACTGGATCTGCTGGACGAACTGGGTGTTGTCTGCGATATAGACAACTTTTACCTTGTCGAGGTAGGGCTTACCCTGCTGCCAATAGTCCTTGTTGCGAGCGAAGGTGACATTGCCCGTGGAGTGATCCCAGCTCTCCAACACGAAGGGGCCGGTGCCAATGGGGTGGTTGAAGAACACCTTTGCGTCTTTACCCTGCAAATTATCGGGAACGACGACGCTGGCAAAGGTAGCAAGTTCAGCCAGCAAAGGGGTATAGGGCTTGGCCAGCGAGATGGTTACCACATCCGGGCCAGCCGCAGCCACGGCGGTGATGGGCGCCGAAAGGGGCAGTGCACCGCCGACTTTGATATGCCGTTGCAGTGAGTAGACGACATCGGCCGACGTCAACGGCGAGCCGTCGGAGAACTTGACTCCCGTGCGCAGGTTGAAGGTCCAGAGCAGGCCATCGTCGCTGACCTTGTATGACTGCGCCAACAGTGGCACGATCTTGCCCCGCGCGTCCTGGTAGACAAGACCTTCGAAGACTTTGTCTAGCGTATAGGCGTTATTGGTTTGCAAATCCTCATCGAGCGGATCGAGATTGTCGAGGTTCGCGCCGTTGGCGGTGCGCGCGTACACCAGAGTGCCACCGGTCTTGGGCTCGCTGGAGGCGGCCTGATCGTCACCTGAGGAACCACATCCGCTGATGCCGAATGCGACGATCGCCGAGAGCACGGCCACCCACTTAATTGCCAAGCGGTGACGAGAAACTCCTGCGTCGGAGGCGCCGCCATTTGTCACTATTTGCTCCTATAATAGCTAGATCAGCAGATTCAGCCAGCACCGTAGCCCACCATGACCGATTGTGACCCTACTAATTATTTCTGTGAATTATTATCTCGTTTTGTTCTCGCCAACACGTCCGCCCGATCGTAAGCCTGATCCGGACACGGCCGTTAGCTCAGACACAACCACCGACTCACACTGGACACACTGATGGGCACTCCCGAGACGCAAATACCGATCCCCGCCGCCGCAACCACGCACACCGTCTCCGCTGCCGAACTCGTGGCGCATGCGGGCTCCGGCGACGCGGCATCGTTCGTCGATGCGGTCGCCGCGCTCATTCGGTCGGGGTCGCTGGCCCCGGGTACGCGACTGCCGACAGTGCGTGAACTTGCCGCGACCGGCGCGATCAGTGCGAACTCCGTGCTGTCGGCGTGGCAATCGCTACGCGATCTGGGACTGATTCAGACCCGCCGCCGCGGCGGAACTGTAGTGCTCACCCCACATTCGCCGCAGCAGCCGACGTCTTTCACCGGGTGGCACAACGTTGATTTCGCGTGGAGCGCACCGGATACCCGTCTGCATCCGGATCTGCACGATGCCTTGATCTCCAGCCTCACTACCGAAACACTCCACGATTTCGCCCGGGAGATCATCACGCCACGGTTGCGCGAGACCGTCGCCGCACAGTGGCCGTTCCAGGCGCAGGCATGGACCAGCGTGGGCGGTGGCACCGAAGCACTTCTGCTCGCCGTCGAGGCGGCCGCTCCACCCGGCAGCCTGGTTGCCGTCGATGAACCGCTGGCACCCGGTGTGCTCGATACCCTCGCAGAGTTGGGGGTCCACCCGATTGGACTCGACGTCGATGCGTACGGCCCGACACCGATCTCGCTCGCCGCCGCGATCGATCGCGGCGTTACCGCCATCATCCTCCAACCGGGCGCGCCATTTGCGCTGCGCCACACCGTGACGCCGACACGGATCGCAGAGCTGGCCGACATCATTAACCGTGCAGTTGCTAACCGGGCAGATGGTGATCGGGCAGGCGTTGACCGGCAGGCAACACCCTTGTGGGTAATCGAAGACGATCCGCTTGGTCCGCTCGACAATCGCACCATCCCGTCGATGGGTGCAATGGTTGCCGGCCGGGTGCTCAAGATCCGAAGTTTTTGCCGGACTTACGGAATCGATGTTCGTACCTCGGTGCTGGGTGGCCCGCGCGAGCTCATCGAGCGGGTCCTAATGTTGCGTAGTCACGGGGTGGCTGCCAACAGCCGAATCCTTCAGAACACTCTCGCCTACCTGATTCGCAGCCAACGCACCGCCGAAGAAATCCGGCTGGCCCGCAATCGCTACGCCGCCCGCCGCTCCATGCTGCTAGCCCGCCTCGAACACCACGGCATCCACGCGGAATCAGGTCCGCAGAGTCTGGTCGTCTGGGTCAAGGTCGCCGACGAAACAAAGGCCGCGATGGCGTTGCTGCGCCACGGTATTACCGTCGGCACCGGATCGAGTGCCTTCGTCCGCGACCACCATCCACCGTTACTGCGGCTGTCGGTGATGCAACTGCCCGACGACACCGACCGGATAGACGAACTCGTCGGCTATCTCACCGACGCTATCGGGCCCCCGACTCGGGAGTACTTCGGCTGAGTAGTGCCGTCACCGGGCATAGCCCGGCGCAAACACACCACTTTTACGCATACACACCACCCACAAGCCGGTGTCTTTTTGTAAAAGTGGTGTGTTTGCGTTACTCGACGTTCCTTAGTCGTCTGCCGCAGGCTGCTCGTACGTACCGACAAGTCCGGCGCGGGCAATCGAATGGGAGAACAGATTGAACCCGAGGTAGGCCGGAGTTGCATTCTCCGGCAGCCCCAGTGACTCGACGTCGACGGCATGCACCACAACGAAGTAGCGGTGCGGGCCGTGTCCGGGCGGCGGCGCGGCGCCGACGAAACGCTTGAGTGCAGCGTCGTTGGCCAATGTGACAGCACCGGCGGGCAGCCCGCTACCCGTCTCATCGCCCGCGCCTTCTGCCAAGCTCGTTACTGACACGGGAATATCGGCGACCGCCCAGTGCCAGAAACCCGACGCCGTCGGAGCATCCGGATCATAGACGGTGACAGCGAAACTCTTGGTCTCCGAGGGGAATCCGGACCAGCTCAATTGCGGCGATAGATCTTGGCCGCCGGCCCCCAATAGTCCACTGACCTGCGCGCTGGCCAATGGTGCGCCGTCTGTGACGCTTGCCGACGTAACGGTGAAACCGGGCAGCGCGGGCAGCGCCTCGTACGGATCGTAGGACGACATGTTCACCTTTCTCGTGACGTGCACTGATTGACTCAACCCTATTCGAGGGCGCAGCGGCAGGTGCCGTGTGGGCTAGCAGTTCCGCAGAAAATGCTCAAATACTTTGGTGCCGAAGAGAACCGAATCCACCGGTACACGTTCATCGACACCATGGAAGAGTGCGGCGAAGTCCAGTTCTGGCGGTAATTTCAGCGGCGCAAACCCAAAACAGCGGATGCCTAACTTGGCGAATGCCTTGGCGTCGGTACCTCCCGACAGCATGTACGGGACGGTCCGGCCATCCGCATCGAAGGCGAGGATCGCATTGTTCATCGCGTCCACGAGATCACCGTCGAAAGTGGTTTCGTATGAGTCGAGCTGGGTGATCCATTCCCGTGTGACGTTGGGGCCGATGAGTTGGTCAAGCTCAGCCTCGAATGCCTTCTGCCGTCCGGGCAGCACACGGCAGTCGACGACGGCTTCGGCTTTCTGCGGAATGACATTCGCCTTGTATCCGGCCTTCAGCATGGTGGGATTGGCCGTGTCACGCAGGGTTGCGCCAATAATCCGGGCCAGGCTGCCGAGCTTGAACAGCGCGGTTTCCAGATCGGGGGTGTCGGGGCCGAGATCCCAGCCGGTTTCTTCCGATACCGCTTGCAGGAACTCTGCGACGGAATCGCTGATCACCAGTGGGAATGTGTGCCGGCCGATGCGTGCGACAGCCTCGGCAACCTCGGTGACCGCATTGTCGGCGTGCAGGAAGGACCCGTGCCCGGCGGTGGCGTCGGCGGTGAGCCGCATCCATGACAGCCCCTTCTCGGCTGTCTCCACCAAATACAGCCGTCGTTGCGTGCCATCGGGACGATCGACGGTCAGTGAATAGCCGCCAACCTCCCCCACGGCCTCGGTGACGCCATCAAACAGATCGGGACGGTGCTCGATCAGCCATTGCGAACCCCAGATGCCGCCGGCCTCCTCGTCGGCGAGGAACGCGAATACCAACTCGCGCGGCGGCACCGTGCCCGACCGCTTCAGTTGACGCGCCAGCGCGAGCACCATGCCGGCCATATCCTTCATGTCGACGGCGCCCCGGCCCCAGATGTAGCCGTCGGATACCGAACCGGAGAACGGGTGAACACTCCAGTCGGCCGGCTCAGCGGGCACCACGTCGAGGTGAACATGGATCAGCAGGGCGCCACGCTCACTATCGGGCGGACCCGCTAGCCGGGCGAAGACGTTGCCGCGTCCGGGCTGGCCCGATTCGACGTATTCGGTGGTGTAGCCCACTTCCTCCAGCATCGCGGCCACCCACCGGGCACACTCTTCCTCGCCCCGCGTGGTCTCCAGTTCGCCAGTGTTGCTGGTATCGAATCTGATGAGGCGGCTGACGATATCGACCACCTCATCGACGGCAAGTACGTTCTCAGACTGCGGAGTCACCCCCACACTCCTACGGGATTTGGGATTCCACGGCAACCTCGGTTAGTGTTATCGCCGCCGGTACGAAAAGCAGCGGATCGCTGCCGGAGGCCGACACACTCTAGTCCGAGTGGCGGAATGGCAGACGCGCTAGCTTGAGGTGCTAGTGCCCTATTAACGGGCGTGGGGGTTCAAGTCCCCCCTCGGACACAATTGTTAGCCGTGTGGATGCGGCTACTGCTTGCCCGGGCGAATCTATCGTGTGCCGAGTGTAGGTGCGTCTGGTTGCCAGTGGGCGCCGGTGGGCAAACGTTTCTCGCTATCGTCGGGTGCCTCATCAGTACGCCGATCCCGATCACCACGCGGGGACGGGTTATAGATTTCGGCACGTACCCGGGTGAGGTGGCCGGCGAAGGTGCGGCCGATATCGGGGCGTC
>JASGFW010000040.1:0-32041 GCA_047605305.1 Gordonia sp. (in: high G+C Gram-positive bacteria)
CCACTACAGCCGGGAGATCGCGCTCGCCTGGGCGACCGAGGTTCAAGCACCGGTCACCGAAACACTGTCCGGATTTCTCCGGAAAGGCTTCGCCGACAACACCACCGCCGACAACACCATCGACGGCGACAACAACGACACAGCCGACAGCTGAACGCTATCGCTGCTGGCGCTTAGATTTCGGCGGCCTAGGCCCCCTAGCAGTGGCGCGGGCTGCCGCGCGACGCTCCCGGCGACTCGTCGAGGCCACACCCGGATCCTCACGCTCATCGGCCTCGGAGTGCACGGCAGTGCCGCCGTCCTCATCGGGACCCGAGTAAGTCACCTCAGGCCCCGATTCCGTGGCGACACCGACTGCCCGCAATGCGGCCGGCGCCTGCACCGCCGCCCCCTCCTCCGGCCCGCCGGGCGCACCGGACACTGCGGCCAACGCGGGTGACAACGCCGCTGCGGCCGCGGTCGCCGCCGCAGAAGCGGGAGTGACCACCGGAGCGGGCTCGGCCTGCACCTGCACGTTGAACAGGAACTGCAGGGTCTCCTCCTTGAGACCCTCCAGCATGCGAGTGAACATGTCGAAACCCTCGCGCTGATACTCCACCACGGGATCGCGCTGAGCCATCGACCGCAGATGAATACCCTCACGCAGGTAATCCATCTCGTAGAGGTGATCACGCCACTTGCGGTCGAGCACGCTGAGCAGAATGGTGCGCTCAAGCTGCCGCATGGCATCGGGCCCACCGATCGCCTCGATCTCGACCTCGCGCTTGTGGTACGCCTCGCGGGCATCGGCGTCGAGGATCTCGGTCAGTTCCTCGGCAGTGATGTCGTCACGCTCGCCGAACTCGTTCTCTCCGACGACTTCCTTGGGGTCGAGCTCGATCGGGTACAGCGACCGCAATGCAGACCACAGCTTGTCGAGATCCCAGTCCTCGGCGTACCCCTCGGCGGTCGCGCCCGCCACATAGGCTCCGACGACCTCGTCGATCATCTGTTGGATCTGTTCGCTGTGGTCGGTGCCCTCGAGGATCGTGCGGCGCTCGGAGTAGATGACCTTGCGCTGCTCGTTCATCACCTCGTCGTATTTGAGGACGTTCTTACGGACCTCGAAGTTCTGCTGCTCGACCTGGGTCTGTGCACTACGGATGGCCTTGGTGACCATCTTGGCCTCGATCGGCACGTCATCGGGCAGGTTCACCCGGTTCATGATCGCTTCCAGCGCGGCACCGTTGAAGCGCCGCATGAGTTCATCACCGAGGGACAGGTAGAAGCGTGATTCACCCGGGTCACCCTGGCGGCCGGACCGCCCGCGCAACTGGTTGTCGATGCGCCGCGACTCATGCCGCTCGGTACCGAGCACGTAGAGCCCGCCCGCTTCCTTGACCGCCACGGCTTCCTCGGCGGCCTCCGACCGGGCGAGTTCGATGGCCTCTTCCCAGGCGGCCTCGTATTCGTCCGGGGTGGTCACCGGGTCGAGTCCGGCCTTGCGTAGCCGGGTGTCGGCGATGATGTCGGGATTACCGCCGAGCACGACGTCCGTGCCGCGGCCAGCCATGTTGGTGGCCACCGTTACCGCGCCGATACGGCCGGCTTCGGCGATAATCTGCGCTTCCTGCTCGTGGAATTTCGCGTTGAGGACGTTATGCGGAATACCGCGTCGCCGCAGCTGCCGCGACAGATACTCCGACCGCTCCACACTGGTGGTGCCGATCAGGACCGGTTGCCCCGCCGCGTGACGTTCGGTGATGTCATCGACGACCGCGGCGAACTTCGCCTCCTCGGTCTTGTAGATGAGGTCGGTCTGATCCTTACGGATCATCGGGTTATTCGTCGGGATGGACAACACACCGAGCTTGTAAATCTGATCGAATTCGGCCGCCTCGGTATCGGCGGTACCCGTCATGCCGGCGAGCTTGTCGTACATGCGGAAGTAGTTCTGCAGCGTGATCGTGGCCAGCGTCTGATTCTCGGCCTTGATCTCGACATGCTCCTTGGCCTCAATCGCCTGATGCAGGCCCTCATTGAAACGTCGGCCGTCGAGCACTCGTCCGGTGAACTCGTCGACGATGAGGACTTCGCCCTTGCGGACGATGTAATCCTTATCGCGGTGGAAGAGTTCCTTCACCTTGATCGCGTTGTTGAGATAGCCGACCAGCGACGAATTCGCGGTGTCATACAGGTTATCGATGCCGAGTTGATCCTCGACGAATTCGACGCCCGCCTCATGCACACCGATCGTCTTCTTCTGGATGTCCACCTCGTAGTGCACATCCCGGGTGAGCAGCGGCGCGATACGCGCGAACTCGGTGTACCACTTACTGGAGCCTTCGGCCGGTCCAGAGATGATCAGCGGGGTACGCGCCTCATCGATCAGGATGGAGTCAACCTCGTCGACGATGGCGAAGTTGTGGCCACGCTGGACGAGGTCCTCAAGGGTGTGCGCCATGTTGTCGCGCAGATAGTCGAAGCCGAACTCGTTGTTCGTGCCGTAGGTGATATCCGCAGCGTAGGCCTCTTTACGCTGTTCGGGCGTCATCCCGGTGAGGATCACCGCGGTATCCAGACCGAGGAAGCGATGCACCCGGCCCATCCACTCGGAGTCGCGCTTAGCCAGATAGTCGTTGACGGTAACGACGTGCACACCATCGCCGGAGATCGCGTTCAGGTAGGCGGGCAGCACACAGGTGAGGGTCTTACCCTCACCTGTCTTCATCTCCGCGATGTTGCCGTAGTGCAGGGCAGCGCCACCCATGATCTGCACATGGAAATGCTTTTGGTCGAGCACCCGCCAGGCCGCCTCACGAGCCGTCGCGAATGCCTCGGGCAGCAGTTCGTCAAGCGATTCGCCACCGGCGTAGCGCTCCTTGAACTCGGCGGTCTTCTCCCGCAACTGGGCGTCGGTGAGCGCCTCAAACTCATCGGACAGCGCTTCGACGTGCGATGCGATCGCATCGAGTCGCTTGACCATGCGGCCTTCGCCGACGCGCAGCAGCTTATTCAGCACGTGGATCGAGTCCCTTACTCATGTCGCGTACACAACAGAATCCGGCCCGTGCGCACACAGGCCGGATCCCATGGTAGCGAGGCTGCCTGACAGCAACCTGATCGGTGTGCTCTGACCGACCACGGTGCCGCCGTGAAAACGTGTGACCAGCCGTCACAGCGGAACTTGTGACCAGCCGTCACAGCGGCCCGTGACCAGCGGTCAGGCTAGCCGGATCAGCCCGTAGTCGAAGGCATGTCTGCGGTAGACCACCGACGCCCTATCCGTGTCTTTGTCGTGGAACAGGAAGAAATCGTGTCCGACCAATTCCATCTCATAGAGCGCTTCGTCCACCGACATCGGCGCCGCGGGATGCTCCTTGATCCGCACCACCTGCCCCGGCGTGCGCTCGACGACCCCGTCGTCCCATGTGGGTTCACCACCCGATGAGACGCGCCTGGATGCACCCAGCACATCTGCGACCAACTGGTCACCGCGCAACGGCGGCGCGCCGATCTCGGTGGCCTCGGCCACCGATATCGGTGTGCGATTGCCGTAGTGCACCCGCCTGCGGTCCTTGACCCGCCGCAGCCGCGACTCAAGTTTGTCGAGGGTCGATTCGAGCGCGGCGTAGAAGTTTTCGCCGCACGACTGCGCACGTGCCACCGGCCCCCGGCCGATCGCGGTGATCTCCACCCGTTGACACACCTTGGCTTGGCGCCGGTTGCGCTCGTGGGACAGCTCTACGTCAAAGCGGAAAAGAGACGGATCGAATCGCTCAAGCCTGGCGAGTTTGTCCGCGACATAGAGCCGATAGTGCTCGGGAATTTCAACATTGCGGCCGTTGAATACGACCGTGGCGACGGGTTGGGAGAGTTCATCGGACTCAAAGGTTCCGGGGGGCCGCACAAAAGCAAACTCGGGATCAAAGCCCTCATCGATGACGGCGATCTTCGATTCCCGCTGCCCCTTGCGATGGATGACGTGAGACATTCAACTACCTCCTGGGATCGCTGCTCACATCCCGCGAAGGCGCAGAAGAGCGCCACCTGAGGATGTGAACTCTCGCTCATGCCAACCGGCGGTTGGCACTCATGCTCAGTGGCCTCACCTCCCGAGTCGATACCTCGGTTACCTTCTGCACTTTCGACGGTAGCCGGAAGTTCTCCCGACGGCCATCTTTCCGGCGGCTTTCACTCTGCTCCAACAAATAACGGGACCCGATACCGGAATTTCGAAACACCGCACAACGACGAGGAGCGTCGGGGCGAGAGTACGCCCCGACGCTCCTATGCCGCGTATTTACGCGACCGGGCATTTACCCCGAACCGCATAAATAACCCGGTCGCGTGTTAAGCGGTCACGCTCACCGGTACAACGTCTCCGGCACCCATCCGTGCGGCATCGGCGGTCTCATCGTCGGGCATCGTCTGGCTCTCCCGTTCCGCAGCCACCCGGGCGAGGTAATGCTCCACCTCACGCGCCTTCTGCGTATCGTCCCACTCCAGCGGTCCGGCCATCAGATCGGCCACTTCGCGGCACGATGCGGTACCCCGATCAAAGGTCTCGATCGAGATCCGGGTGCGCCGGCACAGGACGTCATCGAGGTGACGCGCCGACTCGTGGGTGACCGCGTACACCACCTCGGCACGCAGATAGTCGTCGGCGTCGCCCAGCGGCGCACCCAGGGTCGGGTCGTCGACGATGAGCGCCAGCACCTCGTCGATCAACGATCCGTACCGATCCAGCAGGTGCTCGATCCGCCCCTCGTTGAGCCCCGACTTGCGCGCCAGCAGGGCCCGCTGATTCCACAGGGCTCGATACCCCTCGGCGCCGAGTAGGGGGATATCAGCGGTGACGCTCGCCGGAATGTTGCGGTCGAGTTGGGTCGCGAGCCCATGCACCGCCTCGTCAACAGCATCCTTGGCCATGACCCGGTACGTCGTGTACTTGCCACCGGCGATCACAACCAGCCCCGGCACCGCATGTGCCACCGCATGCTCACGCGAGAGCTTGGAGGTGGCGTCGGATTCACCGGAAAGCAGCGGTCGCAAACCGGCGTAGACACCTTCGACGTCGGCCTCGGTCAGCGGCGTCTCCAGCACGGTGTTGACGTGATCGAGCAGGTAACGGATATCCCCGGCCGAGGCGGCCGGATGTGCCTTATCCAGCGACCAGTCGGTGTCGGTGGTTCCGATAATCCAGTGCCGGCCCCACGGGATCACGAACAGCACCGACTTCTCGGTCCGCAGGATCACACCGGTGGACGACCGGATCCGGTCGCGGGGCACCACCAGATGAATACCTTTGCTGGCCCGCACATGGAATTGCCCGCGTTCATGAGCCATCGACTGGGTGTCATCGGTCCAGACGCCGGTCGCATTGATCACCTGACGAGCCCGAATCACATATTCCTTACCGGTCTCCAGATCGACCACACGCGCACCGGTGACTCGCTCTCCCTCACGAAGCAGGTCGACGACCCTGCTGCGGGTCGCCACATGCGCCCCGTAGGCGGCCGCGGTGCGAGCCACGGTCATGGTGTGACGCGCATCGTCGACCTGGGCGTCGTAGTACTGCAATGCACCGACGAGAGCATCTTTACGCAGCGACGGCATCAGCCGACGCGCACCGCGGCGGGAAAGATGCCGGTGCAGCGGCACACCGGCACCGTTACCGGACAACCGCGACATGGCGTCATAGAGCGCCACGCCCGAACCTACATAAAAACGCTCCCACCAGCGGTGTTCGATCGGATACAAGAAAGGAACCGGCTTAACCAGGTGCGGGGCAAGCTTTTGCAACAGCAACCCACGCTCCTCAAGTGCCTCGGCGACCAGCCGGAAATCCAGCATCTCCAGATACCGGAGACCGCCGTGAATCAGCTTGCTCGACCGGCTCGACGTACCCGACGCGAGATCACGCGCCTCGACGAGGCCCACTCGAAGCCCGCGAGTCACCGCGTCGAGCGCGGCACCCGCACCAACCACACCGCCGCCGATGACCAAGACGTCGAGCGTCTGGTCACCCATCGCGGTCAGTGAGGTCACCCGATGGGTGGGAGACAGGGCGATGGGTTGCATTCTTGTGCTCTTCTTTCCATTCGTGTTGTGGTGTGTCCAGTGTTATTCAGTGATTCATGCGTGACCACCCGGGTCTCGCAATCACTCGACGTCAACCCAATCGAGGGTCCGCTCAACTGCCTTGCGCCACTTGGCATAGCCTTCCTCACGACGATCATCAGCCCAGCGCGGTTCCCAGCGGCGCGCCTCATTCCAGTTCTGCCGCAGTTCATCGGTATCCTTCCAGAAACCGACGGCCAGCCCGGCCGCGTAGGCGGCACCGAGAGCCGTCGTCTCCGCCACCACCGGACGACTTACCGGTACGCCGAGGACATCCGCCTGGATCTGCATGCACAGTTCATTGGCGGTCACGCCCCCATCAACTTTGAGGGTACCCAGGGGAACCCCGGAATCTGCGGTCATCGCCTCGGTGACGTCACGCGTCTGATAGCAAATGGATTCCAGTGTCGCCCGCGCCAGATGCGCGTTGGTGTTGAACCGCGAAAGTCCCACAATCGCACCTCGTGCATCCGATCGCCAATACGGGGCGAACAGTCCGGAGAAGGCCGGCACGAAGTAGACCCCCCCGTTATCCTCGACCTGACCAGCCAGTACTTCCGATTGTGCTGCCCCACTGATGATTCCGAGCTGATCACGCAACCACTGCACGGCCGATCCGGTGACCGCGATAGAACCTTCAAGCGCATAGACGGGCGCCTGATCGCCAAAGCGGTAGGCCACCGTGGTCAGCAGCCCATGATCGGATCGAACGATCTCCGTGCCCGTGTTGAGCAACATGAAATTACCTGTGCCGTAGGTATTTTTGGCCTCTCCCGGGGCAAAACACACCTGGCCGACGGTCGCGGCCTGCTGATCGCCTAGATCGCCGGTGAGCGGGACACGTCCGGCCAGTGGTCCCTCCACAGTGGTGAACCCGTAGGCGTCGGGCTCCGAGGACGAGCGGATTTCCGGGAGCATCTGCCGCGGAATGTCGAAGATGGCGAGCAATTCGTCATCCCAGTCGAGCGTCTCGAGATCCATCAGCATCGTGCGGCTGGCATTCGTCACGTCAGTGACGTGCACTCCCCCGCGGATGCCGCCGGTCAGATGCCACAGCAACCAGGCATCGGTGTTACCGAATAGTGCGTCGCCGCGCTCGGCCGCCGCACGCACACCCTCGACGTTATCGAGAATCCATTTGATCTTTCCGCCGGAGAAGTATGGGGCCGGCGGTACTCCCGCACGCTTGCGGATCAGGTCGCCATGCCCGGACCGCTCCAGGCTGCTGGCAATCCGGTCGGTTCGAGTGTCCTGCCACACGATCGCGTTGTAATACGGGCGACCGGTATGACGATCCCACACCACCGTGGTCTCCCGCTGATTGGTGATACCCAGTGCGACAAGATCTGCCGACGTCAATCCCGCACTGCCCAACGCTGTCTGAATGACCGCGGAGGTACGTTCCCAAATCTCCACGGGATTGTGCTCCACCCAACCTGCCTGCGGCAGAATCTGCTGGTGTTCGAGCTGGTGGCGGGCAACCTCGTTACCGCCGTGGTCGAAAATCATGAAACGGGTGCTTGTCGTGCCCTGATCGACAGCACCGACGAATTCTGGCATGGACGTCCTACTTTCGGAATGGAAGGCCGTGGCCCTCGAAGGATGGAATGTGGTCGGCGATGTACAGAGAAGATGACCGGGTCAATGAGCGACCGGTACGCCCGGTTCTTCGATGACGATCTCCTGGGCAACCTCATCCACATCGTCAAGGCCGCCGGGCAGGAAGCGCTCGATACCGTACACGAACAGCGCGCCGCCGATGAGTCCGCCGATGATCGGCGCCACGATCGGAAGCCAGAAGTAGAGTTGGCCGCCCGTCGTCGAATACATGGCGTCGCTGTAACCGGTGAAATATGAGGCAAGGCGCGGACCGAAATCACGCGCAGGATTGATGGCGTAACCGGCATTGCTACCCCAGGCAAGCCCGATCGCAACGACGAGGAACCCAACCAGCAGCGGCCCCGTGTTGGCCAGCGGCGGATTATTCACCACGCTGGTCAGCGCGAAGATCACCGCCACGAGGATCGCGGTACCGACGATCTGATCGACGAATGCGGTGGTGATCGAAATACCTTGACCCGGCGACGTGGAGAAGATTCCCTGGGTCGCTGCGGTGTGCGCGGCATCAATCTTGGCGATCTGATCGGCATAGGTAAAACGGACGATCAGCGCTCCCACGAAAGCACCAAGGGTCTGTGCACCGATATAGGGAGCGACCTTGCCCCAGGCGAATCCCTTGAAGGTGGCCAGGGCGATCGTCACCGCAGGATTGAGGTGAGCACCGCTGATCCTGCCCGCGACGTATACGGCCATCGTCACACCAAGCCCCCAGGCAAGGGCAATCGAGTTGTAATCTCCCGCGCCAACCGACTTAGGAAAGCCGCCGGTAACAACCTGCGCGACGACGCCACATCCGAACAGGATCACGATCATCGTCCCGAAGAACTCGCCGGACAACTCGCCCGCGAGCGGAATCTTCTTGATCTGCATGTTGAGCCACTCCCTTGTGACTTTCGCCCCGAGGGGCTGTAGTGATGTGAATGATCACAGCGAACATATTTCGCGAATGTGACCTGGATCAATGCGTACTGTTCGACAATGTCGAACAGCGGAATTACGTCTTGGGATGCGGGGCCCTACGCTCACCTGATCGGAGTTTCGCCCCTCGCAGACATCGCGAGCGCCGGCCACGGACCGGCGAAGGACTGGAAGGATAGGTGCAGACGATGCCGGGATCGATCCAATCAATCGAACGGGCTGCGGCCATCATCGACCTTCTCCAGAGCAGCCCGCGGGCCCTGCGACTCGGCGAGATAGCCGAAGAGTTACATCTCCCGAAAGCCACCGCGCACGGGATCATGCGCACGCTGGTGTCGGTCGCATACGTCGAGCAAGACGACACGGGCAATTACCTACCCGGACCACGACTTGACCATTCGACGGCCGCCGCCATCGATCCCAACGATTTACGCTCGGCCTCCATGGGCTGGGCAGATACCCTCGCATCCGTCGCCGACAACGAGGTATTCATCGCGGTACTCCACGATCAGCATGCGCTGATCGCGCATCACGTTTTTCGCCCCTCCGACACCCCGCAGCGACTCCGCACCGGCGAACTCCTCCCGCTGCACGCCACCGCACTGGGCCGCGTACTGTTGGCCAACTCCCCTGTACGCGAACGAATTTTACGGAATATGACCTTGGAACGATTCACTCACCGTACCCCATCGGTACGCAAATCACTTGCCGCAGAACTAGATCGAGTGCGCCGTGCGGGAATCTCCACGTGCATCGGCGAGTATGAACCCGACCGTGCCGAAATCGCGATGCCCATTCGAGGCCGCACCGCGTCGAGCGTCGCGGCGATCGCGGTATCGGGCCCGCCGCAGTTACTGATGCACGCAGACGAACGTCCACGATCGGAGATCGCGACCGCACTAGCGCATTGCGCAACCGCGATCACCCGCGCGCTTGGTTCCTCGCTATGAGCGATAAGGTAATCGCGGCAATCGATCTCGGCACAACATCGGCCCGGTGCATCCTCTTCGACACACGTGGCCGGATGGTCGCGATCGCCCAGCGCGAGCAACGACAATCCTTCCCGCATCCGGGCTGGGTCGAGCAGAATGCGCTCGAACTGTGGCACAACGTCGGCCGGGTAGTACCCGAGGCACTGCGGCGCGCCGGGCTGAGCGCCTCGGATGTGGTGGCGGTCGGCATCGCCAATCAACGCGAGACGACGGTGGTGTGGGACCGTCGTACCGGACGTCCACTGGCACCGGCGATCACGTGGCAGGACACCCGCACCGAACCCATCGTCGAAGAGCTCGACGCGTACCGCGACGAAATCCACCGGATCACCGGCCTGCACCCAGCCACTTACTTCGCCGCCCCCCGGCTACGCTGGCTGTTGGATAACGTGCGCGGACTGGAAGCTAAAACTCATTGCGGCGACGCATATTTCGGAACTCTGGAGACCTGGCTCATCTGGAATCTAACTGGCGGACCCCACGGTGGACTTCATGTCACCGATGTGACCAATGCCAGCCGGACATTGATGCTCGACTTACGTAAGCGCAAGTGGAGTACGCGAATGTTCTCCATCCTCGATGTGCCGGCAACGATGATGCCGCGCGTGGTATCCAACAGCGAGGTATACGGCACCTGCACAACGCTGCTGCCCGGAGTTCCGATCGCCGGCGCGATCGGCGATCAGCAGGCGGCACTCCTCGGCCAAACCTGTTTCGCCCCCGGCGAGATCAAATGCACCTACGGGACCGGCGCATTCTTGCTGATGAATGTCGGCGACACAGTACTCGAATCGGCCGACGGGCTACTACCAACCATCGGCTACTCACTCGGCGGCCACGAGGTGGCCTACGCCCTCGAAGGCCCCATCGCGGTGACCGGGTCACTGATCCAATGGTTCCGAGACTCGCTCGGCGTCATCGATTCCGCCCCGCAAATCGAAACCCTCGCGCGCACCGTCACAGACAACGGCGGCTGTTACATTGTGCCCGCATTCTCCGGTTTATATGCGCCACACTGGGATTCACATGCCCGAGGAATCGTCGTCGGGCTTACCTCCTATGCCACCAAGGGCCATCTCGCCCGCGCTGCGCTCGAGGCAACAGTGTGGCAAACCTGGGATGTGATCAACGCGATGCGGACCACCTCGGGATTACCCGTACAACGCCTATCCGTCGACGGCGGTATGACGTCGAATCACCTTCTGATGCAATACCTCGCAGATGTGCTCGACGTGCCGGTAGTACGCCCATTCGTCTCCGAAACCGTATCCCTGGGCGCCGCGTATGCGGCGGGACTAGCCGTCGGCTACTGGCCCGACACGGAAACGTTACGGCTCAACCGGCACATCGCAGCCGCCTGGCAACCCAATATGGATCCCAATCGCCGCAGACACGAGGCGGCCGGCTGGCAATCCGCGGTGCGCCGGGCACTTGCCGACGTGTAGATCCACTCCACAGGCATTACCGCATGCACAGGAGCGGAACCAACCCAGACGGTACGGCACGCATCGCACCCATTACCGCTGCGACGATCAGCAGATGCACGAGCCGCCCACATCCGCTGCACTGAAATACTCTGGGCTGAAATACTCTGGGCTGGTCGCGGTGGCGCGGGCGGGCGCAGACCTGATCATCCCGGTGACCTGCGGCGGATGCGATATACCCGGCACGCCCTGGTGTGCGCGATGCGCCACGCACCTCGCCGATGCGCCACAACCACTCACCCCGCGAGTGGTTGTCGGCGTACCGATCTGGGCCCTTGGCCGCTACCGTGGCCCATACCGGCGCTCGATCATCGCGCTCAAGGAACGCGGCCGCAGAGATCTGGCACAGCCACTCGGTGCCGCAGTCGCCCATGCCCTCATCGAACTCGCCCGCTGGGGCGAGATACCCGACGCACCACGGCTGGTACTGATTCCCGCGCCGACGAGACGCCTCGCCGCCCGGCGTCGCGGCGGCGACCCAGTGACCGCGATCGCCGAACACGCTCGCATGAACCTGGGCGGACGCGTCGAGGTGGCGGCCATCCTGATGGTCCGATCCGGTGGCCGGGACTCCGCGGGACTCGACGCGCGACAGCGCAGCCGCAACCTACGAGGGCGCGTCGTCATACGCCATCAGGGGTCCCCAGTTCACCCGACATCAGCAACCGTGCTCATCGATGACGTGCTGACGACCGGCGCCACCGCCGCCGAGTCAGTGCGGGTACTCGCCGAACACGACGTGCGAGTAGACCTGATCCTCGTCGTGGCCGGAGCCTAACTCCGTTGCCGGTCAAGCAGTTTACGGGAGGACGGGCATCGCATCTGGAGACATCGCTGGCTCGATCTCGGTCCAGTACTGATCCGGCTGGCCATTGGTGCTGCCCAGCCGCAGTACCCCTCGCTGGTCGCCGATATAGACCGTGCTCGCATCCGCGACGATCGCGCGAACCGGCGGAGCGACATTGCCACTGAGCAGGCCCGCCGCGGGCATCCCGTTGATCGGAACCTGGATCACCGGCGAATCAGAGGCGTCGCGGGCCACCATCACGATACTCGGCGAAGCCCAGTCCAGCGAGACCGCAAGATCACCGATGTTATAGGCGGCGACACGGGGTGCCGCCAGCGCGATCTGACCGTCCTCATTGGTCGCGATCACCGCGAACACCACCTGCCCACCGACAATCATCGCCACCCGCACACCATCGGGCGACACCTGCAACTCGGTGATCGGTCCCCGCGCAACGGTGTGCACCCAGGTGGCGTCGACCATCGACACGGTAAACGGGTCGTCCGGCGAATCACGCGCCGCCCGAATGGGTTTGCCATCTACCACAGCCCAGACCGTACCGTCATCGTCGATCCCACCGAAGGATGGACGCGTGATCGATACACCCGACGCGATGGTCGTCACGGTACCGCCGTAAGGCCCCAGCGTCAGATCAGATCCGCGCGTCCCCGGATGCGCCAAGACCGCCGCCGCCTGCGACGCATCGGCCGAAATGATCGCCGAACGCACCAGCCGACTCGACCCGAGCGTACCTCCCGACGTGATGGTGCCGGTGTCGGTGACCTTGCGCAGTGCACCATCGAGCACAATGTTGAGCCCGATGTCGGTAGTGGGAATCTGATCAGGATCGTACGACCTCACATCAGCGGTCTGCCAACCTGCCGAACGTTCAGCCACCAGTGGGGCACCATCGGCTTCGATCACGTAGGGACCACCGAAATCGGCGCCGTGCAATGTCCAGATCAACTGTGCGGCAAGCGCGGTACGGTCACGGATCGACGGAGAACCAACCCCGACGAGTTCGATCCGAACCCCACCGCCCGAAATCGGCACCACCTGTCCGCGCAAACTCGTATCGTTGGGTATCGCCGTATCCACGCCCGCCCGCAGGCCCTGCGCCGGTCCCGCGAGGAGCCGATTGACCACAGTGGTGGCATCGGAATCGAGCCCGGCATACAACCAACGTGGGTCGGCTACCAAATGCTGACGGGTCCGATCTGTGAAGTAGAGCGACACCGATCGGTAGGATGCCTCGAACTGAGCACGGTCCACCATGATGCCATCGGGTAACGGCCCATCGATCCGCCACTGATTGCCACTGCGTACCAGCCGGATCGTGGCCTCCACGCGACCCGTCGCGGGAATCAGTTCGCCATCGGATTTGAGTACCCCGACATCGTCGCCAACCAACCGCATCTGCACCGAATCCGGGGTGCGCTGGTCGACGAACGTGTTGATCTGGTCGAGGATGATCGCGTCACCACGCTCATCCCACTGTTGCGACGACGTGCGGGTAAGGAACCGCCGGGCCGCAGCATGCCCCTCCTCCGGATCGGCCGTCGCCTTGAGGAAGGCACGGACCAGCGCTTCCGGATCCATATCGGATTGCGGTGCCGGAACGGCATCGTTGGGTGCCGCACGTTTGAAGGACGTGATGGGCTGCGGAGACGAATGGTCGGGGACGCCTCCGCAGGCGGCGACAAGCCCGACGATCGTTAACATGCTCGCAGCCGCGACGATGAGCTGTCGGCGTCGATAACCGCGACAATCCATGAAGGGGAAATTCACCGGTGGCCACTTCCTGACTCCTCGGCACGCGCCACCGATTCGCCCGCTCGTATCGCGCCGCCAAGTGGTTTGAGCGGCAGCGGGCTACCCAGCACCTTGTGGCCGCGTACCAGCGGCAACGTGAGTCGGAAACAGGCACCCTTGCCGGGTTCGCCCCATGCCTCGAGGCGACCCTGATGCAGCCGGGCATCCTCAATACTGATGGCCAGGCCGAGTCCGGTTCCCCCGGAACGGCGAAACCGCGAGGGATCCGAACGCCAAAACCTGTTGAAAACAAGTTTCTCTTCGCCGGGGCGCAGACCGATGCCCTGGTCGCGAACGGTGATCGCGACGGCATCTCCGTCCGATCGCATAGTCAGGGTGACCGGTTTCCGTTCGCCGTGATCGATCGCGTTCGCGAGCAGGTTACGCAAGATTCGTTCCACCCGTCGCGGATCGATCTCCGCGATCACCGGCTCGGCCGGCAGGTCGAGAACCAATTCGGTGCCGGTGTCCTCGGCCAGCCGTGAGACAGTCGCCAACGCTGCGTCGATCGGGATCGCCATATCCATCCGCTCGGCGGAAAGTTCAGCCATACCCGCGTCGTGCCGGGAAATCTCCAACAGTTCATTGAGTAACGTCTCGAAACGGTCGAGTTCCTTATCGAGCAATTCCACCGAACGTTTACGCACCGGATCGAGATCGCCGCGCCCCTCGTAAAGCACATCGCTGGCCATCCGCACCGTGGTCAGCGGAGTGCGCAACTCGTGGCTGACATCAGAAGTGAACTGCCGCTGCAACCCACCGAACTCCTCAAGGTGGGTGATCTGTTTGGACAGACTCTCAGCCATGTCATTGAACGACATCGCCAGCCGCGCCATATCGTCCTCACCACGGACCGGCATCCGTTCCTTGAGCCGACCATCGGCGAAACGTACCGCGATCCGCGACGCAGACCGGACGGGAATCACCACCTGTCGCGACACAAGCCATGCGATGGCCGCCAGCAAACCCAACAACACCACGCCACCGGTAACCAGCGTGCCGCGTACGAGATCGACGGTGTTCTGTTCACTCGTCAGCGGAAACACCAGATACAGCTCAAGACCCGGAATAGACGAATTAGTCGGAGAGCCCAGAATCAATGCCGGGCTGTAGCCGCCCGACCCGGTCTGCATCGAGCTGTACTGATAGGCGACCTGCCCGCCCTGAACCATATCGCGCAGATTTCGCGGGATCTCACCGATCGGCCCGACCCCCGATGCGGTGCCGTCGAGGCCGGTTCCCGGGACGACGAGCGCCGTATCGAAGGTGCCGACCGTACCCGACGTCTCGCTGGTGTCGACGTCGCGATCGGTGAGCAGCGACCGAGTCTGACGAAGCCGGTTCTGCACCGACGTACTGGCATCTCCGGTGGCCAGATCACGCTCAATGGACACCCGCGCACGCTCGACTTCCTCGGTCGCGGCACTGAGTTTGACCTCAAGGAGTCTGTCGGTGATCTGACTCATCAAAACAAATCCGAGGATCGCGAGCACCACAACCGACAGTGCCAGCGTGGACACCACCACACGTAGTTGCAACGAGCGACGCCAGATCCGCCCGAAGGCTCTGCCTAACCTGCCGGCGGCGCGAGCGAACCGGCCGAATGTGCTGTTGACTCGTCGTCGGGAACGACCTATCACGGCGGGCCGGCCTTGTAGCCGACCCCCCTCACCGTCAAGACGACCTCGGGGTTCTCCGGATCGGTTTCCACCTTTGCGCGCAGGCGCTGCACATGCACGTTGACGAGTCTAGTGTCCGCGGGATGGCGGTAGCCCCACACCTGCTCAAGGAGAACGTCGCGGGTAAACACCTGACGCGGCTTGCGGGCCAGTGCCACGAGCAGATCGAATTCGAGCGGAGTGAGCGAAATGGGCACGCCCTCGCGGGTCACCTTATGAGCAGGTACATCGATCTCGACCGGGCCGATGGAGAGCATTTCAGCCGGTTCCTCGTCGTTGCGCCGCAGCCGGGCACGGATACGGGCGACGAGTTCCTTCGGCTTGAAGGGTTTGACCATGTAGTCGTCTGCACCCGACTCCAAACCCAGCACGACATCGACCGTGTCGGATTTCGCGGTGAGCATCACTATCGGAACCCCGGAATCGGCGCGTAGCACCCGACACACATCGATACCGTTCATGCCCGGAAGCATCAGATCGAGCAGCACGAGGTCGGGCCGAATCTCGCGTACCGCGCCCAACGCCTGCGTTCCGTCCGACACCACAAACGGTTCGAAGCCTTCGCCTCGAAGGACGATCGTCAGCATCTCGGCAAGCGCGGCGTCGTCGTCGACGACGAGGATGCGAGGCTTCATACCCTCAATGGTGACACTTTCGCGTTCGAAGAGTCATGCACGACACACCACAGTGGGGATCGGCCATCGTATCGGCGACCGCCGCGCTCTACGATCGCGGGCGTGAGCGTATTAATTGCGGTCGAGGGTCTCGACGGTGCGGGCAAGAACACACTCGTGCGCGGTGTGGTGGATCACCTGCGCACCTCGGGCGTAGGAGTCGCAACGTTCACGTTTCCGCGCTACTCGCGGTCTCTCCCGGCAGACATCGCCGCCGAGGCCCTACACGGGGCGCACGGCGACCTGCGCGACAGTGTCTACGCGATGGCGCTGCTGTTCGCACTGGACCGGGCACAGGCGGCCGACGAAGTGCGGGCCGCGGCACGTACCAGCGAGATCGTGATTTGTGACCGGTATGTGGCTTCCAACGTCGCCTACAGCGCGGCGCGCCTGGATCAGCGCAGCGACGGGGAGGTCGCGCGGTGGATCGCCGACCTTGAGTTCGGTCGACTGGGGCTGCCCGTACCCGATCGTCAGGTGCTGCTCGGGGTTCCTGCGGACGTCGCGATGAGCCGCGCGCGCTCACGCGCATCCGTGGATCCGGGGCGCAGCCGTGACGCCTATGAACGCGACGATGCGTTGCAACGACGAGTGGACGCCGCATACCGCGAACTGGCCGCGAGCGCATGGATGAGTCCATGGGTCTGCGTCGGCGACGATGCGGCGAACACGCCGACACCGGTGCAGCTGGCCGAGATCCTGCTGGCGGGCTGACGGACCGGCCGAGTGCCTAAAACCGATCACGCCGCCGACCTTGGGTCGGCGGCGTGATCGGATAGGAAGATCAGTAGCGGTAGTGCTCCGCCTTGTACGGACCCTCGACGTCGACGTTGATGTACTCGGCCTGCTCCTTGGTGAGCTTGGTCAGCGTCCCGCCGAGCGCCTCGACGTGGATACGGGCAACCTTCTCATCGAGATGCTTGGGCAGCCGGTAAACCTCATTGTCGTACTCATCGTTCTTGGTCCACAGCTCGATCTGCGCGATCACCTGGTTGGAGAAACTGTTGCTCATCACGAACGAGGGGTGACCGGTGGCGTTACCCAGATTGAGTAGGCGACCCTCGCTGAGGACGATGATCGAATGACCATCTTCGAAGATCCACTGGTCAACCTGCGGCTTGACGTTGATGCGCTTGGCCCCCGACGACTCGAGTCCGGCGATATCGATCTCATTGTCGAAGTGACCGATATTGCCGAGGATGGCCTGGTTCTTCATCGCCCGCATATGCTCGAGCAGGATGATGTCCTTGTTACCGGTCGAGGTGATGACGATGTCGGCGTTGCTGATCGCCTGCTCTACGGTGACAACGTCGAAACCGTCCATCAAGGCCTGCAGCGCGTTGATCGGGTCGATCTCGGTGACCTGCACGCGTGCGCCCTGGCCCGCCAGGGATTCGGCGCAACCCTTGCCGACGTCACCATAACCGCAGATCAGCACCTTTTTTCCGCCGATGAGGACATCGGTGCCGCGGTTAATACCGTCGATCAGTGAATGCCGGGTGCCGTATTTGTTGTCGAACTTGCTCTTGGTGACCGAGTCGTTGACGTTGATGGCAGGGAAGACAAGCTCTCCGGCGGCGGCGAACTGATACAGCCGCAGCACGCCGGTGGTGGTTTCCTCCGTGACACCCTGCACCGATTCGGCGATCTTGCTCCACTTGGTCTTATCGGCCTCGAAGCTCTCGCGCAGCAACTGCAGGAAGACCTTGTATTCGGCTGAGTCGTCGTCGGTACTCGGCGGGACAACACCGGCCTTCTCGAACTGAGCGCCGCGCAACACGAGCATGGTGGCATCGCCGCCGTCGTCGAGGATCATATTGGCCGGTTCCTCGGGATTCGGCCAGGTGAGCATCTGCTCTGCTGCCCACCAGTATTCTTCGAGCGTCTCGCCCTTCCACGCAAACACCGGCACCCCCCGGGGTGCGTCGGGGGTGCCGTGCGGCCCCACCACGACAGCCGCGGCGGCATGATCCTGGGTGGAGAAGATGTTGCACGATGCCCAACGGACCTCGGCCCCCAGGGAGACGAGCGTTTCGATCAGCACCGCCGTCTGCACTGTCATGTGCAACGACCCTGAGATCCGCGCGCCCTTAAGGGGCGCGACGTCGGCGTATTCACGTCGCAGCGACATCAAACCGGGCATCTCATTCTCGGCGAGTTCAATCTCTTTACGGCCGAAATCCGCCAACGAGAGATCGGCAACCTTGAAGTCGATGCCATTGCTGGTGTCCGCGATGAGTGCGCCTTCATGCACCGTCGTCATCTGATCCCCTTGTCGTGGTGATTGTCATGGATTGTGATTGTCGCGATCGGTGCTGGGTCCGAGTTGGTGATGATCACGGTGGAAAACGGTCACAACCCCGACTCCGGCCCCGATCGGCCGGCACATTGTGCTCAACGCACGGTAAATGCTTCACACCAGGTTATCGAACCGATCATCACCGCGAACGATGGGCGCCGGAACGGCGACTGGCCATAGTGTTAAGGATCGAAATTCTGCACGGTCGCGACTTCTCCACGCTCGCGCCGACCAACCATCGAATGCCGCATCCCGTAGAGAACGTAGACGAGGATACCGATAGCCATCCACACGACGAAACGAATCCACGTCAGCGCCGACAAATTCAGCATCAACCACAGACATCCGAGGATCGCCAGTGCCGGAATCACCGGGCCGCCCGGAACGGTGAATCCGCGGCTGAGGTCGGGCCGGGTACGGCGCAGCACTACTACTCCACCGGCCACAACAACGAAGGCGAACAGCGTGCCGACGTTCACCATCTCCTCGAGCTTGTTGATCGGGAAGAACGCGGCCACGACTGCGACCACCACCCCGATGAGAATGGTGAGGCGCGCAGGGGTACCGAAACGTGGACTCGTTTTGGCCAATCCACGCGGCAGCAGGCCGTCACGCGACATCGCGAACAACACCCGCGACTGGCCGAGTACCAACACCATCACCACCGTCGTCAACCCCGCAAGCGCGCCAACGGCGATGATCTTCTCCGCCCACGTGATCCCGTTGAGCGCGAACACATCTGCCAGGTTCTTTGAATGTCCACCGGAACTGGCGAGTTGTTTGTAATTCACCATTCCGGTCACCACAATCGTGACGAGCACATAGAGCACGGTGACGATCGCGAGCGAACCGAGAATGCCCTTGGGTACGTCTTTACGAGGATCCCGGGTCTCTTCGGCGGTGGTCGCGACGACGTCGAATCCGATGAATGCGAAGAAGACGATCGATGCAGCAGCGAGCACGCCGTACCAGCCGTAAGAGCTATCGCCGCCACCGGTGATCAGCGAGAAAAGCGTGGAATCGATCGACTTCGATTCTCCGGCAGCATGTTCAGCAGATGGCACAAATGGACTGAAGTTGGCCGCCTTGACGTAGAAGAATCCGACGACGATCACCAGCAGCACCACCGCAACCTTGATCGCGGTGATAACCGCACTCACCCGCGACGACAACTTCGTACCCAGTACAAGCAGCGTGGTGACCACCCCGACGATCAGCACCGCACCCCAGTCAATCGCGAAAGAACCCACGTTCACTGTGCCGCCGGAGAACCCGAACACGCTACCGAGGTAACTCGACCATCCCTTGGACACCACTGCCGCACCGACCGCGAACTCGAGGATCAAATCCCAGCCGAGGATCCAGGCGAGGAATTCACCGAAGGTTGCATAGCCGAAGGTATATGCGGAACCTGCCACCGGCACGGTCGACGCGAACTCGGCGTAACACAATGCGGCAAGCGCACAGGCGATTGCAGCCATCACGAATGCGAGTGAAATAGCGGGGCCGGCTTTATCTCCGGCGGTGGAGACGGTCACCGTGAAGATGCCGGCACCGATGACCACTGAGACACCGAACACGATGAGATCTCGCCAGGTGAGGTCCTTGCGAAGCCGATGATCGGGCTCGTCGGTATCTGCCATCGATTGCTCGACGGATTTTGTACGCGTAAACGCGTTAGCCATCAGCGGTCCTTCTCGGATTTCGCTCCGGCCGAGCCGCCACGATCGATGTCGGGTTCAAGGTAGATGACCCGAGCCTGCGGGACTGCCGCACGAATGCGCACCTCGGCGGCGTCGATGGCCTCCGCAACACTTGTCACGTCTGTTCCCGGCGCGATGGCGATTTTGGCGGCCACGAGCAATTCATCCGGCCCGAGGTATTGCGTCCTCATGTGAATCACCCGATCCACACCGTCGGAGCCGAGCGCCGTGCGCAGAACGCGTTCTTCCTCTTCGGTGGCTCCCTCCCCGATCAGCAGACTCTTCATCTCGACGATCAGCACGATCGCGATGACGCCCAGCAGCACTCCGATGCTCAGCGTTCCGATCCCGTCCCAGACCGGATTGTCGGTGAGCATCGTCGCCCCGACACCGCCGAGCGCCAGCACCAGACCGATCAGCGCGCCGGAGTCTTCGAGTAGCACGACCGGCAATTCAGGGTTGCGGGAGTTGCGAATGAATCGCCACCACGACGCGTCACCCTTCAACGGGCTGGACTCTCGGTAGGCGGTGGCGAAGCTGTACCCCTCCAGACAAATGGCGACCAGCAGGATGACCACCGCCACTAGCGGGGACTCGAGGCCGTGATCGTGGGCGTGGGTGATCTTCTCGATGCCCTCGTAGATCGCAAACATCGAACCGAGGGTGAAGATGACGAGCGCAACGATAAAGGAATAGAAGTAGCGTGCCCGCCCGTACCCGAATGGGTGCAGTTGGTCGGCCGCCTTGGCCGCCCGATTCTGCCCGAGAAGCAACAGACCCTGGTTGCTGGTGTCGGCCACCGAATGCACGCCTTCAGCGAGCATCGACGACGACCCGGTGATCGCAAAGCCGACGAATTTCGCGACCGCGATTCCCGCATTGGCAGCCAGCGCCGCGATAATCGCTTTCCTTGAACCCTCAGCTGACACGGACAATCCTCCTGATATCGACGTACCGGCGCACCTTCGGGTGACTCTAACCGACTACGAACACACGCCCGGCAACCGCGAGGGAACCGCCGTTGCCGGGCGTGCGCGTCGACCGCTTAACGCACCGCGTCTCAGATCAGTCCCCGGAATCCCCTACCGATCGCACCATCAACGTCTGACATCGTCTGCGACGCGTTCTGTACACCTTTATGGATTCCGAGTAGCTGCTCACGTGATTGGATGAATATGCGATCCCAGTGCTGCTGAGCGTCGGTGTAGGCGACCTTCGCCACCGTCGAGTGCCAACTGCCGTCGAGCGAGGCCACCTGCCGCTTGAGCTGATTAGCGAGGTCTTCGAGGTGGGAGAATTCGGCATGCAGGTTCGAACTCAAATCGCCAAGCGAGGCGAAGTCGTACTTGATTCTGGACATGGGAAGTCCTTTCGGAATGTCGTGGGTAAATCGTGGTCGATAAAGTCGTGGTGTCAGCTCGTTACAGCGCGAGGGAGCCTCCTGCGCCAGCGCCCCCGAAACCACCGGCCGCATTGCCATCGTGATCTTCGTATCCGGTGAAACCGCTGGTAAGTTTGGCGCGGATGTCATTGAGTGCCGTGTTCAACGCCACCGCGGAGCCATTCCAATCCGCATGTGTGGTGTCGAAAGCGTTGGACGCCTTGCCTGTCCAGCTTGCGACACCCTGCTGTGCGGCGCGTCCGATCCGGTCAATGCTCTGCTGCATCTCGTCGACGAGATGCGACACCTGCTGCGCAGTGGATTGGCCGGCGTTGATGTCAACATCAACGAGACCGCTGATTCCGTCGAGATTCATCTCATGTCCTCCTGTGTTACGGCACCGTCAGGCGATGCCCCCATGCGGTATCCGTGACACAGATACCTGCGACTTGCGGAACTTGCGATTGCGTCCCGGAAACTCACCACAGGCCGAGCGGCCCGCCGCGCCTTTCCGGAACCGGGTTGCCGTGAAGGCCATTACGACCACCAACCTTCAGGCAGGGTCTCCACAAGCAGACCAACGGTCTGCGCGATACGGTGACCCGAGCCCGACGACAGTGTTGTCCACACCCGGCCGTCGGGAGATCTACTAGGGCTGACGACGATCCGTCCGCGATCGGAATCGAAGATGCCAAGGGCACCCGCCGCCTGAGTGAATACGCCCGCATCCCGCGCGATCGCGACAATCTCAGTGCGCGAACATGTTTCAGCGAATGCCCGGGCGACGACGGCCGCATCCGGACCGGGCATACCGAGAGCGTGTAGCGCGCTCGCGGCGGCCGCAGCACCGTGGCATCGGCTCAGTCTGTCCGCCAGCTCTACGGTTGGATGGGCAATCGTGGTGAACGCGATCGGTTCCCTACCAAGCTCACCGCAGTGCCGACGCACGATCGCGCCGATATCGTCGGTCGTGGAAATATCGACCGGCCGCACCGTCACATGCCCGTCCGTGCGCACCGCGAACACGTGTTCATGGCCGCGACGGGCAAGTAGCGCGCGTCCCACTCCTGACTCGGTGAAACTCCGGATTTCGAGCTCACGGTCGGGGTAAGACAGCACACGCAGTGCCGTCGCGAGCCACCACTGTGGTTCACCCTCACGATCGAGAAGGCCGCCACGCACTATTTGTTCGTCGATGTCTGCGGTCATCGTGGCGTCGATGTCGGTGTCGGTCGGCAACATGTCGAGCACGATCGGCCATCCCGTGACACCGAATCGGTACCCGATGCGACGGAGCACGGCAACGTCGATCGGAGTGCCGCCGGCCAACGAAGCCGGCGGCGGTCCGCTCGCACTCGGGTCCGTTGAGCCCGTCTCCGTGCTGTGCACCCACGTCACCGTGACCCCGTTTCGCCCAGTCGCAACACCTGCTCGAGATACGCGGGATCGATTGTGGGTGAGCCTTCTTCAGTAATCTGATCGCGTCGATGCACCGGGTATTCCTCGATTACTCCTACGGAGTGGTCGGGGCTCGGGGGAAGCAGATCGGGCCGGCCAAGATCGGGGTGGCCGAGATCGGTCCCGGCGGATGCCTGGCGGATCACGACACGATCAGCCAACGCCGCACCCGGATGCGCGGGAGGCGCAACGACCGGCGGCGCCGCCGGCATTACAGGCGCCTCGGTGTGCGCCACCACCGGCAGCTCCCGTGGACCCGAGGCGAGTACGACGGGGGCGAATGCAGCCCGGTCCCCCGCACGAAGCCCAAGGGACCCAACCGGTGGAACACCAGTCGGTCGCATAGTCTCCGGGGACATAACCGTCGGTGGTACACCGGTCGGACTGAGCGTTGTAGTACGTTGTGCTGCAACAGTATTTGCATGATCCCTCGCATCCAGCTCCGCGGACAACGCGGCGTCGGACACGAGGATCGGCGACGGCCGCGAGGCATGCCATGCCAGGGCATGGGGCTCGGTTGCCTGTTCGTAGGCGGCCATAACCTGCGCCGCCCGCAGGCGCTGATCGTGTACAACACGTTCGGCGTGGGCCGCGGCACCACTGATCGCCGGGGCCAGGGCACTCACCGACATCGCCATATCCCGTAGCGCTGCGGCGAGATCTACCTCAGCGGCGTGGGGCATGGCAAGCCGCGCAACGCTGGTCGCAGCGGCCTGCGCCTGCGCATGGGACGCATTCACAGCCGCGTCCGCGGCCACCTGGGCGAACCACGACACAAGCCTGCCGAGATGTTCAAGTGCCGCTGGGGAATTGTTGGAATCCCAGTGGGTACCGAGCCGAGCGAGTACCGCCGCATACTCGGCTCCAATCTCGGCAACCTCACGAGCTATAGTCGCCCACCGGTGGCCGGCGTCAGCCAGCGGTTGCGGCCCGGCACCCGAATCGAGATCGCGGACGAGGCGCTCGGTGGTACGGGCGTCCCATATGACGCCGGTGAAGCCGGTCATCTGATCCTCCTTCGCGTGGCTCGGCTGGGTATCGGTGTGCACAGATGGCTATTGCGGACAGCTTTTCAGGTCCGCAAGCGTGAAGCCGCGTCGTCATCGGCGCCGCTGAGCGCATGTGCCTGCGCGCGCAACGACGCCGCAATCTTGCGGAGTTCATGGACCCCGGTGGCGGTGTCGGCTCCGAAACCGGCCGCAACGCTGCGGAACGATCGGGCGGCAGCCAACGAAACTTCGTCGTGTCCGGCCGCCGCAACCTCCAGCGAGCCCTTCGCCGCCGCCAGCGTGCGCTCGAGTCGATCGGCGAGTCGGTCCAGATCGCCTGCGGCGACGGTGATTTCATCGGGGTCGACGGCGAGTTTGTCGGGGTCTACGGTGATTCGTATCTGTGCCATGGATGCTCTCCTGCCGAGTTGGATGCGCGGAGTCACGCGGTGATGTCGGGCCGGGGAGCCCCTAGGCGTAATTCAATGTCAGGGGCCAACGCGGCCGGGATGTGCTCATCACCGAGCACCGGCGGCGCAACCTCAAAGGCTGCTCCCACAACCACCTGCCCGTTGTCTTCAGTGACGAGAAAATCGGGTGTCTCATGATGCTCACCGGCGGTACCAGCACCACGTGCGGCACCCGCCGCGCCGGCCATCGGCGCTATCGAGGCCGGCACCGCCGACGTCGCTGCACTGACCGCAGCTGCGGTCCGTGAGCTCGGCCCGAATGCGGCCGGTTCGGTGGCGCCCAGCGGCATCGATGACCGTGCCGGAGCCAGCGGCGCCATGACCGACCCGATACCGCTCACTGCCGCGACCCCGCCAAACCCGGCAGGCGCGGTTATGGCGGACGTGGTCGTACCGTCCGGGGCGGGCCCAGCCGGGTCATCGGCATCCGGGATATCCGAGATGCAGCGAAGATCTGCACTGGCGTCTGGTTTATCGTGCACTGAAAGCATTTTCGCGACCGGCGCTGAAAGCCGCGACGATAATTCGGTAACAGTCGAGAGCACCGGGGCTAGCGTTTCGAGGATCGAACTCGCTATGGCGAACGGCGACTGTGCGGTGGACGCGTGCACCGGGGTCGGCGCGTTTGTCACCGAGACCGGAGCACCGTTCACCGTCATCGCGGTTGTCGGGCCGAGCAATTGGGCGCGCGTCACCGCGACCGCGGCGGTCGCCTCGGAGAGGCCCTCAGTGGCAAAGAACAGTGCTGCACCCTGACCCGGTGGGGTAAGCAGCCCTGGCCCGATGACCGTGATCTTGCCGATTGTCGCGACCAAGATGGCCTGCACTGCGGCTAACCCTGCGGCGACGATGCCCGCCGCCGCCTGGATATCGACCGATATCCCGCCGCTCTGGATCGAGAGTGCGGCGCTATTGGCGCTTGCCTCGGTCGTCTTTGTCGCCGCACTCATCGCCGCCTGCCCCATCCATAACTGGTCGAGCGCCGCGAGTGCACCTTGGCTCATCGACAACGATGTTTCGAGTACGTCAGCGAGACCTTCAAATACGACGGACGGGTCGAATCCTGCGGTGGAGAGATCTCCGGTACCAAAACCGCCAAGGAGATCGGTGATCGGTTTAAACAGCATCGAGAGATCGATCGCAGGCAGGGGCGGTAATTCTGGCAGCGGCGGCAACGAGGGAAGTACAGGCAGCGGCGGCAATCCGAGACCGGCAAGCACCTCGTGCACCGGTCGATCCAGGAGCGGCCCCAACGGCGTTGCGTCGATCATGTCCTGTATCGAGATGTCGGCGATCCCAGAGGCCGTGGGTTCCCTATCCGGGCAACCCGGATGTCCGGTCACAGCGCCGAGTCAATGACGGCGGCACCCACGGCATCGGTGCCCTCGAACTCGGCGAGTCCCGCGAGGCAGGTTGCCGCGGTGGATGCATGCACCGCCGCTAAGCTGCCGACCGAGAACAGGTGATTGGCCTGAGCCGCAACGAATGCCGCCAGAAATTCTTGCCCAATAATGCCGAAGACGGGAGTCATGATCGCTGTGTTGGCGGCTGCATTGATGCCACCGGCCGCACTCAGCGCTGTGCCGATCGCGGCGTTGGCGGCCGCGAATCCCTCCAATGCCTCTGGCGCCACCGTCACGTTATTCACCACTGCCCCCTTGGGTTCGTTGTCAGATGAGACGCGGCGGTCGGCACCGAGGTTCCCCCGGACCCCGACGAGGCGTCGTTCGCACTCAGATATCGCCGTGTGTCAGATGTCGTGGTCACAGATTGTCCAGTCGTGTGGTTGATGGCCGGGCCCCTAACTGATCGGTCAGGACGGAGTGCAAGTCGGCGAGCACTTGCGCTCGCCGCGCGAATACGTCCTGAGCTGCGAGTGCCGCGGTCGCGACGATCCGATCTCCGAGAGTCACCGCGCCGAGTTCGTTGGCACCGTCGGAAAGCCACAATCCGATGAGAGCTCCGCTGCCATCGACCTCGACGGTGACGAGCCCATCTGCCGATGTTTCGCGACTCGCTAACAAGTCCAGACGCTCGCCGAAATCCTGCAGGGTACCCAGCTGCGCGCGGGCACGCGCTTCAAGTTCATCCATCGCCCAATTCATCTCAGCCTCCTGTGTCCGGTGGTCACGCCGTGCTCCGCTATACCCGCCGAAGCCAGGACGACGGCGCGTCCTCGATGCCGTCGTCGATCTCCTCCGCCTGCGCGACCGCATCCGAGGTGGGTAGACCGAGAGCATTCATCACGTCACTCGGAGCTCCCGCAACAGTGAGTTCTTCCCGCCATCGCAGCCCGGCAACCATGGCCGACCGTCGGCACTGCCGCAGAATCTCGTCCGCGAGCACCTGCGGCGACTTCGCGAGCTGTGACGGTTCGATTCGTATCGAAGTCGGCAGCCCCTGCGGGGTGGTCACCACCGCGAGACCACCCGACCGCGACCGCGCCGCCGACATCCGGAACGCGGCCGGGACGTCGACAGCCGCCCCGGGCAGATCTGAATCATGCTGAGAGACCATGAGATCGGTTCACCCTCCTCGTTCAACCGCCCGACTTACACCCGGTTCACATGCTCTGACGCGACCACCTGCCGTGCGGTTCCACCCCGCTGCTGTTGCCCTGCATGCAGTTCTTATTCCAGTTGTCGGGTACTTCCTCACTCGGTACACCCAGGCCGATTTGTCGGATTTGTCGTTGCATATTGCCACATTTATGTAGTCACGGCGATAGAAATCGGCATGACGGATTCGACTGCTATAACGGCGCGGATATCCACCGAAGACCGTGGTAGAACCGGTAACGGCGGTGCCACACTCCCGGTAAGCTGCCCGCACGGAGATGCCTCACATCACCCGAGAGTGGCCAATCCGGATAATTTTCGACTAGGACGGGCGATCGATGACCACCGACGACTACGGCCGAGATGCGGCCCCGCTCCCGCCGTGGCTGCAGTTCGCGCCACCGGCACCGCCACACACTGACCCGGTGGAATACAGCCCAGCAGCGTCTGGCCCCCCGTCACCAGGCTCTGCGGAACCAGGCTCTGCGGAATCCGGCCCGGACGCATACCGATCGCATCCATCGCAGGCGTGGGCGCCACACGCGCCGGCGCACTCGTTCCCGGCTCCCATGCCGTATCCGCCCGCCCCGTATCCACCTGTGTCATCTCCACTCATGCCATCTCCGCCGGTGCACTACCCGCCGCTCCCCGACCAGGCCCTCAATCCGGCGGCCACCCACGGCCAAGCGCCAGCCCCGCAACAAGCGCCCACCCCGCAGCAGGCAGCACAGCCCTACCCGGCCGAATATCCGGTTACCTCACCGGTACTCACCTCCGCACAGCACCCGGGACCAGGTCTCGATGACGTCGCCCTGCTGCGTAAGGCCCGCCGACCACCGGCCCGAGGCTGGCGCCGTGCGGTGCACACCTTGTCGGCGGGCGCAATCAATCCCGGCGATTCGCACTCCGAGATCGAGTACCAGAAAACCCTCGACCGAGTCCGACGTCCGGTGCGCGGCGATTACCGCATAGCTGTGCTGTCGCTCAAGGGTGGCGTCGGCAAAACCACCACGACGGTCGGGCTTGGTTCCACCTTCGCCAGCCTGCGCGGTGACCGCGTCATCGCCGTCGATGCCAATCCCGACCTGGGAACATTGGCGCAGCGAATCCCGCAACAGACGTGGTCGACGGTGCGCAATCTCCTCGCCGACGAGAGCATTTACCGCTACAGCGATGTACGTGCTCACACCTCGCAGGCTCCGAGCCGGCTGGAGGTGCTCGCTTCCGAGCGTGACCCGGCGGTCGCCGAAGCGTTCAGCGAGGCCGAATACCGGGGCGTGCTCGCGATCCTGCAGCGTTTCTACAACATCATCATTACCGACTGCGGCACCGGCTTGAGCCATTCGGCGATGAACGGAGTCCTCGACCTCGCCAATGCGATCATCCTGGTCAGTTCACCCGCACTCGACGGGGCGCGCAGTGCGGGAGCCACCCTGGACTGGCTGCAGGCGCATGGATTCGGCCATCTCGTTTCGCGGGCTGTGGTGGTGCTGAGTTCATCCCGCCCCGGCGCCTCCACCATCGACACCGATCAACTCGCCCAGCATTTCTTGACCCGCTGCCGCGCCGTGCATCGGATTCCGTTCGACGACCATCTCGCTGAGGGCGCCGATATCGATCTGGATCTGGTCGGCAAACCGACCAGACGCGCCTTCGTCGATCTGGCGGCGACGATCGCCGACGATTTCGCCGAGACCATCGGGCAGCGCCCCGAACCGTTCTACGGCTGAGCCGTCGTTAGTTCACTCCCCCTCATCGCGTCCCGCTATTGCGCGCGAAATTTGCCAGGCTGCGGTTAACTCGGGGTAAGAAGCGCAGTGACCACAACGCAGGTACAGCCTGCACATAGTTGTGTATACCGAGGAGTTCATCGTGTCCGAGAACCTAACCCGCACGTCTGCCGCTGGACGCAGTGCCGGCGGGCCGGCGAATCTTCGGCCGGTGTCAGATACCGATGTTCGCATCGAATATCGGATGATCCACGGATATCGGCGGGCATTCCGCATCGCCGGCAGCGGCCCCGCGCTCCTACTGATTCACGGAATCGGCGACAACTCGTCAACCTGGAACGAGGTGATCGGGCTACTCGCGCAGCGTTACACGGTGATCGCACCCGATCTCCTCGGACACGGCCTCTCGGCTAAGCCGCGCGCGGACTATTCGGTGGCCGCTTTCGCCAACGGGATGCGCGATCTGCTGGTCGTGCTCGGGATCAGTAAGGTCACGGTGGTTGGCCATTCGCTCGGCGGCGGGGTCGCCATGCAGTTCTGTTATCAGTTCCCGCGGTTCGTCGAGCGACTTGTGCTCGTCGCAGCGGGCGGAGTCAGTCGCGAGGTGAGCCCGGCGCTGCGCCTGGTGTCACTGCCGGTTGTCCATGAGGCACTCGCCATCATGCGTATTCCCGGGACGCTCGCTGCCCTACGCGCCGGGGCCCGCGTGGTGGCCGCTGCGCCTTCATTGCCGATGCCGCCCGGATTCCCACGGGATTTCTCCCTCAAACGTATGCTCGCCGACCATGACGATCTGCTGCGCGTGATCGGCGATCTCGCCGACCCGAAGGCTTCGGCAGCATTCCTGCGCACGCTACGCGCGGTCGTGGACTGGCGTGGCCAGTCGGTCACAATGCTCGACCGCGCACACCTCACCGAATACCTTCCGGTACTGATCATTTGGGGTGATGAAGACTCCGTGATCCCCTATGAGCATGCGCTGATAGTCCATTCGGCTATCCCGCACAGCGAATTGTCGACGTTCACCGGAGCCGGACATTTTCCGTTCCACTCCGATCCACGGCGCTTCGTGCGCGTCGTCACGGACTTTCTCGAACGCACCGAACCGATGGATTTCGATCCGTTGGTCTGGCGCTCCCTGATGGGTGGCGCTACACCCGAATCCTCAACCGCCGCAACATTCTCCGCTCGACCGCACATCCCGGGTGATCTCGTTACGGGCGGCGAGGTCTGACGCTGCGGGATAGTCAACGCCAACGAGGCACAGCCCGCGGGCATCGGCGACTGGCACGGTGGCACTGCGGGTCCGCTCGCCGAGTAGAGCTCGGCACCAGTCGAGATCACGTCGCCCGTCGCCCACCGTAGCGACAGCCCCGACCAACGAACGCACCATCGACCAGCAGAAGGCATCGGCACTGACTTCGCCGACAAGCACCCCATCGTCGGCTCGCGACCACGAAAACCGTTGCAGTTCACGGATCGTTGTAGCTCCCTCACGTCGTCGACAAAATGCTGCGAAGTCGTTGAGCCCGAGAAGAGTTGCCGACGCTGCGTTCATCGCATCGATATCGAGTGCACGACGCCAGGTCGCAGTGGTCCGAGCCACCACCGGCTCCGCTCCCCAGCGCGTATCCGCGAGCCGATATCGGTAGTGGCGTCGCAATGCGGAGAAGCGCGCATCGAATTCGGTCGGCACGATCTGAACATGTTTGACCCGTACGTCATCGGGCAGCATCTTGGCCAGTCTGCCCACCAGAGAAACCGGATCACCGGCGATCGATCGGGTGCGCAGCGCCGCAGATGGTATGTCGACGTGCGCGACTTGACCAGTCGCGTGAACTCCAGCATCCGTACGCCCGGCGACGGTGAGCCGAACCGGCACCCGCAGCACCGTACTCATCGTCGTCTCCAGTAACTCACATACTGTGCGCTGCCCCAGCTGCCGCGCCCAGCCGGAGAAATCGGTTCCGTCGTAACCGATATCAATACGCAGACGAACGAGCCCGCCATCACCGGCTACGGCGATGGCGGGCTCCTCCACGCTATTGAGCGTCAGTCCTCAGACTCCCGCTGACTCTTCGGCAGCGAGTATCCCGCAGCCTCGGCATCGGCATCGGTCGCGAACCAGATCTCGGCAACGGTCGAGTCATAGTGGCGCGTGCCGGGACGATGGTAGAGCTTGGAGCTCGCATTTCCCTTGATCGGGAAGCCCTCGGGCTGCGATCCGTCGGCCAGCGGCTCATGCGAACCCGCGGGCGCATCGGTGGCAGTCGCCTCAGCTTCTGCGGTCACAGCCTCTGCTGTCTCAACCTCTGCGGTCTCAACCTCTGCGGTCTCGACTGCAGGAGCTTCGTCGGTAGCGGACTTCTTCTCCGCCGACGCCTTCTTGGAGGCGGCTGCGCGGGTGGCGCGATTGGCCTCGTTCGACGCGGTGTTCTCGCGCACCAGCTCGATCACGGCCATCGGGGCGTTATCGCCCTTGCGCGGCAGAGTCTTAATGATGCGGGTGTAGCCACCGTTGCGATCGGCGAAAAACGGGCCGATCTCGGCGAACAGCGTGTGCACGACGTCCTTGTTACGGATCACCTTGAGCACCTCACGCCGGTTGGCGAGCTTGCCAACCTTGGCATGGGTGATGAGCTTCTCCGCATACGGACGCAGACGCTTGGCTTTCGCCTCGGTGGTGGTGATGCGGCCATGCTCAAAGAGCGACGTGGCGAGGTTCGCCAGGATCGCCTTCTGATGGCTGGCCGACCCGCCGAGGCGGGCACCCTTAGTGGGCTTTGGCATTGTCTTCTCCTAGGAGTGACTCCCGATCACGCGGAAGTCGATTTGGCTGGCGCAGCTCAGAGCTGCTCGGTCTCCGCGAAATCCTCACCGGAATCGGCATCAAAAGATGCCTCGTCCGACCACGTTCCGGTTGCCGGGTCATAGCCGGCCACCTGCGACGGGTCGAAGCTGGCGGGGCTGTCCTTGAGAGACAATCCCAGCGCGTGCAGCTTGACCTTCACCTCATCGATCGACTTCTGCCCGAAGTTACGGATGTCGAGCAGGTCCGACTCGGTGCGGGCTACCAGCTCGCCGACGGTGTGCACGCCCTCACGCTTGAGGCAGTTGTAGGACCGCACCGTCAGATCCAGATCTTCGATCGGGAGGCTGAACGACTGCAGGTGATCCGCCTCTGCAGGCGACGGCCCAATCTCGATGCCTTCGGCCTCGACGTTGAGCTCGCGAGCCAGACCGAACAACTCAACCAGGGTCTTGCCGGCCGATGCCAGAGCATCGCGGGCGCTGATCGAGTTCTTGGTCTCAACATCGAGCACCAGGCGATCGAAGTCGGTGCGCTGCTCGACGCGGGTGGCCTCGACCTTGTAGGTCACCTTGA
>JASGFW010000041.1:0-32011 GCA_047605305.1 Gordonia sp. (in: high G+C Gram-positive bacteria)
CGGTACGGACCAGGCTCTCGACGTCATTGTCTGCTATTGCGCTGAACTCGTGGTCGAGCGCCGAACCGATGTTCTCGCTCGCCAGGCGCTGTTGCTCGAACCAGGACTGTCGCTTCTGACGCGAGATGCGTTGGTCGGATGCTTCTTTTCGGTCGAGAATGCGATGGCACTCTTCGCTGGTACGGAAGATCCGCGGCGGCGTGCACATCACCTCATCGCAGTGCTTGAAGGGATCGTCTTCGCTCATACCCAGGGGCTCGACGCGGACGCTTCGCCCGATGCCGCGCGCTGTGCGATTTCCGAGGTTGTGGCTCGGTTCTTCGCCTAGACCGGGGGGTTCGGCCTCTAGCTGAGGGCCGGGCCTGCATTTGAGCGGTCGTATGTCCCATTTTGCCGGTAGAATGGACACGATCACCCATATAGGAGGGCCGACGTAGTGGCAGCATCGCACATCACTCGCACCGACGATGAGACGATCGCTGCCATCGTTGCGGGCCACGATATGGCCGGAATGGCGATGAGCGCTGACGGCGAGGCCGCTGCCCGCCGGATCCTGCGCGGAGAGACCACCGCCGACGAAGAGGTTGTCGCATTTCGCGCCCGCTATCGCCGCACCAACCGCGCCTGACGAAATAGAGCGTGACCAGGAATAAGGCCGAGCAGGCTTCTGATCCATTCGGCCTTATTGCCGAAGTCCGTGCGTTGGACCTCACACGCGCACAACTACGGGTCTATGAAGCCGACGTTACCGGTGCGCGGATCGCTGAACTTGAACGTCACCCCGATCTGGTCACCGGAGACTTCGATTTCGGTCATCTACAAGCGTTGCACGCCTACATCCTCCAAGACGTCTACCTTTGGGCTGGGCAACCCCGACAGCCGGGACAAGACACCGCCGCATTTGGCATGGCGCACTGCCGACCGGACTTCTTGCCCGACGAAATCGAGCGAGTGTTCACCGCCATAGATCGCCACCGGCCCTCACCGGATGAGCGCGACGCTGCGATTGCGACCGTCGCCGAGCATTGGGGCGAGACAACAGCACTACACCCGTTCAGGGACGGCAATTCTCGAAGTCAACGTCTGTTCTTCCACCGATATATGCAATCTGCTGGCTGGGACATCGACTGGCGTCGGATCAATGCCTCCGCTGTACATGCCGCTCGCCACGTCGCGATGCGTACTGTCGACTCCTCCTATCTGGCGGCCGTGCTCTCTCCCGGCGTCTACCGCCCCGGCGAGGTGGCACCCGGATCGCTCGCTGCGACCCAGGGAAGCCCAGACTCGCGGTCGTCTATCGTCATCTACGACAACATGATTGAGCACTACCGGCGCCGGCATCTGCGCCCCTGAACGCTGCTACGGCGGCGTACCGCGATACTCGCGACAATTATGTCGTGATCACTCGCTGGCGTCGCGCCTATAGCGACGAAGCTGGCGATAGCCCCAGATTCTCGCGGAGCGTCGTCCCCTTGTAGGAACGCCGAAAGTAGCCGCGATCCTGCAGGCGCGGGATCACTTCGTCACGAAATTCGGTGAATTGGTTGCCCGGACCGAAAAAGCTCAACACGAATCCGTCCGCGGCACGGTTGTTGAACCAGCGGATCAGGTCGTCGGTGATGTCGTCGGGCGACCCCCATGTGGAGTAATGCCCCTGACCGCGTTGCAAGGTGTCCAAAACGTCGCGGAATCGAGCTCTCGGTCGGGCGGCCAGTTCTCGGTAGATCTCGATCCTACTGCGGATACCGCTCGCCGACGCAGGTTCGGGAAGTCGGTTCAGTGGCAGGGGGTCGTCGAGGTCGATATCGGAAAGGTCAACTCCGCCGAGGTAGCTTTCCAGATTCCTGCGGGCCGCGACGTAATTCGTTGTGCCGGCATGGCTGTGAAAGCGCTCGCGCGCCTCATTCCTGGTCGGTGCGATGGTCAGGTTGTAACCCTTGAACACAAGCAGTTGCGCCTCGTCACGTCCTGCGCCACGGACCTTCTCCTTCAACTCGCGGTAAAACTTGGTGGCATGGATTAGATCCGGCGACGCCGAAAATACGGCGTCGGCATGTTGCGCGGCCAGCAGCAGCCCTTCCGCTGATGCGCCAGCTTGAAACACCACAGGCTGACCTTGGCGAGACCGCGGTAACGCTCCGGCGCCGTGTACGGATAAGTGATGTCCGGCGAAGTCCACGTCCGCGATGGCCGACGAATCGGCGAATCGTCCACGCGATCGATCGAATATCACCGAATTGTCGCCCCATGAGGCCCATAGCGACTTCACCACGTCCAGAAATTCGTCGGCGCGCTCATATCGCCACTGCGGATCGGGTATGTCGCGACCGAACTTATCGAATCCCTTGAACGAGGTAACCGCATTCCACCCGGCTCTACCTTGGGAAAGCAGATCAAGAGTCGAGATCTGACGAGCCAGTGCATACGGTTCATTGAGTGTCGTGGACGCGGTGGCAACGAGTCCAATTCGTTCAGTCACCGCCGCCGCGGCGCCGAGAGTGGAGAAAGGGTCGGTGAACCTAGGTGCGGTATGCTCGGCGTCGGTCGGTCGAAACTCATATGTGTCGGCTTGGAAGAGCATATCCAGTAATGCGGCCTCAGCGGTACGGGCCACATTCGCCACACGCGCCGCGCTATAGAGATCATCGATATCGCCGTCGGCGCTACGCCAGTCGTTTCCGGGTTTGAAGTGCCACGCAAGTTTTATTTGGCGCCCCGTCACTTTTCGCTCGGCAATCCGCTGCGGCCAATCTCGGGTGTCCCGGTAGTCGTGTTCCCGGCGGCGGGTATCGAAAGTGAGGAATCGCCACTGCGAACGAGCCTGGCAGCCAATAACTCGATGGCGGTCAGACTGTATTTCTGCGGCACCCATGGTCCACCGAAATCGAGTGCAATAAGATCTCGGTCGCGTCCCCACCGCCGCAGAATTTCCACCACCTCGTCGGGGGTGCCAATGGCGAATCCCGCATCTTCGATAACTTTCTCGATATTATCCCGTATCCATTCGGCGGTTGGATGTTCTTTGCGATAGCGATGCAAGTAGGTCTGCAACCACGGTATCGCGCGTTCCACGGCCTCATCGTGGTCGGATGCCACCGACGCGTAGCGGAGCACTATCGCGTCGTTTTCGGGGTGCTCCCTTCGCAGGAAGTCGAATTCCTGCTGGCGATCGGCCAGCGGTTGTAGCCGAGGTGAGATCAGATCAAATGAATAGCGAGACAGTATCTTCTGGTAGTTTCGGTCAGTGCCTGCAACGATGATGTCGCGCGCCTTACGGGCTGATGTGGGCGTCAGCCGCACGTCGTTATAGCGATAATAGTTTCCGGCATAGGTGACGCTTCCGGTGTCGAATGCCTGCACGAGAATGTCGATGATCTCCAGTGTCCGTGCGTCGACGTTATCGGGGTAAAATTCCCACGCCCGAGACAGCCCGCGGCGGCGATCACCGATACCAATGCCCAGCCGCAGACGACCGTTGGATAAATGGTCGAATAGAATCGCAGATTCGGCGAGACGTATCGGGTCATACAACGGTGCGCATATGACCGCCGTTCCGAGCTGCAGATGGGTGGTTCTGCCACCGATATGGGCGAGAAATATTAAGGGATCTGAGATCTGTCCGGAAACGTCGAGATGGCTCTCGTTGACCCACACAGAGTGGTATCCGAGTCGATCGGCGAGTACGGCCTGGTCAGCCATATTGGCGATATGTCGTCGCTGATCGGTGTCGTCGAGCAGATCCGTTTGAAACGAGATCCCGACCGTGGTCATATTCCTACCTCTCGCGGAATGTGGTGAACGTTGCGTCGATAGCGGCTGTCCCCGGGGACGGCGGCGATGAGCTGGCGTGTGTAGGTATGACGAGGCGCAGTCAAAACTTGCTCGGTCGTACCCGATTCGACAATGATCCCGTCTTGCATGACCAATACGCGCTCACACAGGTATGAGACGACGTCCAGATCATGGGATATGAACAGGTAGCTGAGATTCCGTTCATCACGAAGGCGTGTGAACAACCCCAGGATGCGAGCCTGTACGGAGAGATCGAGAGCTGACACCGGTTCGTCGGCGACGAGTAGCCGTGGCTCGTTCGCCAGCGCCCGAGCGATCACCGCGCGCTGACATTGACCACCGGATAGCTCAGTCGGACGTCGACGCAAATGCGTGGCGCTGAGATCGACCTCATCGGCGAGCTCACTCACCCGTCGGTTGATCGCTGCGCGGCCTGAGATATCGCGACTCAGCCGTAATGGTTCGGAAATACTCTCGGCGATAGTCAGATTAGGGTCCAAGGCCGCGTATGCGTTCTGAAACACGTACTGGATATCGGTGCGGTACATGCCGCGCTCGCGTCGTTCGTTGTCATAGTAACTTACGTGACCGCTATCTGGAGTGTTGAGTCCGACGACGATTCTGGCGAGTGTCGTTTTACCGGAACCGGATTCGCCGACAAGACCGACGGATTCGTTGCGGTGTACCTGTAGGCTGACTCCGTCGAGTGCAACATGTGGTCGGGAGTGACGTCGTGTGGTGAAAACCTTTCGTACATTCTCCACCCGGGTCACGACCGGTGTGTCTTCGGTGGCCGTCGGTGTTTCGGGATGGGGGAGACTGCGTGGTCGAGACGCGATGAGCCGACGTGTCTGAGGGGTCTGTGGATCAGCGAGAACATCACGGGTGATGCCTGATTCGATAACCCGTCCGTCCGCCATTACGTGCACCTCGTCGCTGCGATCGGCGATGACGTCGAGGTCGTGACTGATCAGCAGGACGCCGAGATTGCGTGAAGTCTTCACCTCATCGATGAGATCAAGTATGCGTGCTTGTACCGTGACGTCGAGCGCGGTGGTCGGTTCGTCGGCGATGAGCACCGCTGGCTCACCCGAGAGCGCCAGAGCGATGGCCACGCGCTGATTGAGCCCACCGGACAGCTCATGCGGATAAGCGCGCAGTATTCGGCCCGGATCTCGGATGCCGACCTGTTCGAGCAGATACGCGGATGTATCACGTTGTGCCCGAGTATTTGTGTGACGATACCCCAGAACCTCACGGAAGTGCGCAGCGATCTTCAGCCGTGGATTCAGCGAGGCCGTCGGATTCTGGAAGATTACCCCGATCCGGTCGCTGATGAGACGCCGGCGAGCCCGCGGAGGTAGCCGCCCAAGATCGCTGACTTCAGCAAGTCCGATTGTGCCGCTGAGAATGTGGAGCGGAGCGGGCAGTAGATCGGCTGCCGCTAAGGCGGTCAATGTCTTGCCGGAGCCTGATTCGCCGACAAGGCCGATGGTGTGGCCGCGCCGAATATCCAGTGTCACCGAGTGAACCATTGTCGGTACTCGATTGGTGGGTTCAGCTGCTGCTCGGCCCGACGTATCACCGACAATCAACTCGGAGATCGACAGCACCGGCCGATCACTGCCGGTGGCCGCCGGGATGAGTGTGTGGGGGTCTGTCATGAGGGATCCTGCTCGTACTCGGCGGCTGTGCGGCCGCGGTCCCATCGGGAGGCCAGTCCGTCACCGATCAGTTGAAGCGAGACCAGCGTAATAACCAGTACCGCACCAGGTGCCAGTGATGCCCAGGGGGACTGTCCCAAGGTGGCTTGCCCGTCGGCGACCATTTGGCCCCATTCGGGTTGCGGTGGGTGCACACCCAGTCCAAGGAATCCCAGGTTGGTGGCTAGCGCTGCGATACCTGCCGCGGTGATAGTCGTAGACACCGCAAAAAGAGGTAATACGGAGCGGCTCAGGTGAATATGCACAATCATTAGGGGTCCGGCCCCGTTAAGACGTGCAGCTTCGATATAGGGTTTGCCGAGAACCTGTTTGGTGTGGCCGCGAACAATGCGGAAAGTAAGCACCCAGCCAGAACTGATCAGAACGGCGAGCAATGCCAATTGCGAACCCGAATCTATGCTGAGGATTACCAGCGCCAACAGTATGGACGGTATAGCTAGCTGAATCTCGGCTATCCGGGAGACGGCGATATCGAACCAGCGGGGGCCGAGTCCGGTGGCGAGCCCTAAGACGAGGCCGAGTACTGCGGCGATAAGCGTTGCCGTCGCGGCGACGGCGAAGAGCTCCCGCCCGCCGTAGAGGATGCGAGAGAACACATCACGTCCGACGTCGTCGGTACCGAGAAGATGCTGCCGGTCAGGCGGCTGGTAGATGGCGTCGAGTTGTTGGGCTAGGGGGTCTGCGGGAGCCAGCACCGGGGCGAGTAGTGAGAATGCGACCACCGACGTCAGCAGGAGTATGCCGACGTTGAGCTGCGTCGCGTATACGGCATGCCCTCGTCGTGGTGTGTCCGGTCGTGATGTGCCGGGCTGACGTGGCGGCGCGTAACGGATTGTCATGATCTACTTACTGGGTCGAGAAGTGTTGACAGAACGTCGATCACAAAGGTGATGAGTACATATCCAACAGCGATGACGGTTACCGACGCGACGACGACGCAATAGTCACTGTTGGCGACAGCATCGATCGTCAGTTGGCCGACGCCCGGCCAGGAAAAGACCGACTCGGTAAGAATCGCTCCACCGAGGAGTACGCCGCCGTGCGTTCCGACCACGTTGAGCGTCGGTATTAGCGCATTCACGCCGACGTGGCGGATATGTATCTTCCAGCCGGGAATTCCACGCGAGTACGCGGCTCGCACATGATCGGCCCGAAGCGCCCGTGCGACCTCCACCCGGAAGACGCGTGCAATCGCGGGAATGAATGCGATAGCGAGGGTGAGTACGGGCATGACGAGATGTGCTGGTGACCCCGATCCGCCCGTAGGTAGCCAGCCAAGCCATACGGCGAAGACAAATACTCCTACGACACCGAGGAAAAACGGAGGAACCGATTCGACGGCGGTAGCCAGGGTTGCCGGTGCCCGCCGGGTAATCCAACGTCCCGGGGTGGCGGCGAGGTAACCGATGGCGAGACCAGCAACCACGCTGATCGCCAGTGCCCATCCGCCAAGGAGCAGACTCGCGGGCAGCCGGGTGAGAACAAGGCCGAAAGGGTTTTCACCGGTTCTGATGGAGCCGGGAAGGTTGCCGGTCAGTACCGACGTGACAAATGTGAAGTATCGGTTCAGGATCGGCCCGTCGAATCCGAGCTGTTGGTTGATTCGTTCGATATCTCCGGGTTGCGCCGCTGGCCCGGCCATTGCCGCCCCGGGATTGGTTGAGGCGGCGAGAGCGATGAACGTGATAGTGATCGTTGACCAGATCGCGATGAGGGATGACAGGAGTCGGGAACTGATCCACGACGGGATGATCTGGCGACGAGGTGATTCCGATGCCACCGAAGCATTGGGGATATCGATAGCTGTCATGACGGTACCGCTGTGCGGCCGAGTAACGCCTCGCGCAGTGTGATGCCGGAGGAAGGCGGTGGCGAGATGAGGCCGCGCCGACGCAGTTCGGGGGCAAGCTCATCGCGTAGCAGCGCTGCGCTGGGCGGACCGAATCCCAGCGAGACGATAAATCCGTCGGTGCCGGTGCTCCAACGCTGAATCTCGTCGGCAACGGTGCGGGCTGACCCGACCACTTCGCGATGACCGTGTGTACTGAGGAATAACTCTACGAGCCGTCGCAGAGAGTATCCCTGCGCGGCGAGAGAGGCAAAGAGTTCCGGGCGGCTTTGCCGACGGGATTGAGCATCGGAATACGATGGAAATATATTGGGATCGATTGGCGCATCGAGTGGTTCGACGGTCAGATTGACATCTAACAGCTGGGACAACCCGCGCACTCCGACACCGATATCGGCAGCCTCGATGAGCGCGCGATACTCGCGGCGGGCTAGCTCATCTGTCTCTGCGAGGTAGATTGTCAGACCCGGTAACACGGCTGGTGTGCCCGGGCCGCGTCCGGCGGCGGTGGCCCGGTGCGCCAAATCGGAGGTGAATGAGGTGAGATGATCTTCATGCTGGGCCGCAGCGAATACGACGTCTGCACGTCGTGCGGCGAAATCTTTGCCGACCGAGGATGCGCCCGCCTGGAATATCACCGGACGTGGCTGGATCGGCGGCTGGATATCGGCGGGCCCCTCGACATCGAAATACCTACCGTGATGATTGATCGGATGTATCCGATCGATGCTGAATCTCTCCGTAAGCGGCTCACCGACGGGGTGACGTGTGCCCCAGCTTTCCCATAACGCCGTGGTGACGTCGAGGAACTCTTCGGCGCGTGCGTACCGTTCGGCCTGATTCGGCAACTCGGTGAGACCGTAGTTACGTTCCCCGTCATAGGAAGTGACGATATTCCACCCGGCTCGGCCGTCGCTGAGCTGGTCGAGTGAGGCGAGTTGCCGAGCGACGGTGTAAGGGTGATTGAACGTCGTGGAGATGCTGCCGACAAGCCCTATCCGGTCTGTCACTCCGGCCAATGCGGAGAGCAGGGTGATTGGCTCGGTGCCGCCGAGTATTCCGCGGTTACCCCAAGATGGTTGGAAGCGGAGCACATCGGCGAGAAAAACGAAATTGAAACCAGCGTCCTCGGCAGCCTGAGCCAGCGCGATATGCGTGGGGAGATGGATACGGTCGAGTGGTGCGGAGGAGGTGTCCCGCCATGTCGCCAGGCGGCCGTGCTGATCGAGTGTCAAACCAAGGATAAGCGAATCTCTTGTTCTGGTCACTGTATTGTCCCTTGTGAGTACTTCTTTCGTTATGGATTGGTCAGTGAGGACTGAAGTCTTGCGGCCACAGAAGTAAATTGGGCCGGATGTTCCAGTTGACCTTGGTCGTTGAGACCGATGTCGCGGGCTGCGGCCAGAGAAAGACGAACGACGCCGAGTCGAACTGTTGCTGGGTAATGGAATTGACCAGTGATTGCTGTTCTTCGGCGGTGGTGGATTTGACGGCAGCCGCATAATCGGTGTCCGCCTGCGATTTCGGTATATGGATCTGCACACTGCCGGTTGGCAGATAGTAGCGGATCACCTGTAGGTCATTCTTGTAGTATCCGAGCGCGCCGCGGTAGGTGAGATCCGCGGCCTTGAGGGTCTGAGTTCTTGGTGCCCACACTGGGAAAGGGGTTTCAGTAAGCGTGATGTGCACACCGATCCGCTGCAACTGTTCAACGATGGCGGCCGTGGTCTGCGCCGACGACACGTAGGTGCCCGATGGTACCGCTAGCTCAAGGGATAGGCCGTTGCCGTATCCGGCGGCAGCGAGAAGTTTACGGGCCCGATCGGGATCGTAAGGGTATGCGGAAAGTGTGGGATTGACCGGATCCCATGGCGCGCTGAGCGCCTGGCCAGGTGACGGACTGACCGTGCCACCGAGAATATTCTTAGTGATCGTCGTCTTATCGATACCATAATTGAGAGCCTGACGTACCCGGACATCCTTCAGTGCGGGATTGCCAGCATCTTCATTGATGAGTAGATGGTTGGTCCAGGAGCCGCTGGAGTTGGTCACGCGCCACTGGGTGGTATCGGAGAACTGGCGGAGATCATTGATATCGAGATTGACTGTGGCACTGATCTCTCCGGACTTCAATGCCGCGATCCGAGCGGCCTCGGTCGGTACTACGCGGTAATTGACCTTGTCGTAGGCCGGCGCCGGACCGAAGTAGTGCGGATTCTTGGTGAGTTTGGCGCCGTTATCGAGATCTATCGAATCCAGTGTGTAGGGTCCGGCACCGAGTGCCGCAGTACTGAGAGTGGCGTGTTGCTTGGCGAAATCAGGTTTGACGATGTAATAGTTCCACAGTCGGCTCGGCAAGTCCCGGGCGGGCGCGCTCAGGTGAAAAACGATGCCGCGCTCACCATCTGCGGTGACGGACGTGGTGTAGGAGCGCAGGTCAGTATGTCTGTTGGACTTGGAATCCGGTGCAAGGATGGATTGGAAGTTCCATGCGACATCGCTGGCGGTGAGTGCCGACCCATCGGAAAACTTAGTATCCGGGCGGAGCTCAAATCGCCACGTCAGGTCATCGATTTTCCGCCAGTCCTCGGCCAATGCCGGTATCGTCTTGCCTTGCGGATCGATACTCGTCAGACCCACATAGAGCGCCCCTTGCAGGCTTCCGTCCGAACCGGGTGATCCGAGACGCCACGGGTCGATGGACACGATGCCGCGGCCGATACCCAAGGTGAGTGTCTTCGTCCCGGAATCGGTACCGCCGCTGACCGAACTACATCCGGCGAGGGCCATGGCGGTGATGACGAACGGAATCGTGGCCGCCGCCACCTGATGTAAAGGTATTCTTCGCCGAATCATCTGATGTGTTCCTTCATGCGGGATTGGGGGATGAAGCAAAAATGAACATAAAATTATTTAAGTTCATTAATAATTTCGGATGTCGCCACGTTAGCAATCGGCTGCGTCGGCCTGCCAAGTTAAGATTCAATGCGGTTTATATCGGTTACGTGCGAAAACTACGGTAGTGCATGCGTGCATGGAGGCTAGTATGAATCCCGAAATAACTGAGCCGAAATACAGGTAGGGGTGAACATAAATAAATATATGTTCAACAGGAGGTATCGATGAATAGCCCGAGTCCGCACGTGTTCGCCGTGCCGCCCGCATGGCTGGCGGACCGGCTTCGCCGGGTGCCGACGAAGGACATTGGCAACGAAGTCGAGCGATTAATCAACGCCCGCGACTTGGTGCCGGGTGCCCGGCTGCCCGCGGTCCGTGAACTGGCCACAGAACTTGGCGTGAGCGTAGGTACAGTAGGATCGATTTGGGCGCAGCTCAAGGAGAAAGGCCTCATCAGTACGCATCGCCGCGGTGGAACTGTTGTCCGTTCTCTCCGTGGAGGTGAGGAACAGGAATTCGGCTCCTGGCGTGATGTCGATCTAGTCTTCGGATCGTCGGACCCGGCGTTATTGCCTGATCTCGCGCCTCACATCGTGAGAAGCCTTGTCGATCACCGGCTCCACTCGGTTGAACGTGAGGACGTAACGAGTGCGCTGCGTTCCGCACTTGCGGCCACGTGGCCGTTTGCGGCTCAGGACTGGACTACCGCAGGTGGCGGTACCGAGGGTCTGTTGCTTTCTATCGCGGCGTCGACACCACGGGGGCAGACCCTGCTTGTTGATGAGCCGGTGACTCCTGGATTACTGGATACCTTCGAGGTTCTCGGTGTGCAGGCGGTGCCATTCGTCAGTGATGATCAGGGACCGTTATCGCGGAGCGTTATTGAATTGGTGGAAAAACACCGTCCCGCAGCGATATTGATCCAGCCGTGTGCGCCGTTCGCGAGCGGTCGGGTGCTTTCTGCCGCGCGCGCCGCGGATCTGGCAGCCGCTCTCGACGGCCGTGACGTGTGGATTGTGGAAGATGATGCGTTTGGCCCGCTCGCCTCGAGTGCATCGGCGAGCGTCGGTAATACCCTTCCCGAGCAAGTGATTCGGGTACGATCCTACTGTCGCGCCTATGGTGTGGATCTGCGTACCTCGGTAGTCGGTGGCGCGCGTGACCTCGTCGATCTGGTTCGTCGGCAACGCAGCTACGGTACCGGCGTGAACAGTCGGATACTGCAGAACACGCTGGCTGGAATGCTGACCGATCCACATTGTGACGACTTACTCGATCATGCTCGTACTGTCTACCGATCACGTCATGTGAGACTCGTTGAAGCTCTGGGCAAGAACAATATTCATGCCGATACGGGAGACGACGGATATGTGGTCTGGGTCGAGGTGAAGGACCCGGCACAAGTGGTGTCAGCGTTGGCGCGGCACGGGGTGATCGTGACAACCGGAGACGGCGCCTTCCTCGGCTCGCGGGGCAAAAACCTGATCAGCATCGTCACCACAAGACTGCCGGACGACCAGACCAGAATCGCCGAACTCGCTGAGTTACTGGCTGAGGCCATCCGTGGCACGTTACGTGAATTCTTCGACTGAACGTTGATCGTCCTGACCTGTTGACACACATACCCGCCGGCGTTGCGTGATCGAGAATAACCAAGAGATAGAACGGAAGTCATGACGATTACTACGCGGTCGTGCGATGAGTCGGTGCGCGAATCCTTACGCTTGTTGAGATATCCGCCCGTAGTGGCGTCGGCAGGTGATCATCATCAAGTGATGGTGGTCGGGGCGGGGCAATCAGGTACGGCCATCGCGTTCGCGTTGCGCCGCATCGGAATTAGTAGGGTCAACGTGATCGATGCTGGAACGAACCGGGCGGCGTCGGCATGGCGTACCCGCGCGCGGATGCGTACCCTGCGTACCGATAAAACCCTCACCGGACCGGAACTGGGAATACCGGCTCTCACCTTCGAGGCATGGTACGACGGGACCCGCGGGGCGGGCGCGTTCAGAGCTATCGACCGCATCGCGCGGCTGGACTGGGCCGACTACCTCGACTGGTATCAGCAACACGTCGAGATTCGGGTGCGTCGGGGCATCCGACTGATCGATATCGGTCCGAATAGCCATTCCGGGCTGCGAGTCACGCTGACCGACGAGGCCCGGAGCTGGGACGAAACAACGGACAAACTCATTCTGGCGACCGGCGTGTCGGGAACCGGAGGGCCTTACACGCCACCGCTGGTGGCGGCACTACCAAGGCGCCGCCACGCCCACACCGCCGACGACGTCGATTTCCGCTCGCTCGCTGGCCGTCGGGTGGCGGTGCTGGGGGCGGGGCCGTCGGCCTTCGATGCCGCCGCGACAGCACTCGAATCCGATGCGGCGGCGGTTCATCTATACAGTCGACGCGCGCAGCTCAACATCGCTGATCTCGATTCGGGTGACGTTCCCGACGGGCCAGCTGCGGAGGACGTTTTTCACCGACTCCCTGACGATGACCGCTGGCGGCGATGTTGGTCGGCGGCCAATACCGGAACCTCAATTCCGCGGGATTCCGTCTCTCGCGCAACCGATCATGACAATTTCTTCGTGCATCTGGCGGCTCCATGGACCGAAGCACAAGATCATCCCGATGGTGTGCTCGTCCGCGCGGCAGACGGGCCCTCAACATTCGATTACGTCGTCGCAGCGACCGGATATCAGCACAGTGTCCAGACGCGGCCGGAATTAGCGACCGTGGCGCGGTACGCTGCCCGGTGGCGGGATGTGTACACGCCTGTACGAGGTCTGGAATCCGATCGGCTGGGCTCGGCCCCCTACCTCGGTCCGGCATACCAATTGACGGAGCGCGAGCCGCACACTGCGTCGGCTATTGACCTCGGAGTGAACTTCCATACCCCGGTGCCACGGAACGTAATCCAGCTATAGCAGCGGCGCCACGCGACACTCGCGACAACTATTGTCGTGAGCACCCGCAGGCGCCGCTGCTATAGCGGCCAGTGCCGGTTCAGATCGCCGGGGCGCGAACCACGATCGGGACGCCCGGGAAGTAGTGGGCCATTTCCGTGCGTGACTTGCGCAGGGCCGCCGTGCCGTAGCCCTGTTTGCGGTGGTCGGGGTGAATCCAGAGTCGCAGGTCCACCTCGCCGTCGGTGAGTTCACCGAAAACCAAGCCGACCTTTTCGGGGCCGTCGAGGGCGACGAGCCACACGGCTTCCTCCTGGTCGACGCGTTCAGCGGCCTGGGCGATCTCCTCGCCAATCTCGCCCGCCGGCAGTCCTGACCCATCGCCGGCCAGTCCGAGTTCGCTGGTGCGTGCGGCAAAAAGATCGGCGTCGCTGGTTGGCGAGAATTCGCGCAGGGTTACGGTGTCGCCGCTGCTGGCAGGGCGCTCGGCGAGGGTGAAGGTCAGGGTGGAGTTCAGGTCGGCGAGTTCGGACTGATTTTTACGACGCTGCGCCTTGGTGAGCTGATCGAGTTTCATGTCCAAGATGGCCGCCGCACCGATCTGCGACTTACCGAGGAGATCTGCGATCGCAGCCACCGCGGCTGCGTGATCGTCTGCCTCGACGATCGCGTCGAGAACCTCGTGTCGACGTTCGAGTGCGGTGAGGAGTGCATCGGTGATGTCGCGGCGTTGGGTGGTGAGGTCCAGATCAGTCATGGTCCCGATCCTAGTGAGACGCCTACCGGAATACCGCACTTCCCGCGTATCGGGGTTTGTTCGGGCGTACCGAGTTCGTTACGCGGGCGCGGAACCCGTTACGCGGCAATCCGGCTGGCGGTGCTAGTTTCACGTGAGGCAGCAAATTTATGAGGTGAGCGCGTGTGGCAGGGTGGTTTACGAGGCCGATGGAGGGTGTCGGCGATTTCGTTGCCCTGGGCGTCGACTCCTTCCGCGAACTGTTTCGCCGACCATTTCAGTGGCGGGAGACCGTGGAGCAGTCCTGGGCGATAGCCCGCGTATCGATGATGCCGACGCTGCTGGTGGCCGTTCCGTTCACCGTGCTCGTTAGTTTCACGCTGAACATCCTGCTCCGGGAGATCGGTGCACAGGACCTTTCCGGTGCGGGTACGGCATTGGGCACCATCACCCAGATAGGCCCGATAGTGACGGTGTTGATCGTGGCCGGTGCGGGAGCTACCGCGATCTGCGCGGATCTCGGTGCTCGCACCATTCGCGAGGAGATCGACGCACTGAAGGTGCTTGGTATCAACCCGGTGCACCGTCTCGTCGTGCCCCGCATCGTCGCCTCCACCGGGGTCGCCGTATTGCTCAACAGTCTTGTTTGCACGATCGGGATCGGTGGCGGTTTCTTATTCTCGGTCTATCTGCAGGATGTGAACCCCGGCGCGTTTGTCGCTAGTCTGACATTACTCACCGGCTTGAGTGAGCTGATGATCTCGATGGTGAAAGCAGCGCTGTTCGGTCTGTTCGCGGGGTTGGTGGGCTGCTATCAGGGGCTCAACGTGAAGGGCGGCGCTAAGGGTGTCGGTGACGCGGTCAATGAGACGGTCGTCTACTCCTTCATGGCTTTGTTCGTCGTCAATGTGGTGGTCACAGCCGTCGGGGTCAAGGCCACGGCTGGCTAAGTGGTGGCCGCTGTCGCTACCCGGTCGCCGACCTTCCGTGTCGCGGTGAGGCGGGCCGGCGAGGACTGGAACCAGATTGGTGACCAGGCGCTGTTCTACTGGGACAGCGTTGTGGCCATTCCCCGGGCGCTGCGGCTCTACAAGAAGGAGACGCTGCGGCTGATCGCCGAGATCTCGATGGGTTCTGGTGCACTCGCGATGATCGGCGGCAGTGTCGTCGTGGTTGGTTTCCTTACCTTGTTCACCGGCGGGACGATCGCGGTACAGGGTTATAGTTCGCTGGCCAATATTGGAGTCGAGGCTCTCACCGGGTTTTTCTCGGCGTTCATCAACGTGCGTATCGCGGTGCCGGTGATCGCGGGAATTGCTCTTGCCGCGACGATCGGTGCCGGCGCGACAGCTCAGCTCGGTGCGATGCGCGTCAGTGAAGAGATCGACGCGTTGGAGACGATGGCGATCGCCTCGATCCCGTATCTGGTCAGTACCCGCATCGTGGCCGGGATGGTGTCAATCGTCCCGCTGTATTCGCTGGCCTGCCTGGCGGCGTTCGTCGCCAGCAGGTTCGCCACGGTCGTTCTTTACGGGCAATCGCCCGGCGTCTACGACCACTATTTCGACACGTTCCTCATCCCGTCGGACATCCTGTGGTCATTCGTGCAGGCTATCTGCATGGCCGTTGCGGTGATGCTGATCCATACCTACTACGGCTACAACGCTTCTGGTGGTCCGGTGGGCGTGGGGGTGGCCGTGGGTAATGCGGTGCGTGCCTCGCTGGTTGTCGTAGTTGTTATCACCTTGATCACCTCGCTGGCAATCTACGGAGCCGACGGCAACTTCAACCTGGCGGGCTGAGTGATGCGCCGCCGCTCCGAACGTAGTCCGCAGGTCCGTAAGATGGCGGCGGTCGTTCTGGTGGGAGCGCTTGCGGCGGTGATCATCGGGGCAGGGGCGCAGTTTCTCGGCTGGTTCACCGCTACCGAGAACGTCACGCTCATCTCGCCACGTGCCGGTCTGGTGATGAGCCCCGACGCGAAGGTGCGGCTGCGCGGAGTGCAGGTCGGGCGGGTGGCGTCGATCTCGGAGCGCGACGGGCATGCGGTGTTGCGGCTGGCTATCGACTCTGCCCAGATCGGCCGGATACCGGCGAATGTCACGGCCGAGATTGCTTCGAACACAGTGTTTGGGGCCAAGGCGGTCAACCTTGTCGTGCCGGGTACCGGTCCACGGGGCCGGCTGCATGCGGGCGCGGTGATCGACGCCGGGAACGTAGTGGTGGAACTGAATACGGTTTATCAGCGGCTCGTCGACGTCCTCGCCCGGCTACAACCAGACAAGCTCAACGCCGTTGTGGGTGCCGCCGATACCGCCCTCTCGGGACGGGGACGGCAGATCGGGACGTCGGTGGATCAGCTGTCGAACCTGCTCGCCAAGACGAATCCGTATCTGCCGCAACTAGACCAATTGCTGCGGCAGGCGGCCGGAGCGACCAGCGTCTACGCCGACGCCATGCCCGACCTCATGCGTACCGTTGACAATGCGACCTTCCTCGGCGACACGTTGGTGTCGAACTCCGCCAATCTCGACGCACTGCTCGTCAACGCCACCGGAATGGCCGACACTCTCAACGCGATGATCGCACCCACCAAGGCAACGCTCATCGCCATGCTGGCGGATGCCGATCCGGTATCGCGGCTACTGGGCCAGCAGTCTGCGGGGATCGCCTGCTTCTTGCGTGCCGCCGCCTCCGCCGCCGATATCGCCAAACCCCTGCTCGGTGGGAAAAACGGAAACCTGTTACTTTATGCGGGTTTGCAGCCAGGCACCGACCCATACAGCTACCCGGCTAATCTACCGAGGGTCAATGCCGCTGGTCCGCCGACCTGCGCGGGGGGATTGAGTGATCCGACGACCACCGAGCACGCCGATTTTTACGTCACCGACAACGCGGCGGCCCCGCACCAGCCGCGTACCACGGCGAAGGTGAACGGACAAAAGCTCTTTCAGCTCTTATTCGGGGAGCCGCCGCGTGGATAATCGGGCGCGGGCATTCCGTGCGACGGTAATCAAACTGGGCGCCTTCATTGTCGTGATGGTTCTCGTCTTCCTCGGATTGGTGGTGGTGTTCAGCGATTACCGGTCGGGAAAGTCGTCGGATTACACCGCAGTGTTCACCAGCGCATCGGAAATGAAGTCGGGCGCGAAGGTGAAGATCGCGGGTGTGCAGGTGGGATCGGTGGACGCGATCTCGCTGGGTCGCGACAACGATGCGGTGGTCAAATTCAGTGTCGACGAGCAGTACCGACTGCCGCGTTCGGTGCGTGCACTGATCCGTTACGAGAATCTGACCGGTGATCGCTACCTCGAGTTGCAACAGGGCAGCGGCGATCCCGACGAAATTTTGCCCGCCGACGCAATCATTCCGGTCGACCAGACCGAACCAGCCCTTGATCTCGATAAGCTGCTGGGCGGTTTCAAACCGCTTTTCGGCAGCCTCAAGGCCGACGAGGTAAACGCACTTTCGGCGTCCTTGATCGAGGTGTTCCAGGGTAATGCGCAACGCGACGCCCTGCGTCAACTCCTCGCCGACACTGGATCATTCACCGGTGCGCTCGCGGATAAGGATCAGTTGATCACACAGGTGATCGATAATCTCAACCGCACTCTTGCCACCTTCGACAAGGATCGGCATGGTCTTGATGCGAGCGTCGATCAACTGCAGCAGCTCATCTCCGGGCTTTCCGCGCAGCGCGACATTATCGGTGATTCGCTGACCCGGACGGCGCAGGCGAGTACCGGTCTCGCCGATCTGCTCTCGGCTACCCGGCCCGACCTCAAACAGATGGTCGTTGATACGGATGCCTCGACCGGCGAATTACTCAACGCCGAACCGTATCTGCGGTCGCTGCTGGCCCGATTACCCAACGACTACAAGACGCTATCGAATCTGGGTAGCTATGGTGCCTGGCTGCAAATTTATTTCTGCCGAATCCGATTGCTACTCAGTGGACCCGACGGCAAACAATACTTTTTTACCTCCAACGACGTCATGGGTGACACCACCAAGGCAGGCGGGAGGTGCGCGGCGACGTGACTTCAATAAGGCGCAATCCGCTCCATCCCAGACGTACCGGTACCCAGCGGAGCAACCCGGAACGGGCGGTGAAACGCGGTGGCCGCAGCCGGTTTCGGATCGGTGTGATCGGGGTGGCGGTGATCGCGCTCATGGTGACCGTCGCGCTGCGGATCGACACACTGCCCTACCTGTCACCGATTAGCACCTACACCGCCTACTTCGACGATGCCGGCGGACTGATCACCGGTGATACCGTCACCGTGTCGGGGGTGAAGGTCGGTACCGTGCAGAAAATCGCCCTGGCGCCGACGCCGCAGGGTACGAAGGCGGCGGTGGTCTTCCGAATGGATGACACCGTGATCATGGGTGTTGATACTGTGGCCGCAATCAAAACCGAAACCGTGCTCGGCCGACGGAATCTGACGATCATTCCGCACGGTGCGGGCCGGATCGAACCGGGTGGGCAGATCGCCAACCGCAACACCATCGCCCCGTATTCACTGACGGATGCGCTCGATCAATCGACGAACACGTTGTCTGGAATCGATACCGATCAACTGAGCAGGGCGCTCGACACCTTATCGGTCACGTTCTCCTCGACCCCCGACGAGGTGCGCAGTGCCGTCGAGGGGGTATCGCGACTCTCGACGGCGATCGCCGATCGCGATAACACCCTGCGCGCCCTCCTCGCGAAGGCCGCGGGGGTGACCAGCGTTCTCGGTGAACGTAATAAGCAGATCGGTCAGCTTCTCGTCGACGCTAATTCGCTGATGGGGCAGTTGCAGTTACGCCGTACCGCGATCGCTCAGCTCATCACGGGAATCGGGGACGTGTCGGCACAAATCTCCGGATTCATTGCCGATAACAACGCCACCCTCGCCCCGGCACTCACCAAACTCAACCGGGCCGTAAAGATTCTCAACGATAATCAGGCCAACCTCAAGGAGGCTATCGACCGGCTCGGACCGTATGCGAATGCACTCGGCGAGGCGGTAGCATCGGGACCAAGATTTGAATCGCTAGTCGGGGTAAGCACATTCGGCGATTACACGGCGACATTCATGAAGATCCTGCAACGTAAATACCCGGAGGTTTGGCAGGCGTTCTCCTACAGTGGATTCCCGTTATTACCCGAGGCGTGGAGCGTGGCGCCGCCCACCACCGCGTCGCCGCAGCGGTCACGCAACGGTGGTGGTTGATGTGAGATTCAGCCCCTCGGTTAGCCGCACCTGGAAGATCCTTGCCACGCTGGTGGTGTGTGTCATCGCCATCGTGGTTGGCTACTGCGGGTACCACCGGGCGACAACCACAACATTCACCGCATACTTCGCGTCGGTTAACGGTCTCTACCACGGGGATCCGGTGCGGGTGCTGGGTGTGAATGTGGGTCGCGTGGAGGAGATCACGCCACGAACGGGTGATGTGAAGGTGACCTTCGACGTCGACGCGTCGACACCGATCCCGGCTAATGCCCGTGCGGTGATCGTCGCTCAGAGCCTGGTGTCGGGGCGATTTATCCAACTGAGCCCGGTGTATTCCGGTGGTCCGCAGCTTGCCGATGGCGCCGCTATCCCGATGGAGCGCACCGCGATACCGATGGAATGGGATGATGTCAAAAAGCAACTCGATGCACTGACAAAGGCCGTCGGTCCCGCGGGCGCCGACAAAGGCTCGGCCGCACGGGTGATCGATACAGCCGCCGACAATCTCGACGGTAATGGCGCCGCGATCAACACGTCGATCACCGAACTCTCCGACGTCATGACCACGCTGGCATCGGGGCGTGGAGATCTGTTCGCCACGATCTCCAGTCTACGCAAGCTCACCGACGCACTGGCCACCAGTCACGAACAACTGGTGCAGTTCAATGGTCGGATCGCCTCGGTCAGCGATGTACTATCCTCCCACACAACCGATCTCGACGAAGCGATGAGTAAGCTTGATTCCGCGATGAGCGATATCGGGAGGTTCATCGACCGCAACCGGCATGCGTTGACAGCGTCGGTGAGCGCGTTGGCCGACACCACGAAGATCCTCGCCGACAAAGACGCGCAAGTGCGTGCCCTGCTGCATTCGGCGCCCAATGAACTCGCCAACTTCTACAACATCTATAACCCGCTGACCGGTGCTCTCTCGGGTGTATTCGGCCTTGGGATGGGCAATAATCTGATCACGCTGCTGTGCGGCACCATGGCGGCCAACGATCGTCCCGGCCAGAGTGAGGCCGAGGTGGATCACTGCGTCGACGTCCTGGCCCCGGTGCTGGCTGAGATTTCGGTGGCCTACCCGCCGTTTCTCTCCGACCCCGTTACCGGTATCAGTGCGCGGCCGAGTCAGCTCACCTATCAGAATCCTGACGTGAAAGCCCGCGCACAGCAGGGTATTCGAGACAAGGATTCCGCGACCCGCCGCAGCGACGGTCCGTTGGGGTCATTGCTGGTGCCCTGGGGTGGTGAGGGTTGATGGGCGGGGCAGGCAGGACAATCGGGGCAGGAATGGCAAGACGCTGCCGACTGGGCCTTGCGCTCATCGGGGTGGCGGTGATCACGTCGGCCTGCGGATTTTCGGGGGTGGCGAGCCTGCCGATGCCTGGCGCCCAGGGCACCAGGGACGGTAGTTACGAGATTTCCGCGGTGATTCCTACCGCCGCCGGATTGACCAACAATGCGCCGGTGATGATCGACGATGTCACCGTCGGCAGTGTAGGCGACATCTCGGTTGGTCCGGATTGGCATGCGAAACTGTCTATTCGGTTGAATCCGGGCGTACGTGTACCCGATGGTTCCTATGTGATGGTCGGGATGACCAGCGTGCTCGGCTCCACGCATCTGTCGATCGTGGCGCCACCGGGGCTCTCGCGCTCCTATCTTGACGCCGGAGCCACCATTGCGCTGCCGTCGTGCCCGGCGCAGGAGAACATCGTGGCGACCGCTCATGCCGCACTACCCGCCGGCACAACACCGCTGGCCGATATCACCGTGGCCCAGCAGGTGCCGCAATGCGCGTTCCCCACGACGGAACAGGTACTCAGTTCGCTGTCGGTGGTACTCAATGGTGGGGGGCTTTCCGAGTTGGGCGATATCACCCACGAATTAAACGAGATATTCGGCGGTAACGCCGAATCGATTCGCGCGCTGCTACCACGACTGAACACCCTTGTCGCGCAGCTTAATACGCAAACCGGCGACATCATCTCCGCATTGAACGGACTGAATCGACTGACGGTGACGCTCAATCAACAGGCGCCGACGGTCACCAAGGCATTGGCCGACGGGCCGGAGATCCTCGGGTTACTCAACGACGAACGGCATAAGCTCGTCGCCGCGCTGAGCTCGGTTGGCAGGTTGTCACACACGGCCAATGACGTCCTCACCGCTAACCGCGACGACATCAAGACCATCGTCGCTAACCTGCGTCCGGTGCTGGCGGGTGTCGCGGCGGCCGGCCCGGCGGTGGCGTCGTCGACACGCATCCTGCTCACCTTCCCGTTCCTGGAGGAGACGATCACCAAGATCGTCAAGGGCGATTACGTCAACTCTGATCTCGTTCTCGATCTCACGGTCAACAAACTCAAAAGCTCGATCCTGATGACGAGCGGACTGATCGGCCCCGAGGCGGTGGCCGCAGCCCCGGCCGGCGCCGCCAAAAGAGGTCTTAACCCGTTTACCTCACCGTTGGTCGCCGGTGACGAAATTCGCCCCGAAACTGCTAATCCGTTGCCGTCAAACATGATCGGAGGCAGTGGCAGATGAAGATCACCCGTTTCGTGCGCGTGCAGCTGATAATTTTCACACTGGTCACGATCGTCGCGGTGGCGGCGATGGCCGTGTATTACGTGCGTCTGCCGGCAATGGCGGGTATCGGCCGGTACGGCGTCGAATTGCGGTTGCCCACTACCGGCGGCCTCTACCGCAACGCGGGCGTCAGCTATCGCGGCGTGAACGTCGGCAAGGTGACCTCGGTGCGGTTGACACCCGATGGCGTCGCGGCGTCGCTCTCGATCCGCCGTGACGCGAAGATCCCGGCGGACGCGCAGGCGGCGGTGCGCAGCGAGTCTGCGGTGGGGGAACAATTCGTCGAGTTCACCCCGGGACCGCAGTCGAGGGGAGGCGGATACCTGCACGACGGATCAGTGGTGACCAGCGGGAATATTCCGGTGGAAATTTCATCGGTGCTCGATCAAGCCAACGCGCTACTTACCAGCGTCGGCGACACGCGTTTACGCACTGCGATAGACGCGGCGTTCACCGCGTTCAACGGGACCGGGGAGGACCTGCGCCGGCTGCTTGACTCGATGACGCTATTCGTCGACGCCGCCGACAAAAACTCCGCGGCGACCATCGACCTGATCAGACAGGCGGGTCCGCTGTTGGCGACCCAGAACACGACCGCCGGTGCGATCGCGGAGTGGACGGCGAATGTCACGAAAGTGACCGATCAGCTGCGCGCCAATCGGCCCGAGATTGTCGACATTCTGGCCAAGGGGCCGTCCACCGCGGCGCGATCCCAGCAACTATTCGCCGCCATGGATCAGACCTACCCGATGCTGATCAACAACCTGGCCGTGGAATCGAAGACGCTCGCGGTGTATCTGCCCAATCTGGGGCAGGTGCTGGTGATCTATCCGCGGCTGATCAACGCGCTGCTGACCGCAGTTAACGCGGGCTCTGCGCAATACGGGCCGAACGTATTGTTCTCCCTTGGCGTGCAGGACCCGCCGCCATGCACCGTCGGCTATCTGCCGGCAGCGCAATGGCGTAGTCCCGCGGTGCAGACCGCCCAAGAATTGCCGCCCGGTCTGCTCTGCCGGCTGCCGCAGGATTCGTCGATCGCGGTCCGGGGCGCCCGTAACTTCCCCTGTGTCGAATTCCCCGGGCGCCGCGCGCCGACCCCCGCCGAATGCCGCACCGGCTACACACCGACGTCGAACCGTAACGTGGCTCTGCCCAACGGGATAGGAGGGTTGGCGCCTAAGCTGATCGGATATACGACGGCCGCGACACCATCGGCATACGAGCCCGGACCAGCCGTATACGGCACCACGTACGATCCGGAGACGGGCGATTTCATCGGCCCCGACGGAAAGACCTACAACGCCGGCACCGGCAGAGATCAACAGGGACGAGACAGCACGTGGCAGAGTCTGATCACCGAGGGGATCGGCCGGTGACCAAGGCCGGGGTGCGACCGGTCAGGTCGGCGCCGCTGGGCAATTCGGGGGTGCTGGGCCGCAAGAGACGTCGCACTTGCACACCGGCGGGGCCCACACCGCAGGTCAGCACACCGCGGGTCGCGCGGCACTACCGTATCGGCGCGGTTCTCGCAGTGGCGGCCGCAGTTGTGGTGATCGTCGCTTCTCTGGTGGCGTCGGGGTGCTTCGCGGTCGCCACCGGACGGATCAATCATCGCGCCGAGTTACGCGCCGAATATTCGAGTTTCGCGCGCCAGATGACCGTCGACCTCACCTCGCTCAACCCGGGCAACGTCGATAAAGCCCTGCAAATCGTCGCGGACAAGACCAGCGGCTCTGCGCAGCAACGCATCCGGACGTCGATGGCGCAGGTTGTCAGTCTGATTAGGGAACAGAAGCAAACCGTGCACTCGCAGGTGATCTCCGACGCGGTGACGAAATCTAGCCCCGATGAAGGGTCGGTCATCGTGGTTTACGGATGGCAGATGAAGCCGAATGATCCGGCGCAACAAGAGGTTGTGCAAACCTTCCGGTGGCGGGTTGATATCACCCGCCTCAACGGAGTTCTCAAGATGACCAACTTCGAGTGGGTGACCTGATGGCGCTCACCGCGAGCCGGATAACTTGGCGATTGATACCGGGCGCCATCCTCGTCGTACTCACCGTCGCATCTGTGGCGCTGGCAGGCTTCCTCGGAGTGCGCTACTGGGATGCGCGTGGCACGCAGGCCGCACGCGATTCATCGTTGGCCGCGGCACGCGACTACGCGACGACGATGTTCGGCTACGACCCGGTCAATGTCGCCGACCACGTGAAGCGGTCCAAACAGGTCGTCACGGGTGCCGCCAAAACAGAATACGACCGGCTCATCGCTAAACCGCTGCCCGATTCCGCAGACGATTTCGTTGCCGGCGTGCGGGCACAGCGGGTGGTATCGCAGGCGGTGATCCAGGATGCGGGCGTGGTGACCAATACCCGCAACACCTCCACGGTACTGATTTTCATGGATCAGTCGGTGAGTCGAAACGGCAAAGACCTCGTGCGGTTGGACCCGAGCCGCCTCACCTTTTCCATGGTCAACCGCGATGGCCGATGGCTCATCGAGACCATCGACGTGATCACCGACGATTCCTTCCGCAGCAGCATTCGGCGGGTGGCAACGCCGCCGCCGGGTGCCGTCCCGCTACCCGGACCGAGCTCGTCGGCACCGGTGACGACCCCGCGGTGAGACGCGGTTAGTCAGCTCGGCGTGATCGGTCGCCTACCGAATGCCGGTCCGGATCAGTGTCCGAAGCGGATTCGCGCGGCGATGCCTTCGACGGCGTCGGCGAGGATCTCGGCCTGTGCCGACACGTCGCGCGCGGCGAGCAGCCGTTGGCGGTCGGCGGCCTGTATCGGCAGCCGTGCCGCCCAGCCGAAAACGCCGACGGCATCGAGGTCTGCGCTATCAAAGGCGGGCGTAGCCGCAGGTGTCTTCGTGTCGGCTCGGGAATAGGCCTCGGCGATCACCGCGCGGATACTCGCCCCGACGCCGACTAATTTGTCGCGGTCGGCCGCAGTGTGCGGTGGCGGTGCCAGCAGCCGCACCCGCGCCCGCGGATACGGGTCATCGGGCAGCCATTCGATCACCTCGAACCGATCGGTACCGCGGCAGCTGATGCTCGCCTGTCCGTCGGGCGCCCGACGGACCCGGTCGATCTCCGCGAAGGTACCGAGATTGTGGCGCGTTTCTCCGCCGCCGACCTCAGACCCGCGTGCGATCAATACAACACCGAAGCGTCGGTCACCGTCGAGGCAATCGGCCAGTAGCTGCCGGTATCGCGGCTCAAAGATACGCAGCGGCAACGGTTCTCCTGGAAGGAGGGCGGTGCCTAATGGAAATATTGCCGACTCGAAGATATCGCCGGGCATGTAGATCGTTCGTCAGACCGACGGTCTGGCGTCGAGGACGACCTCGAATTCCAGCAGGTCCGCGCCAGTGGCAACGGGTTTGGCTCGCTCACCGGAATGTGCCTCGCGCGCCGGACCCGACGCCCACGCCTGGAAATCCTCCTCCGATTCCCACTGGGTCACCACGAAATAGCGGTCCTCACCCTTGACTGGCCGCAACAACTGGAAACCGAGGAATCCCTTGGAGCCGTCGACGGAATGTGCTCGATGCTCGAACCGCTTCTCGAGTTCGGGGCCGGCGCCGTCGGGGACATGAATCGCGTTGATCTTCACCACTGTCATATCGCCAGCCTAGCCATCCTCACCGGGGGATAGGCGACGACATTGGTGGATCTGCGCACACCGATTGTGATGTACGCGCTGCGTGCTCCCTCATGAGGATGCCCCTCGGCTAGTCTCGTGAGCTGTGACAGCGATGGTTTCCGCCGAGATCGGGTTTCTTGACCACGGCGGCCCCGAATCGAGCGACCGCGATCTCGGCGTCGCGGAACAGAGAATCGATGACCTGCGATCGGTGAACTCGGGTGTGGGGCCGATCGTGTTGCTCCACGGACTGATGGGGCGAGGGCGAACGTGGCGTCGGCAGATCCCGTGGTTGCGCCGCTACGGCCGGGTGTTCACCTACGACGCTGCGTTTCACACCGGCGCCGATGTCGCGGAGCCCGTCGATGACACCGAACTCGCCACCGAACGTTTCGTCGCCGACCTCGCCGAAATTCTCACCTGGGTAGACCTGGGACCTGCTGTGCTGGTCGGGCATTCGATGGGGGCGCTGCATGCGTGGTGTGCGGCCGCGGCCTATCCGGAATTGGTTTCCGCTCTGGTGCTCGAGGATATGGCGCCCGACTTTCGTGGCCAGTCCACGACGAGTTGGACGCCCTGGTTCTCTTCGTGGCCGCCGCGTTTCGAATCGCGGGCGCAGGCGGAGGAGATGTTCGGAGTTGTGGCCGGTCGATATTTTTACGAGGCGTTCGATGATGGCCGACTGCATGGTCGGTTACCGATCTGGGCCGCGATCGCCGAGGAATGGGGTCGCCGTGAATTCTGGTCGCAGTGGCGCGATGTGCGGGTGCCGAGCCTGGTGATCGAAGCCGAGCACTCGGTTACGCCGGCAGGCCAGATGCGAAAGATGGCTTCGCTGAACGATCGTGCGCAGTATCTTCGCATTGCGGGAGCCGGGCATCTCGTTCACGACGACGCGCCGCAGGTATTTCGCGGCGCCGTCGAAGCCTTTCTTTCCGGCTTGCCGTCCCCGTACTGAGATCGGGGCGCGTTCGCACGGGGATGCAGGTCTGCTTCGCCGGCCAGGCAATAGCGTGCGTCGACGGTCAGTTCCACCAGCCCGTCGACGAGGAGCGAATCGAGTGCCCGGTTGCGTTGCGCCGGATCCGATGGCCACACCAGATCGAGTCGGTCGCGTTCGACGGGCCCGGTGGTGCCGCGCAGCACATCGAGCAACAGTCCCCGCACCTGACGGTCGGTCCCCGCAAACTTCTGTGTGCGCCGGCGTGGTCCGGTGTGTACGGGCCGACCGGCGCGTACCCAGGCGCAGTCGGGTAGCGGGCATGCCGCGCAGTTGGGGTTGCGTGCAGTGCACACCAGCGCGCCGAGTTCCATCAGTGCAGCCGAAAAGCGTGGCGCACTAGGGGAATACGAACCGTTGGCCAATCGGGGTAACAGTTCGTCGGCGTCGGCGAGGTCGGCGCGAGAGGGGTTTGCGGCTTCGGCGCGGCCGTGCACACCGCGTGCGATGACGCGGCGGACGTTGGTGTCGACGACGGGCACCGCCTGGCCATAGGCGAAACATGCCACCGCGCGCGCGGTGTAATCGCCGACACCGGGTAACCCCAGCATTGTCTCGACGTCGCGCGGAACCTCGTCGCCATGGTGTTCGGCGAGTACTCGTGCGCACTCGTGCAGGCGCAGTGCGCGCCGCGGATATCCGAGTTTGCCCCACGCCCGTAGCACCTCGCCGGGTGATTCCGCGGCTAACGCCGACGGCACCGGCCAGCGCTGAACCCAGGTGGTCCACGGCTCGATGACCCGTGAAACAGGTGTCTGCGCCAGCATGATCTCGCTGACCAGGATCTGCCATCCGGAGAGTCCGGGTGCGCGCCATGGCAGTTCGCGCTCGTGGCGATCGAACCAACCAAGGACGGGTTCGGGTGGCAGACTATGCCTCATGATGGGACTCACTCCGAAGCAGGCATGGGCAGTGCTGCGCGAGGGTAATCAGCGCTTTATCGACGGCGTTTCGGTACATCCCAGTCAGGGTATCGAGGATCGGGCGCGGCTCGCGGCCGGCCAGCACCCGCATGTGGTGCTCTTCGGCTGCGCGGATTCGCGGCTGGCCGCTGAGATCATCTTCGACCAGGGACTCGGCGACATGTTCGTCGTCCGCACAGCCGGGCATGTGCTGGATTCGGCGGTTATGGGCTCGCTGGAATATGCGGCCGAAGTGCTCGAAGTGCCGCTGATCGTAATCCTCGGACACGACAGTTGCGGTGCGGTCAAAGCGACGCTCGAAGCCCTCGATGAGCTACAGATCCCCGGCGGATACATTCGCGATCTGGTCGAACGCGTCACCCCGAGCATTCTCGCCGGCCGCAGTGAGGGGCTCACCCGAGTCGATGAATTCGAGGCACGTCACGTGGTCGAGACCGGCACGCTGCTGATGCAGCGCAGCCGCATCATCGCCGACCGCGTGCAAAGCAAGAAACTCGCGATCGTCGGCCTGACCTACGCACTGAGCGAGGGCGAGGTGCAGCTGCGCGGCGTCCACGGCGATATCGGCGTCGATCCGAACGAGGTGGGTCTTGATGGGCATCACAAGGCGGCATCCGCATAAGCCCCGGTCGTAGCCCGCGAGGCATATCGGGCCTGAACCCTAACTTGAGACTTTGCCCCGGTCAGGCCCGTTTTTCTGGGCGACACGCCGTTTCGGGTCAGCCGGGGCGTGGATCGAGGCCGATAGCGTGGACGCGTGATCGAACCGCAGGGCCCACTTCCACCGGAGATCTATTGGCGACGGCGGATTGTCGCCGGCGGGGTCGCGCTGGCCGTACTCGCGCTCGTGGTTGGTCTCATCATCTGGACCACGTCGGGTCGTAGCGGCTCACCCTCGCCAGCCGCATCGACCGCATCGGTCTCATCGACGCTCGCCACGACGTCGGATGAGGGCTCCTCGGCGGAGTCGTCGGCGCCACCCTCCGACGTTATATCCGGTGGCGGGACCGGCGGCGGCAGCGATGCGTCCGTGTCGGCCTCGGCCTCGGCATCGGCCGGAGCATCCGCCGTCCCGACATCTGTGCCTCCTGCGACGGGTGCCGGCGGTGTGGTGTTGTGCCCCGATCAGAATCTCGCTGTCGTGCTCTACACCGATAAACCCACCTACACGACCGGTGATCAGCCCGTCTTCACGATCGTCACCACGAATGCCGGCCTGACCGCCTGCACACGCGATATCGGCAAGGCAGCGCAGAACGTGGTGGTCCGCACACTCGACGGCACCCGCACGCTGTGGTCCGCCCAGGATTGCTCGCCGATCAAGACCGTCAACAATGTGCTATTGCAGCCGCAGCAGCAGGTCAAGGACACCATCACCTGGTCGGGTACCACCAGCAATCCGGGTTGCGATAAGCCGCGGGTACAGGTTCCCGTCGGGTCGTATCAGGCGATCGGCAAGCTGGGCGAGAAGGAGTCGGCGCCGATCACGTTCAACGTCGTCGCGCCCGCCACACCCTGATATCAGTCTGTCCTGATTTCAGTCGGTTCTGATTTTAGTCGTAGCGTTCGATGCTGGTTTCGGCGAGCCGGGACAACCCCTCGCGGATGTGGCGCGCCCAGATGCTGCCGATACCCTCCACCGCACGCAGGTCGGCGGCCGAGGATGCCAGTAGCGCTTGCAGGGTGCTGAAACTACGTACGAGACGATCGATGTGCGCGAACTGCAACCGCGAGATACCCGCCAGCAGTCGGTATCCGCGCGGGCTCATCGCGATATCCTGCGCTTCGATCGTCGTCGGGTAGCCGAAGGCGCCGGCGAGCAGGGTGAGATCGAGCAGGTCGGCATCGGTGAGTGCCTCGACGGCAGCGAGCGTGGCCCGCACCTCCTCGGCGGTCGCCGGTTCCGGGCTGGCGAAATAGTCGCGCACCAGTAGTTCACGTGTCGTGTCGTTTTCCGCGATGAGCTCTTCGAGCTGCAGGCTCACCTGGCGCCCGTTCACGCCCAGTTCGAGCACGTATTCATCGATCTCGACCGACACCCGACGTACCATTTCCATGCGCTGCGCCGCCGACATCGCGTCGCGCAGCAGCACGTAATCCTCGATCTCGGCGCGCGAGAGCGCGGCACTGACCTCGTCGAGGCGAGCCTTGTAGCGCTCCAGTGTCGACAATGCGACATTCGCGCGGGACAGGATCGGGTCGGGGCTTTCCACCACGCGGCGCATACCGTCGACGTAGACGCTCACGATCGACATCGACGCACTCACCGAGATGACCGGATGCCCGGTCTGGATGGCGGTGCGTTCGGCCGCCCGGTGTCGGGTACCCGACTCTTCGGTGGGGATCGATGGATCCGGAACGAGTTGCACGTTGGCGCGCACGATCCGTTTGCCGTCGGTGGACAAGACGACCGCGCCGTCCATTTTGGCCAGCTCCCGCAGGCGGGTCGGCGCGAATTCGACGTCGAGCTGGAAGCCGCCGTCGCAAATCTTCTCGACGTCGGAATCGTGTCCGATCACGATCAGCGCGCCCGTGCCGCCGCGCAGAATGCGTTCGAGGCCGTCGCGCAATCCGGTGCCCGGAGCCACGCGCGCCAGCGTTTCCCGGGTCAGCTCGGAGCGGACACCGTGTTCGGCCCGTGTCACTTCGACCATCCCGTTCTCCCTCCGCAGACCCATCGCAGACTAGGGTAACCGCGTGTGAGAACTGACTTTGTTGTGCCCGCCGACCTCGATCCGCTGCGGCGTCATCCGAAGGCCGCTGCGCCCGGGGAGCCGATCCGATGGCATAACCCGATGTGCTTCGGGTGCGGCAGCGATGCCCCGCAGGGGCTGGGACTGGTAGTGCGTGCCGCTGCCGAGGAGTTCACGGTCGAAACGTCACTAGTCGTCGAGAAGCGCTTCGAGGGTGGGCCGGGGGTGATCCACGGCGGCATTCTTTCGACCGCATTCGACGAGGTGATGGGGACCGCACCGCTGTTGATCGGGGCGTCGGCGGTGACCGGACATCTTGAGGTGGATTTCCTGGCGCCGGTGCCGCTGGATTCAACGGTGGTGCTGCGGGCCCATATCCTCGGCCGGCAACGCCGCAAGATTTATGTCGAGGCAACCGCGCACCTCGATGACCCGGAGAAGCCGGTTGCGTTGGGGCGCAGCATCTTTATTGCGATTGATGCCCGTGAACACTTCGCTGACTATATCGACAAGAGCGGTTTGAGCGACGAGCAGAAGGGCTACCGCACGGGGCCGTGACCGGCGGTTAGAACGGCGCCCGGGTGACATCTCGGACTATACCGACCTGCGCCGCGCGGCGTGCCTCGTGTAGGTCGGCGACCCGGCTGATGCGGATTCCCTCGGGTAATGGTTCATCGGTGCCTGCGGGCACGATCGCATGCCGGAATCCTAGCCGCTTCGCCTCAGCCACGCGGCGCGCTACCGCGGAGACCCGGCGGATCTCGGCTGCCAGACCGACCTCGCCGATCGCCACGGTGGTGCGTGGTATCGGCTTATTCGAGACTGCGGAATCGACGGCGAGCGCAATTCCGAGATCGGCGGCGGGTTCGGTGACGCGCATGCCACCGACCGTGGACACATACACCTCCACCTTGCCCACATCGACGCCGAGTTTGCTCTGCAACACCGCGAGGATCATCGGCACCCGTGCGGAGTCGAGCCCCGACACCGCCCGCCGCGGAGTTGCCATTCCGGTAGCCGCGGTCAGCGCCTGAATTTCGCCGACGAGTGCCCGTCGGCCATCCATGGCGACGATGGCCGACGATCCGGAAACATCCGAATCATGTTGGTGTACAAAGATTCCCGAAGGGTCAGAAACTTCGTGAATGCCGTCTGAACGTTGTTCGAAACAGCCGACCTCGTCGGCCGGGCCGAAGCGGTTTTTAATACCGCGCACCATCCGCAACGACGAATGCCGATCACCCTCGAAGGAGAGTACGACGTCGACGAGATGCTCAAGCGACCGCGGACCCGCGACTGCGCCCTCTTTGGTGACATGGCCGACCAGGATCACCGCGATTCCGCGGTTCTTGGCCAGCGACACCAGTGCGGTGGTGACCGCTCGTATCTGGGTGACCCCGCCGCTGACCCCCTCGGTGCCGGTCGCAACGACAGTCTGTACGGAGTCGACGATGAGCAGCGACGGTGCCACCGCATCGACGTGTCCGAGGATGGTGGCCAGATCGGTCTCGGCGGCCAGATAGATGTTCTCGTGTACGGCATCGGTGCGTTCGGCGCGCATCCGCACCTGACCGGCCGACTCCTCGCCGGTCAGGTAGAGCGCCTTGCGGCCACTACGCGCCCAATGCTTGACGGTTTCGAGGAGGAGTGTTGACTTGCCGACGCCGGGTTCGCCGGCGAGCAGAATCACCGAACCGGGAACCACGCCACGGCCGAGTACCCTGTCGAACTCCGTGATGCCGGTGGCGATAGCGGTCGACGTCGCCGCGTCGACCGCAGTAATGGGTACCGCGGGACTCGACGGTGCGACCGGTCCGTGTGCGGCCGTCACAGCGGCGATGGGCCTCGATTCATCGACGGTGCCCCACTCGCCGCAGTCCGGGCAGCGGCCAACCCATTTCGCGACCTGATGGCCGCAGGCGGTGCAGCGGAAGGAGGATTTCGGTTTGGCCACGGCGTCAGCCTAGAGGCACCGTCGGACAATCTCCGTCCGATGCAGCGAGCTGCGCGTCGATACCGC
>JASGFW010000042.1:0-31447 GCA_047605305.1 Gordonia sp. (in: high G+C Gram-positive bacteria)
GCCATCCTCGATGCGGCCGAAACATTGTTCTACGACCGCGGATTCCATGCGGTCGGCGTCGATGAGATCCGCGCCGCCGCAGGCGTGACGCTCAAACGGATCTACGCGCACTTCCCCACGAAGCAAGCGCTGGCCGTGGCGATGCTGGATCGGCGGGATGAGCGTTGGCGGGACTCCGTGGAGAGCCATGTATCCCGCTCACACACCCGAACTCAACGACTCGCGGCGCTCTTCGAGTGGCTCGGCGAGTGGTTCGCGCAGCCGGAGTTTCGGGGTTGCGCGTGGATCAACGCCCACGGCGAGATGGCCGCCGCCTCCCCCGCGATCCTCGCCGCGGTGCGCACACATAAGCGTCGATTCCGCGAGCAGATTATCCGGTGGTGCGACGGTGATGAATCGCTCGCCGATTCGGTGTACCTGCTCGCGGAGGGTGCCATGGTCACCGCCGGCATTCACGCCGACCCCGATGTTGCACGATCGGCCCGCGCCGCGGCGGTGGCGGTGGCGGGAACCGGCTAGCGGCGTTCGGCTTTCTTGCGTTCGATATCGGCGAGCGCGCGTTCGATTTCGGCGCGCTCGGCGGCTGTCGCCGCCCACGCATCCTTACGGTTCTTCACCACCCGTGCGGGTGCGCCGACAGCGATCGAATAGTCGGGGATCTCGCCCCTGACCACGGCATGCGCCCCGATCACGCAACCGCGGCCGACGATCGTATTCCGTAGCACCGTCACCTTTGTCGCGATCCAGGTGTCCGAACCGATTCGCACCGGCCCCTTGACGATGCCCTGGTCTTTGATGGGCGTGGTGATGTCATCTGTCTTGTGGTCGAAGTCGCAGATGTAGCACCAATCGGCGATCAGCACTGAACCGCCGATCTCCAGGTCGAGGTAGGAGTTGACGACGTTATTACAGCCGAAGACCGTCTTATCACCGATCCGCAGGCTGCCCTCGTGGCAACGGATCGAATTGCCGTCGCCGATGTGCACCCAGCGACCGATCTCCATCCGGGCGAGTTCGGGGGTCGCGTGTATCTCGACGTTACGTCCCAGAAAGACCATCCCGCGCAGCACGACATGCGGGTTGGCCAGCCGGAATCGGGCGAGCCGGTAGTAGCGCACCAGATACCACGGGGTGTAGGCGCGGTTGCGCAGCACCCATCGCAACGAGTCGGCGGTCACAAACCGCACCTGCCTGTTATCGCGCCGTCGACCGGCACGCCACCGGGACCGATACGAGGCATTCCACATCGTTGTCATGTCGAATCACCATAATCGACCGCGCGCCGCAGCCAAGGCACCGGCGCACACACCGGCACACGATAGGCTCTGATGCTGGTGTCGTCGGCAGGTATGCCAGCGACCAGACGACAGGAGCACGATGGCTTGGGTTGGCCGGCGGGTACTCGGTGCGCTGATCGTGGCGATTACCGCGATGTTCGCGATTTCGGCCTGCTCCGACGGGCATATCGATGTGCGCTCGATTCCCAGCGCGGGATGGTCAAGTTACGGCGGCAACGGTGCGAACTCTAATTTCGCCTATCCGAAGGTTCCCGATGACCTGGCTCTGAGCTGGACCCGGCCGACCGGTGGTCCGGTGACCGCGCCGGTGACCATCTCGGGATATTCGAACGTGACCGTGACCGCCAATACCGATCACGGCTGCAATCTAATGGTGCTCGATCCACGCTCGGGACGGATGAACTTCTGCAAACGAATGCAGACGGGCATCGCACTGAATTCGACGGTGGTCGACCAATACGACCAGCCCTACGTCGGCGAAGCGCCCACTTTCCTCGCATTCAATGCCGGGGGCGCGATCCGTTGGCGGATGCCGGTGATCGGTGTGCCGCTTTCGGCGAAGTTCGCCGCCCCGGAAATGGTGCTGGTGGCCACGACTCAGGGACAAATCCTTCTACTCAACACCCAGACGAACGAGTTCATGGCACCCGAGGTCCGGTTGCGGCCCGACGCCGACCCGGCCGATCCGCTCTACGGCTTCGGCGATTGCGCCACCAATGGTCCGCGATGCGCGGTGCCCACGCCACCGGCGGTGGATGAACAACATGCGCGTTTCTTCCTCAACTTCTGGCCGACCGGCGCAATCGCCTCCCAGATCCGCGGTTTCAGCTATGCCGAACATCACGGCACCCGCACGGTGCGTGAGATCTGGCATGCAAACGTACCCGGCGGCGTCATCGGACCGCCAACCGTATCGGCCGACGGCACAACGGTATATACCTTCAGTCGACTCGGGCGGATCGTGGCGCTCGATGCCACCTCGGGAAAAACGAAGTGGACCTACGACAACGGCGGTTACGGATTCGCCACAATGAGTGTCTCGCCAGATGGTCTGATCATTCCGACGGGTGCGCTCGGCGCTCCGTTGACCCTGCTGCGCGACGCCGGTGATCACGCCGAAAAGGTGTGGCAGCGGGCGGATCTCGATGTGGTGAGCCTCTCCACGCTCACCAATTCGAAGACCGCATGGACGGTGATCCGGGACAACGGCAAGGACTCGCTCTCCTTGATCGAGGTGCGCACCGACGACGGCGCGACGATACGCACGCTGGCCCTACCCGATTCCGTCGGGTTCACCACCGGTGTCGCGGTCTCACCGAGTGGCCAGATCGCGGTGGCCACCAATATCGGCGAGGTCTACTTCTTCGATTCGAACAAGAATATCGATCACTAGTAACCGATGTGTGGGAGTCCGGACGCCATAAATGGCACCCAGGCTCCCACACATGCCACCCGACCCGGAGTTCACCTCATCTCACTCGCTCCCGGCGAATACCTTCCGATACGCCGACGGCGCCATCCCGAGATTCCGGCGCAGGTGGTGGCGCAGGTTGTCGGCGCTGCCAAGTCCCGATCGGGCCGCGACCTCGTCCACCGACACCACACCCGACTCCAGCAGTTCGCGGGCGAGATCGACCCGCCGGTCACGCACCCAGGCCCCCGGTGACACTCCCGTCTCCTCCCGGAAGCGCCGGCTGAAGGTGCGGGCACTCATCTGCGCATGACGCGCGAGCCGGGTAACGCTGAGATCGTCGGCGAGGTGTGCCAGCGCCCAGTCCCTCGTGGCCGCCGTCCCACGTCCGTCGACGTCGGGAAGTTGCCGTTCGATGAATTGAGCCTGACCACCCTCCCGCCACGGCGGGACAACGCATTGTCGGGCAACACTATTGGCCACCGCGGCGCCGTGATCGCTGCGAATGATGTGCAGACACAGGTCAATTCCCGCGGCGAGCCCCGCCGAGGTGAGCACATTCCCCTCGTCGACGAAGAGCACCGACTCATCGAGATCGACCTGCGGGTAAAGGCGGCGAAAGTCGGCGGCATAGCGCCAGTGGGTGGTCGCGTTACGACCGTCGAGGAGACCGGCCGCCGCCAGCACAAAGGCCCCCGTGCAGATCGACACGATGCGCGCACCGGCTCGTATCGACGCGAATGCGGCGGTCACCTCCGGCGGCATCGTGCCGTACTCACGGACGGGTGCGTGCCGGGTACCCGGCACAATCACGGTGTCGGCGGTAGCCAGCGCCGAATGGTCGGCCGTCGGAACGATCTGGTAGCCGGCGGTGGTCTGCAACGGCCGCAGATCAAGGCCCGCCATCACCACGTCGTACAAAGACTCACCGATATCGTCGCCGGCCTCCCCGAACAGTAGCGGCGCAATAGTGGCGTCGAATCCGACAACGGGCTCAAGCATGAACACCACAACCCTGTGCGGGCGCCTAGCAGCATGCCCGACGGTGGCACGATTTTCCGACATATTGTCAATTATGCCAATTGTGCGACCTCCCCGGTTGGGCGACTCTTAATTCATGACGTTGACCCCACCGCGACAAGAACCGTCAATTCGCCGCGTGCACTATGCATGGATAGTCGCCGCAGCCAGTTTCGTGTCGATCCTCGGCGCTGCCGGATTCCGCGCGGTGCCGAGCGTAATGATGGACCCACTGCATGCCGAGTTCGGGTGGTCACACGCGACGATCGGCGCCGCAATGTCGATCAACATGGTGCTCTACGGAGTGACGGCGCCATTCGCGGCGGCACTGATGGACCGGTTCGGCGTCCGCCCCATCCTGGTGACCGCCATGGTGCTCATCGCGGCGGGCACCGGCCTGAGCGTCTTCGTCACCGCGAGTTGGCAGTTGCTTCTACTGTGGGGCGTACTGGTGGGCCTGGGCACCGGTTCGATCTCGATGGGATTCGTCGCCACCGTGACCACCCGATGGTTCGTGGCCCGCCGCGGCCTGGTGACCGGGGTGCTCACCGCCGCCGGCGCCACCGGCCAGCTCATCTTCCTGCCGGTCATCGCGCACGCCACCGCAAGCCACGGCTGGCGCTGGGCGTCGGTGGTGGTCACCCTCGTCGCCCTGGCCGTAATCCCTCTCGTGCTGGCCTTTATCCGTGATCATCCCGCCGACGCGCACACCACCGCCTACGGCGCCAGTCCCGATGACACCGGTCCCGCTAATAGCTCAGCCACACTGCCCAACGGCACCTTCGCCGCGGTGGTCTCCGGACTTACGCGCGGTATCCGCACCCGGGCATTCTGGCTATTGGCAACAAGTTTCGCGATCTGCGGGATGACGACGAACGGACTCATCGGCACACATTTCATTCCGGCCGCACACGATCACGGCATGCCGACTACCCTGGCCGCATCCCTGCTGGCCACCATCGGGATTTTCGATGTCGCGGGAACGGTGTTCTCCGGATGGCTCACCGATCGTGTCGACCCACGCATCCTGCTGGTGATCTACTATCTCGGACGCGGCGCATCCCTGCTACTACTCCCGACATTGCTCTCAGCCCACGCCGAACCGAGCACCTGGGTGTTCATCATCTTCTACGGGTTGGACTGGGTCGCAACAGTTCCCCCGACGCTCGCGATCTGCCGCCACTATTACGGCGCACACACCCCCGTCGTCTTCGGTTGGATCTTCGCCTCACATCAGGCGGGTGCAGCCATCGCCGCATTCGGCGCCGGATATATCAGAGATGCCCAGGGCAGTTATGACAACGCATTCTACGTCGCCTCGGCCCTATGTGTCATCGCCGCGGCAAGCTGTGGCGCAATCAGCCTGCGAAGCAACACTTCACCCGCACCCACAACCGAAGCCGCCGCAGCTCACAAGCGGTAACGCGAGCGGTCGGCCGGGCGGGTCAACCCTCACCCGGTACCGGTTCACGAATACCTGGTTCGCACACAAATCCCACCGCCTTGCGGCCGATCCGGGTGAGGATCAATGCGAATGGTCGAGAACCACGCAGCCGCAGCTTCTTACGAAGAAGGTCCGGATCGATGTCGAGCCCCCGGATAAGAATCTCAAGGCTGCCGCAGTCGCGGGCATCCAGCGCTTTACGTAATGCCTTTTCTGCGGTCGGCACCTGTTCGAGAACTCGGAATCCCCGCTCCCCCGGTGGAATCGCTTCACCGGTCAGATAGGCAATCTGCGGATCGAGCTGGCGCAACCCATGTCGGTAGGCGTAGTGGCGCACCAGACCCGCGCGGATGACTGCCCCGTCAGGGTCGATGATCCACGTCCCCACCGGACCCTCGGATGCGATGTCGTCGGGTTCGGTATCGGTGACCTCGTATTCGGTGATCGCACCGTCGGGCCCCGAACGTAATACCGTTGCCCGCCGACGCGGCACCACACCGGGGCCGGCCCACAGACATGCTTCACGCACACCACCATCGAGTGAGGTGATCGCCACCTCACCGTCGAATCCGAATTGATCACGCAAAGCCCGGTAATCAAGTCCCGGAGCACATTTGACTATCAGCGGCCGGTCCGCGTAGGTCGTCAGCACATCCGGCAGTGGCGGAATCAGCGCATCGAGTCGGAACACACGGGTTGCGCCCGACCGGCGAGCAGGGTCGGCGATCACCACGTCGGCAGTCGATGTAGGCGTCAGCGCATCCGCCACCAACAGGGTGGGCGGCCGATCGGTAAAGCGTGAATTGTGTTGGGCCATAGCTAGTCTCACCCGATCGAGATCAGATCCGATGACACCACCGAGCTCCCCGCGGGCCGATAACTCAACGAGTTCACCGCCGACCGAACACGTCAGATCATGGACCACCGCACCCGGATAGCGGCGCGCGATCTCCGCGGCCCGGTGCGCGGCAACCACCGAGGGTGTCGCCTGCTGCAGGGAGTCGTCGGTGAGCAGCCACCTCCCCGCATGCCGGAGTTTGGCGCCCGCCCGCCGGCGATACCGCACCGTCTCAAGCACCGCGGCGTCATGCGGTGCATACCTGCCGCGCACCCACGCCACATCGGAGATCATCGTCGACGAGGTAAGTGCCAGCTCCGCCACCGCAGCCAGGGCTTGCTCACCGTGATGAGATCGCAAAAAGGCGACATCGTCGAGCGTGAAAGAGTAAACCACGGACCCGCCTCAGGCTCGCTGGGCCACCGCGCACACCGCCACGGCGTGCCCCGGCCTACTCGGGCTTGGTTCCGGTTACTACCACGTTGTAGAAATACTTGGGCGGCACCACTTTACGCAGTATGTTTTCATCCACCCAGGTGAGCCCCCGCCACGAACCGAACGCGAATCGCGCCCAGCCCCAGCCGAGCTTGTCGGCGGGGACGGCGGCCTCGAAGGTACGGACCGGCCAGCCCAGCATCGCGGCCGCCAACTCCTCGGTCGCGGTCTCCACGCCGTGGGCACCGGCCGAGCGGGCGATGCCCGCCAATTCGTCGGGATCAAACGTGTGGATATCCACGACGGCCTCCAGCGCGGCCGCGCGTGACGACTCGTCGAGTTCCTCCTGGGGGCGGCGCCATGAACGCAGCGGCCCCAATTTGGTGAGATTGGTGGTCGCGAACCAGGTGGCCCGGCTCATCCAGCGCGCGTAGAAGTCACCGATGGTCGACGGCTCGCCGGCGAAAATGAACCGCCCACCGGGCTTGAGTACCCGAAGTACCTCGCGCAACGCCTGCTCGACGTCGGGAATGTGGTGCAGCACAGCATGTCCGACAACGAGATCAAAGGTGTTGTCGTCGTAAGGGATCTTCTCCGCATCGGCCACCCGGCCGTCCACATCGAGGCCCAGGTTCTCGGCGTTACGCAACGCCACCTTGACCATGCCGGGCGAAAGGTCGGTGACCGAGCCCTGCTTCGCCACCCCCGATTGCATCAGGTTGAGCAGGAAAAATCCGGTGCCACAACCGAGTTCCATGGCCCGCTGATACGGCAACGGGACGTCGGCGGCAACGGCATCGAAGCGGCCCCGTGCGTAATCGATGCAGCGCTCATCGAAGCTGATCGACCACTTCTCGTCGTAGGTCTCAGCCTCCCAGTCGTGGTAAAGCACCTGTGCGAGCTTGGTGTCGTGCAGGGCTGCGGCAACCTCTTCGGCGCTCGCGTGCGGATTCGGTTGTGGATCAGCTCCGGGGGGCGGTGTCGTCATCGTCCTCTGCTCTCTACACACTCTGGGCTAGCTACCCGCTCTGGGATATCTACCTGCTTGGGCCTGTCTATCTACTGTGGAGCACTCTACGTTCAGGCACTGGGCGGTCGATCCCCGTCACTTGCCGACGAAGCTTGCCTTACCGGGGCCGTTCTGGACAAATGACGCCATGCCGATCGCCCGGTCCTCAGTCGCGAAGAGCGCGGCGAAAAGCTGTTCCTCGATCGCGAGGCCGGTATCCAGGTCGACGCCCAGCCCCTGGTCGACGGCCTTCTTCGCGGCCGCCAACGCCACTGTAGCGGCGTTGCGGAATTGTCCGGCCCATGCGCGCGCCGCGTTGTAGACCTCATCGGGAGCGACCACCTCGTCGACGAGCCCGATCTGTAACGCCTCGGCCGCGCCGACGAAACGCCCGGTGAAGATCAAGTCCTTGGCCTTCGCCGGCCCGATCAGCCGCGCCAGCCGCTGGGTGCCGCCGCCTCCGGGGATCACACCGAGTAAGACCTCCGGTACACCGAGTTTGGCGTTGTCTCCGGCGATGCGGCGGTCGGCGCTCAGCGCGATTTCAAGGCCGCCGCCCAATGCGTAACCGGTGACCGCGGCCACCGTCGGCTTGGGGATCTCCGAGACGATTCCGAGCGCCGATTGCAGCCGTCCGGCAACCTTACTCATCTCGGCGAAGCTCATATCGTTCATCTCTTTGATATCGGCGCCCGCCGCAAACACCTTCGGTCCGCCGTAAATGACGACAGCCTTGATGTCGTCGCGATCTGTTGCTTCGGTGGCCGCGGCCACCAGTTCGGTCTGCAACTGGCGGTTCAGCGCGTTCATCGGCGGCCGATTGAGCAGGATCGTCCCCACACCGGGGTGATCATCAGAAGTCTCGAGAGTCACGAACTCAGGCATGTCCGAAGGCTACCCGTCCCACCCGGACCGAGTCGACGACACCCACCGCCACCCGCATCCCGCAACTCAACGGGTGGTGCCGAGGCCCTGATTGGCGCCCAGCCCGGCGTAGTACTCGTCGGCATGGGCAAAACTCAACCCGGCCGCCCCCGATTCCCCGCTTCCAGCCGGCTCTATCGGCTCGATCGGGTGCGGTGCGGCGAGCAGTTCATCGACGGTGCCGAAACGCGCGACTTCGGTGAGTTGGGCCCACGTCGGCGGCAGCAAAAAGACCGCGCCCTGCGACCATGCGCGTAACGCCTCTCCCGCTCCCGACCAGCGGGCCACATCTGCCTCCGACGTATGCGCGTCGGGCACCTGTCCCGGCGGAACCGCCGCCAGGAAGAAACGCGTGTCGTAACGGCGTTTTTCGTTCTTCGGGGTGATCCAATGCGCGAGCGGACGCAGCAGGTCCGCGCGCAGCGTGAGTTCACGTGCCCGCACGACGTCGGCGAAGGAGATCGTCTTGGCGACCAGCCGATCCCGATCGGCCCGCAGCGATGTCGGCGCCGGAAAGGAACCATCCTCGCGCGATGCCAACAACACTCCGCATTCCTCGAAGGTTTCGCGTACCGCCGCACACACCAGGGCCCGGGCACGCTGCGTGGTGGTGGCGAACTGTGCCGCCCACCACCCGACATCCGGCCCGGTCCAGGCGAGGTCGGCGTCGAAATCGCGCGCGTCGACACCGCCGCCGGGAAACACCGTCATGCCACCGGCGAAAGCCATCTGCGTGACGCGGCGTTGTAAGAACACTTCGATGCCGGCGGCACCGTCACGGACGAGGACCACGGACGCAGCATCGCGCGGCGGCGCCGGCGTAGCGTCGATCGGGGTGTCGGCCATCTATGATCTTTACCACTACCCGGACGGTGGTGCCTAGGCCCCCGCCGCGCGCCGGTGCCCGCCGGCCCGACGCGACCGCCGGGCGAAGAAACGGCCGCCGTCCTTGGTGAGCGTGATCTTCTGGCGGAAGGTGTCCGACAGATTTTTGCTCGTCAGTACATCGTTGAGCAGCCCCTGCGCAACCACCTGCCCCTCGGCGAGCAACAATGCGTGCGTGAAGCCTGCCGGGATCTCCTCGACGTGGTGGGTGATCAAGGCTATGGCGGGTGCATCCGGATCTGCCGCCAGCCGAGACAACCGGTCGACGAGTTCCTCACGGCCGCCCAGATCGAGTCCGGCAGCGGGCTCATCGAGCAGAAGCAGCTCGGGATCGGTCATCAGAGCACGCGCGATGAGCACTCGTTTGCGTTCACCGGATGACAACGTGCCGAACCGCCGGTCCGCGAGATGTTCGGCACCCATCGACTCCAGCGACTCGACGGCCTGGGCGCGATCAACATCGTCATACGTCTCCCGCCACCGGCCGATCACCGAATAGCCTGCCGAGATCACCAGGTCGGTGACCACTTCGTCGTCGGGTACGCGGTCGGCCAGACGCGGACTCGCGACGCCGATCCTGGTGGCCAGTTCACGTACCTCGACACGGCCGAGTTCCTCACCAAGTAGACGGGCCGTGCCCGACGTCGGATGCACTTCGGCGGCGGCCAGCCGCAACAACGAGGTTTTACCGGCACCGTTGGGCCCGATGATCACCCATCGTTCATCGAGTTCGACTTGCCAGGTGACCGGGCCGACGAGCGTGTTGCCGCCGCGTACCAGGGTCACGTCGTGGAAGTCGATGAGCAAGTCGGGGTCGTGGAAATCGGTGGCGCTCACACGTCCCATCGTGCCTTACTCACTTAGCCTGCGCGCCCACCGGTAGGACGTGTCGGCGCACGAATCCGGAATCCGGAGCGGGAATATCGGATCCCGCGCAAACCTTGCCACTGATATGTCCGTCGCGCTTTCCATTCTCGACCTCGCCCAGATCGGTCGCGGCGAATCCGTGGCCGAATCCCTGGCGGCCTCAACCGAACTGGCCCGCCACGCCGAATCATGGGGATATCACCGAATTTGGTACGCCGAGCATCACAACATGCGCACGATTGCATCGTCGGCGCCCGCGGTACTGATCGCTCACGTCGCGGCGCACACATCGACGATCCGCCTCGGCGCCGGTGGCGTCATGCTGCCCAATCACTCCCCGCTGACGATCGCCGAACAATACGGAACTCTGGCCGAACTGCATCCCGGCCGGATCGATCTCGGTCTCGGTCGCGCCCCCGGCTCCGATCAGCAGACGTTCACCGCGTTACGCCGCGACATCTCCGCCGCCGAGCGTTTTCCCTCCGATGTGCTCGAACTACAGGGCTATCTGCGCGGCGAATCCCGCATTCAGGGAATCTCGGCGACACCCGGAGCTGGCACCGACGTACCCCTCTACATCCTCGGGTCGTCGCTCTTCGGTGCACAGCTGGCCGCCGCACTCGGGCTGCCGTATGCCTTCGCCTCGCATTTTGCCCCGGCCGCGCTCAGCGAGGCGGTGGCACTGTATCGGGAGAAATTCCAGCCAAGCACCCAACTCGCCGAACCTTATGTGATCGCGGGTGTGTGCGTCATCGCCGACGACGATCCGGCCGTGGCCCACGCCCAGCTACGCCAGGCGAAACGCAACCGCGTCAACGTGCTCTTCGGTCGCGAGCGCCGGTTCACCGATGAGGAAGCCGACGCCATCTTGTCGACGCCGCAGGGCCGCCAGATCGATTCGATGCTCACCTACGCCGGTGTCGGTACCCCCGCACAGGTGCGTGACTATCTCGACTGGTTCAGCGGGCACGCCGATGCCGATGAGCTCATCATCGCCTCCGTCGCCCCCGACCGGCAGGTGTGGTTAGGCACCCTCGGCCACCTCGCGCCCGCGATCCGCGACGCACACGCGGCCACGCACTGAATCCGGCCGCCGACCGACCACTCAGCGCGCCTCGTCAGGACTGGGTCGTGTCGTCGAGGCTGACGGTATCGTCGAGACTGAAATCGTCAAAGTCGAAGCCGGGCACCACAATACAGCTCACCAGCGCCGCCTCATCGCCGGCGGGCCGAGCCCGCTGCCAATATCCGGGCGCCACAATGGCCTGCGGCTCATGGCCGGCACCGACATCGGGCCCGACGACGACGGTGCGGGTCCGGAGTGGTCGCTGGCCATTGCCGCCCAGATCTAATTCGACGGGCGAACCGCGGTGATAAAGCCAGATTTCGCTGCCGCGCACCGTATGCCATGCCGATTCCTCCCCCGGCAGGAGCAGGAAATAGATGGCGGTGCCGGCCGCACGCGCACCACGATATCCGGCGGGCAGCACATGTGCGGGCAGCGTGATCTCGCTGCGCCATGTCTCGCGGAACCAGCCGCCTTCGGGGTGTGCGGCGAAGCCCAGGTCGCTGGCCCAGCGCGGTAGACGATCGCTCATCGGCGGGTGGCTCCTCTATCCGGTGTCAGTGGTGGGTTCGACGGTGGCGATGACGGTTACCGAACCCGGAGCTATTTCGGTATATCCCGCGTCACGGACGGCAACCGCACGGCCGGACGCCTCGGCGGTGAGCAACTCCTGCCAGCGGGCCGGATCGGCGTGGCACACCGACAACGCACAACCGTTTTCACGCCACACGTACGCCGACTGTTCATCGAGGAGTTTTACCGCGAGCATCGACGCATGCCCCACCTGTGCGGCGAGTTTACCGACGGTCATCTCAAGGGTCGGGTTGACCCACAGGCACACTCCGGGAGCACTGGCGGCACCGGGGAGTACCCCGTCGATCTCGGTGCCGCCGATCTGTAGTCGCGAAATACGCCGGTCGACGTCACCGACTCGGCCGGGTATCACTGCTCGCGCCTGCGCGGTTCCGACCGCAGCGGTGATTCCCGATACTTCTTGCGCCGCAACCCACTGCGCGCCACGGGCGCGACGCGCGATCTTGCGGATACGCGCGCCGCACCATGCATCCAGCGGGGCCGCCCACACTTCGCTTGCACCGGCCCGGTCGTCGAGGCACAGCAGCGCGACTGCGCGCGCGGCGGCAACCAGCAGGTCGGTTCGCTCGGGTGGTTCGTCCTTCTCGATGTGCAGCACCATCTGCATCGCGAGCACATCGGCCCGATCGGGCGGATCGTCGGCGCCACCGACATAGCTGGTCAGCCGACGAAAGCACGCACCGAATGCGCCACTGGTGTCATCGACCGGGGTCACGACAAGGGCACGCGTCGCAGCACACCGTCTGCAGCGTCAGCGGCCTCGATCTCGTCGCGGGTGACGCCAAGGATATAGAGCACCGCATCGAGGAATGGATGATTGAGTGCGGCGTCGGCGACCTCGCGCAACGCGGGTTTCGCATTGAACGCGATCCCGAGCCCCGCCACCGAGAGCATGTCGATATCGTTGGCGCCATCACCCACGGCAACGGTCTGTTCCAGCGGTACGCCGACCTGGTCGGCAAATGCCCGTAGCGCCCGCGCCTTACCCGGGCGATCGACAATCTCGCCGACTACCCGCCCGGTGAGCACTCCGTCAACCACCTCAAGGGTGTTGGCGCGCACGAAGTCCAGTTCGAGTTCGTGCGCGAGTCCATCGATGACCTGGCGGAAACCACCGGAAACGAGCCCGCAGTGATAGCCGAGCCGATGCAGGGTACGGATGGTGGTCCGTGCGCCGGGGGTCAGTTCCAGATCCGCGGCCACCTCATCGAGAACGCGTGCGTCGAGGCCGGCGAGCGCCGCCACCCGCTGATGCAACGATTCGGCGAAATCGAGTTCGCCGCGCATCGCCGCCTCCGTGACCGCGGCCACCTCCGCCTCGCGGCCAGCGTGGGCCGCCAGCATTTCGATGACCTCACCCTGAATGAGGGTGGAGTCGACGTCGAAAACGATAAGCCGCTTGGCTCGCCGGGCAAGCCCGCCTCGCTCCACGGCGATATCCACGGCGTGGGTGGCGGCTACCGAAGCCAACCCTTTACGTAACGCCGCGTCGGCGGTCACATCATTGCGGCCGGCAACGCTAACCATGAGTTCGAGGCCGGTCAGCGGATAGTCGGCAATGCCTCTGATCGAGTCGATATTGCCGTTCTGCCCGGCGAGTTCCGCGGCGACGGCACTGAATGCCTTCGCCGTCACCGGACTACCGAGGAGCACCACGGCATGGCTGGACGGGCGATGCCCGGCGGCGGTGCCGCCGACCTCGACGATCACGTCCATGCCGACCGAATCCATCGCCTGTTCGACGATATTCTGCAGCGCTTCGGGATCGCCGCCGACTAACACCATCACACCCAGTGTCAGCCGGTCGTTGATCACCACCTGCTCAACGTCGAGCAATTCGACCCGCTGGCTGGATAACGCCCGCATCAGTACCGAGGTGATGCCGGGTTTATCCGGGCCGGTGACGGTGATGAGTACCGGGGATTGTGCTGGCACCGACGTCAGTGGTCAGCGTCCCCGGACGCCTCATGGCTACCGGTGGTGAGCGGGTCCCGACGCACGTTCTCTGCCGCCCGGCTCTCATGACCATGACCGCCGCCGACGTGTGCCTCGGCTTTGATCCGATCAATCATGTGCGGGTAGTGCAGCTCGAACGCCGGACGCTCCGAGCGGATACGCGGCAGTTCGGTGAAGTTGTGTCGGGGCGGCGGGCAGCTCGTCGCCCATTCGAGCGAATTCCCGAAGCCCCACGGATCATCGACGGTCACTACCTCGCCGTAGCGGTAGCTCTTGAAGACGTTCCACAGGAACGGCAACGTCGACAGGCCGAGGATAAATGCGCCGAGCGTCGAAATCTCGTTGAAGGTGGTGAATCCGTCCGACGGTAGGTAGTCGGCGTAGCGACGCGGCATACCTTCGTTACCCAGCCAGTGCTGCACGAGGAATGTTGTGTGGAAACCGAGGAAGGTCAACCAGAAGTGCCACTTGCCCAGCCGCTCGTCGAGCATGCGGCCCGTCATCTTGGGGAACCAGAAGTAGACGCCCGCATATGTCGCGAACACGATGGTGCCGAACAGCACGTAGTGGAAGTGGGCGACGACGAAGTAGCTGTCGGAGAGATGGAAGTCCAGCGGCGGGCTGGCCAGCAGCACACCCGTCAGACCACCGAAGAGGAAGGTGACGATGAAGCCGACGGAGAACAGCATCGGCGTCTCGAAGGTGATGTGTCCCTTCCACATGGTGCCGATCCAGTTGAAGAATTTCACTCCGGTAGGCACCGCGATGAGGAAGGTCATGAAGGAGAAGAACGGCAGCAGGACCGCGCCGGTGACGTACATGTGGTGCGCCCACACCGCCACCGACAGCGCAGCGATACCGAGCGTGGCGTAGACCAGACCGGAGTAGCCGAAGATCGGTTTGCGGCTGAAGACAGGATAGACCTCGGAGACGATGCCGAAGAAGGGCAACGCGATGATGTAGACCTCGGGGTGGCCGAAGAACCAGAACAGGTGCTGCCACAGGATCACGCCGCCGTTGGCCGGATCGTAGATGTGGGCACCGAATTGGCGGTCAACCTCCAGACCCATCAGCGCAGCGGTCAGCAGCGGGAAGACCATCAGGATGAGCACGCTGGTGACCAGGATGTTCCAGGTGAAAATCGGCATCCGGAACATCGTCATGCCCGGGGCCCGCAGACAGACGACGGTGGTCACCATGTTGACCGCGCCGAGGATGGTACCCAGGCCGGAGACGGCGAGCCCCATGATCCACAGGTCACCGCCGACGCCGGGTGAATGCACGGCATCGGTCAGGGGCGTGTAGGCGGTCCAGCCGAAATCGGCGGCACCGCCCGGTGAAAGGAATCCGCCGATGGCCACCGTCGAACCGAATACGAACAGCCAGAAACCGAAGGCGTTCAACCGCGGGAATGCGACGTCGGGCGAGCCGATCTGCAGCGGCAGCACGAAGTTGGCGAAGCCGATCACGATCGGGGTGGCATACATCAGCAGCATCACGGTGCCGTGCATCGTGAACAGCTGATTGAACTGCTCGGTGGAGAGGAATTGCATGCCCGGATGGGCCAACTCGGCGCGCATCAGCAACGCCATCAGACCGCCGATAAGGAAGAATGCGAAGCAGGCGGTGATGTACATCATGCCGATCAGCTTGTGATCGGTGGTGGTGATCAGCTTGTAGATGAACGAACCCTTGGGCTGGTAGCGCTCCGGGTACGGACGCACTGGTGCCACGCGAGTGGCGGGTTGGTCTACCGCGGTCACAGATCCTCCTCTTGCCGACCACCGGACTTGCCACGAAGTAGCGGAGGCCGTTGTCGGCACACGAACAAACCGAGCGCTGATTACCGATCCTAAACCCTGTACTCGCTGCGGGCCGAGTGGGTCCTACGATCTGTCGTAATAAATTCGGCCCGTCCCATGGCGGTGCAGGTCAGCATATGAATATGCGGGTGAATCGGCGGGTCCGGCGCGCTCCGGGCGCACCCCGGAAAACCCGGATCCGGCGATGCTAGGTTTGGTGGCGTGGCGAGCTGTGGCGGTACCGGGGGTGCGCGGATGCGCGAGGCATGCGGGGGCGCACGGTCCCGGCGGTCGCGGATCGGCATCGGGATCGGTGTCGGCCTGGCCGTGCTGACTCTAGGCATATCCGGGTGTTCGCAGGACACCCCGCTGACCACCCCAGACGGCAAGCTGATCTCGACATCGACCACGCGAATCGCGGAGGTCAATGTCGTATCCGCCGACCGCAACTACGCGCGTACCTGCCTGGCGCCCACCGCACCCGATCCCGGACAACCCGATGTCGGCGCGATCGTGGTTACCGACCCGGCACTGCTGGACGCGGTGTGCGCGCTGGGTATCGGCCCCAAGGTCACCGCGATCACGAGTGCGGCTGGCGCTATCCCCGAATATCTCGGCCCACAGCTGGCCTCGGTCCCGACGATCGGTACACATCCCGATACTGCGGCCGTCACCGCAGCCGCACCCGACATCGTGCTGACCACGCCAGCAACAGCCGCCGCGGCGCATCCATTCACTTCGGCGCGCGTGGTGACCATCACGCCCGGCGACTGGCGCACCGAGTTCCTCGCCGTCGCCGGGGCACTGCACCGCACCGACAGCGGCCGGCAACGACTCGCCGACCTCCGTGCCGCCGCAGCCAAGATCGGCAACCGACTCGACGCCTCGCACGCACAGGTATCTTTGGTCCGGTTCACCGGCGACGGCGAGGTGATCGCGGGCACCGACAGCTTCGCGGGCCAGATCCTCTCGGCCGTCGGCGTGCAGCGCCCGGCCTACCAGCGCCTCACCGGCACAACCCTCGTCACCGACAAGAACTTCACACATGCCGACGCAGACCTGATCTATGTCAGTTTTGAAGGGGCCAAGGGACTCGAACACGGCAAACAGGTACTGCTGAGCGATCGCTGGCTCAACCTCGGTGCCGCCGGCTGGAAGCGGGTTCTCTCGGTGAATGACGACCTCTGGTATCGATCACCGGGCCTGGCCGCAGCATGGCTCGTCCTCAATGACATCAGAACGTCCCTCAACGGCAGCTCGTCGGATTACTGAACGTGGGTTACCGCGTGAATTTTTCCGAGCCGCGGACCAATGGAGTCGACGCGAATCCGGTCATCTGACGCGAGTCGGTCGCCGCCGCGATCTAAGGGTATGCAACCCTTATTGCTGGACCGTGCGGTGCGGTCCGTGGAAACCGCCCGTCCCCAACGGGCAGCACTGACCGTTAGGACCCTCGTGACCTCTGGACTCCGGCCGCGACCCACCGACAGCACGGTCCACAGCAGCACCGTCCACAGCAGCACCGTCCATGACGATACGGTTCCGTTTGCACTGACGGCAGCCCAGCGGAGCATGTGGTGGGCACAGACAATGATGCCTACTACCCCGTTCGTCATCGCGACTTACATCGAATTCCAGGGTCCGATCGATGTGGACGTGCTCATCGACGTGTGCCGCGAGGGTCTGCATGAGGTGAGTAGTGGAATGCTGCGCCTCATTGAGGTAGACGGGCGCAACGAACCCCTCCAGGTGGTCGACCACAACCAGGACGACTCCATGGAATTCGTTGACCTGCGCGATGAACCCGATCCGGTCGCGGCCGCGCACCGGTGGATGATCGCCAACTACACCACCCCCTTTGATCTCCTCGCCGACCGACTGATTCGCGGCGCGGTGCTGCGACTGCGCGACGATCACTATTTCTGGTACTCGTGCATCCATCACATCGTTGTCGATGGCTACGGGGCGATCAGATTCATTAACCGTGCCGCCGAACTCTATTCGGCACGTATCCGTCCCGATGCCGCCCCGATCGCCGGATACGACGCGCCACCGCTGTCGGCGCTGGCCGACGCCGAGGAGCAGTATCGCGAGTCGAACCGCTATCAGATGGATCGCGATTACTGGGTGGGTAAGACCCACAACCTCACTGAGCCAGTAACACTCACCGGCGATACCGCGCCGCCCGATGTGCTGCCGATCCACGCTCGCGGTGCGCTGCCGGCCGACCTCGCCGCTCGCCTCCAGACCGCGGCACACCGATTCGGCAGCTTAGACGCCGCCGTCGTGATCGCCGCCGTCGCAGGCTGGCTGGCATTGGCCACCGGCACCGAAGACGTGGTACTCACCCTGCCGGTGACCGCACGCACCAATGCGGTGCTGCGCCGTTCGGCGGGCATGCTCGCCAACGTTGTGCCCATCCGCGTCCGGGTGGAGGCGACGACCACAGTTGCCGACCTCATCCGGGCTACCGGCCTGGAATTGACTGGGGCACTGCGCCATCAGCGCTACCGGAGCGAAGATCTGCACCGCGATCTGGGCGAGACGGAACGTAGGGTGACCCTGGGCGGAATGTACGGGCCGATCATCAACATTATGAATTTCCGCACCGATGTTGCCCTCGGTGAGGTGCCCGGTCACTTCCATATCCTCAGCGGCGGATTGGTCGCCGATATTTCGATCAACCTCTATCCGGGCCCGGACGGCGCTATGGGTGTCGACATCCTGGGCAATCGCGGACTCTATGACGCCGATAGCCTTGCCGCCCATCGACGTCGACTATTGGGCGTGCTCGACACGTTCGCCGATGCCGACCCCGATTTCCGTGTCCTCGACATCGACCTGCTCACCGAGAAAGAACGGCGGGCGTTGGTACCAGCCCGCGGCCGAGCCGCCGAATTACACGGTAGCTTCGGTGAACTTATTTGTGCCGCAATCGAATCCGCCCCCGACGCAGTGGCACTGGAATATCATGACGCCGACCGGTGCCGAGAGACGCTGACATATCGGCAGGCCGGCGAGCGGGCGGCGCGCCTGGCCGCCCGGCTCCGGGCCGCCGGAGCGGGCCCCGACCGGTTCGTCGCGATGGCACTGCCCCGATCCATCGAATCGGTGGTGTCGGTGTGGGGCATCCTGCTCACCGGCGCCGCCTTCGTCCCCATCGACCCGGATTATCCCGCAGAGCGTATCGAACATATCCTCACCGACAGCCGGGCCAGGATCGGAATCACCAGTAGCGCTCTGCGCGACACGCTTCCCCGCGATATCGACTGGCTGTCGATCGATGAACAGCAATCGGCCGATGATGCGCCGACCAGCTCGCACCACACCAGCGTCCATCCCGACACCGTTCACCCTGATAGGGCCGCCTACATCATTTACACATCCGGTTCCACCGGTCGTCCCAAAGGCGTTGTCGGCACACATCGCGGCGTGGCGAATCTGGCCACCGAACGCCGGGCGGCGTATCGGATCACCCCGGAAAGCAGATTCCTGCACATCGCCTCCCCCAGTTTCGACATGGCCATCGGTGAGCAGGTGTCGGCTCTGTCGTGTGCCGCCACGCTTGTCGTCGCGGCCCCGGGCTTGGCCGCAGGCGATCTCGCCGGTGTGGTCGAGCGAGCGGGTGTCACCCACGCGCTACTCACCCCGACGCTGCTGGCCACCATCGAACCCGGCCGGATGCCTGATCTCGCGGTACTCGGGGTCGGCGGTGAGGCCGTGACGACCGCACTGGTCGATACCTGGGCCCCAGGACGGTTGATGCGCAACGGATATGGCCCCACCGAGGCCACCAATATCTCGGCGGTGGGCGTCCTCGAGGCGGGGGCACCGGTCACCATCGGACGCCCGGTCTGTGAATTCGAGGCCCTCGTGCTCGATCAACGGTGTCGGCCGGTGCCCGCCGGGGTGCGCGGCGAGCTCTATCTGGCCGGTCCGGGACTCGCCCGCGGCTATCACCGCCAGCCTGGCCTGACCGCAGGACGTTTCATCGCCAACCCGTTCGGGGCCGCCGGAACTCGGATGTACCGCACGGGCGACATTGTCAGCTGGACCACCGGATCTGCGCCGGTATTGCGCTATCACGGCCGTCGCGATGCCCAGATCAAGATCCGTGGTCGGCGGATCGAGATCGGCGAGGTCGAGTCGGTCCTCGCCGCGGCGCCCGGGGTCGGCCAGCATGCGGTGATGGTGCGCGAGACGGCCAGTGGTCCGCGGTTGGTGGCATATGTGGTCCCCGCCGGCGATGCGTGGGATGCGGCGGCGGCACGTGCGCACTGCGAGCATCGCCTGCCCACCGGCACCAGCCCGGACGCTTACGTCGCACTCGATGCCCTCCCCCGCACGCCGAACGGCAAACTCGATATCCGGGCGCTTCCCGAACCCTCGTTCACCGCGGAGGTCCCTTACCGGGCACCCGGATCGAGGATCGAACGCCAACTGGCCGCACTGTTCACCGAGGTACTCGGCGCCGAGCGGGTGGGTGTCGACGACTCATTCTTCAGCCTCGGGGGCGATAGTGTCGGCGTCATTACCCTCTCATCACGGGCGCGGGCCGAGGGACTGGCCCTGCGGCCACGAGATATATTCGAACACAAGACAATTGCCGCGCTCGCACCGCACGTGACAGCCATCGATCAGGGCGAGCAGATCCTCACGCCAGCCGGCGGGCGGATCGGAACGATGCCGCTCACCCCGCAGATGCACCGCGTGCTCACCCATCTCGAATCGGCGCCACCGGTAGCACCGATAGTGACCGCACTGCCCCACGGCGGTGACCGCGATACCGTCGTGGGATTCATCGCGTCGATCATCGAGCGACACGATGCGCTGCGCGCGCGACTGACGGAAGACTCCGCACCCGTCATCGACATCGCACACACACCGTGGTTACCCGTCGAATCACTGCTGCTGGAAGCCGATTCCGACGAGGAATCGCGCGTCGCGGTGACGGCTGCGGCCGCAGACCTCGACCCGAACACTGGCGATATGGTGCGGTTCGTGTGGCTGCGCCGAGAGAACGGCCCCCAACTGCTGACCGTCCTACACCCGATCATCGCCGACGAATCGTCGCGGCACATTATCGCCGACGATCTCGCCCGGCTCGCCTCCGGCGCCGGGCTGACGCCGGTCACCGGCACCTCGCTGCGCGCGTGGTCGATGTCGCTGGCGGCGCAGGCGGAAACAATCCGACGCAACGAATTCGATTATTGGGCACGCGTATTAGCCGGCGCACCAGTGATCGCGAAACATGCCCGACCCAGTGCACACACGTCGCGTGATCGCCACGAACTACGGTTGAGCGCGGCGGATGTCGACGCGGTGCTCCACGTGATTCCCGCTGCGCTACGCGTCACACCCATCGAGGTGCTACTGAGTCTCGTCCTGCTCGCCGCCCGCCCGGTGCTGACCTCCGCACGTCCCACACTCACCGAGATCACCGACTACCGACGCGGTGACGGACGGCTTTCCGCCGCCGAACTCTCGCACACCGTAGGCGCTTTCGCGCACACCTTCCCACTGGCGCTGTTCCTCGGAGATCTCGACGATCTCGACGATCTCGACGAGGACGTCATCGCACCCGACGACGCGCTCGCACTCCAACGGCTGGTGAAGGATTCGCTGCGCCGGGTGCCCGCCGACGGCAGTGGATACGACGTGATCCGCTACCTCACCGGACCAGCACCCGAACTCGAGGTGAGTACCGATCTGGGATTTGTCATCAGGACCGGCCATCCCGGCGGGGCCGCAGGTTATCCGACGATCGGCGCCGCCGCGCTCGTTGCGGACGTCGTCCTACCGGCCCCCGGCGACCAGTCCGGCCCGCTACGCGTCGTATTAGACGTCGACCATGACATCTACGACGCACATAGTGTCGATCGACTCGCCCGGCGCTGGACCCACGCCGTGCGCGCCCTCGCTCAGGCAGCCACCGCCGCACACGGGTGGACGCCGTTAGACGCCGCGCCAGCCCGGGTGACGCAATCCGATATCGACACACTTGTCGGCGCTTACCCATCGCTCACCGATATCTGGCCGACCACACCGCTGCAACGTGGGTTCGCCTTCCATGCCGCACTGGCGGCCGAGGGTTCCGGCACCGCCGATGTGTATGTCTCCCAAGCCGTTATCGCACTGCGCGGCCCGGTGGATGCCGACCGCTTACGCGCCGCGACCCGGGGTGTGGTCACCCGCCACGCTGCCTTACGCAGCGCGCTGATACCCACCGCCGGTGGTGAACTGGTCGCGGTGATCACCGCTGAATGCGAACCCGATTGGGTGTCAATCGATCTCTCCGTAGATGAAGATCCCCACGCACGGCGGGATCGACTCGTCGAGAGTGAACTGAGTCGGCCGTTCCGGATCGATCGGCCCCCGCTGATTCGTTTCGCCCTGATCCGCGTGGCCACCGATCGATACGATTTCGTCGTCACCGCCCACCACGTGGTGACCGACGGGTGGTCGATGCCGATCCTGCTTCGCGACCTCATGGTGCTTTATGCGACCCGCGGAGATCTCCAATCACTGCCTCCTGCACCGAATTACCGCGACTTCCTGGAATGGCTGGATTCCCGCGATGCCGACGCCGCACACGACGCGTGGGCGGCGGCTTTCGCCGGCTCCACTCAGCCGACGCTGATCGCGCCAGCCGGCCAGCAGGTCGCCGGACGCCCCGAGGTGGGCCGCATCCACGTCGATGGCATCGCGCCGAGATGGGACCGGATCACCGCCCGTGCCCAGGAATTCGGGGTCACCGCGAATACGATCATCGCTTCCGTCTGGGGATTACTACTGTCGCGGATGGCTGACACCGGCGTTGCGCGTGGCCGCAGCGACGTCACCGTCGGAATGACCGTATCCGGACGGCCACCCGAACTACCCGGCGCGGCACACACCGTCGGCCTGTTCATCAATACCGTTCCGATGCGTATCGCCGGCGACCATCGCGAGCCGGTATCGGCGGTATGGCGGCGCGTACAGACCGAGCAGGCCGGCCTCATCGAGCATCATCATCTTGGGTTGACCGAGATCCAGCGCGCAGCCGGCCCTGGTTCGGTGTTCGACACCCTCACCGTGTTCGAGTCGTATCCCGTCGACGCCGCTACCGCGCAGGCCGGCGCGGGTGTTGATGGCGTCGAAGTGGTTGATGTGCATACTGATTCGGCAACGGAGTTTCCACTCACGCTCGTCGTCGACGTGTATCCGCAGCCGCAGATCACGCTGGGTTTCCATCGCCATGTGTTCACCGCGGAGTTCATTGACGCACTGGCCGAGCGGTTTAGCGCGATGCTCGATGCCGCACTCGCCGACCCGACCATCGACGTCGGTGCCCTGCCGGTGCTGACGGCCGCCGAGCGTCACCGGCTCGTCCCGCTGCGCGGCATGCCGACGCAACCGCAGACAACACTGGCGGGTCTGATCCGTGATGCCCGCACCAGGCGACCTGATGCGATCGCGTTACGCACCGACGACGAATCGCTCACCTACGCCGAGGCGGACCGCTGGGCGCGTGCCCTGGCACATGTGTTGCGCCAGCACGGTGCCGCCCCGGAGCAGTTCATCGCGATCGCACTCACCCGGTCCACGAGATCGGTCCGCGCGGTGTGGGCCGTCGCCCACACCGGGGCCGCCTATCTCCCGCTCGATCCGCACTATCCAGCCGACCGGATCGCCTACATGATCGATGATTCCGGTACGCGCCTTGGTATTACCGATCGGGCCACCCGCGACCGCCTTCCCGCTACGGTGCACTGGATCGTGCTCGAAGACATCGCCGCACAGCTAGCATCAGATCCGCCGCCCACCGGCGACGCGGTGCGTGCCCACCCCGATCATCCCGCATACGTGATGTACACCTCGGGCTCCACCGGCCGGCCCAAGGGAGTGGTGATCACCAACCGAGGCTTGGCCAACCTGGCCACCGAACGACGGATCACCTATCGCATCGGACCCGACAGCCGGTTCCTGCATAACACGTCACCGAGTTTCGATATGGCCGTTGGTGAACAGATCGGCACCCTCGCGGCCGCGGCGACACTGGTAATCAGCGACCCCGACACCGGGCCCACGGCCCTGCCCGCCCTGATCGGGCGCCACGACATCACCCATGCGTTACTCACCCCCACCGCCCTCTCCCTGATCGAACCGGATGCGGTATCAGGCATCGATATGCTGGGTGTCGGCGGCGAATCCGTGGGCACCGACCTCGTGGACCGCTGGGCTCCCGGCCGTTCGATGCGCAATGGCTACGGCCCGACTGAGGCAACCAACATCGCCACGGTGGGAATTTTGCAAGCCGGCGCACCGATCAGCATCGGAGCACCGGTGTGTGGATTCGAAGCGCTCATTCTCGACGACTCGCTGCGCCCGGTGCCCGCCGGAGTCGCGGGTGAGTTATACCTGGCCGGGCCGGGATTGGCACGCGGCTACCATCGGCGCAGCGCATTGACCGCAGACCGCTTCGTGGCCAATCCGTATGGCACCCCGGGCGATCGGATGTACCGGACCGGCGATCTGGTGCGCGTGGCACCCCAGGGCGATCTCCGCTATCTCGGCCGTACCGACCGGCAGACGAAGATCCGGGGCCAGCGCATCGAACTCGGCGAGATCGACCACACACTGACACGTCATCCTCTAGTCAGCCACGCGATCACGGTGGTTCGTCCCGGCCCCACAGGGGAGAACGTCATCGTCAGCTACGTGGTACCTGTCGACACCTCCACCCCCGACACCGCCACCCCCGACACCTCCACCCTCGTCGCCTACGCGGCCGAATTCCTGCCGCGGCATATGGTGCCCGCCGACATCGTGATTATCGCCGAGCTACCCCGCACCCCATCGGGCAAGGTCGATGAAAACTCTTTGCCGCAGCCACGATTCGGCACCGAGCGGGCATATGTGGCACCGGCCACCGCGACCGAGCAACTGGTGGCCGCCGTCTTCACCGATGTACTCGGTGTCGAACGGGTCGGCGCGGAGGATGATTTCTTTGCGCTCGGTGGTACCTCGTTGAGTGTCTTCGCCGTACTCACCCGCCTGCGTGAGCAGCATGGGATAACCATCCCGGTCGCTACGATGCTGGCCGCCACCACCCCGCGTGCGCTCGCACGTCAGGTGGATGCGGGCCTAGCCGCTGCGGAATCGAACACCGGGGAATCGATAGCGCCCACCGCGGCTCCCATCGACGAGGCACTAGCCGTGCTGTTGCCGATCCGGCCTGCCGGGCACAAGATTCCGCTCTTCTGTATCCATCCGGCCGTCGGATTGGCCTGGGCGTATGCGGGTCTGGCCCGCCATGTTGATGCGGACACCCCCCTATACGGGCTTCAGGTACCGGGTATCGCCGACGATGCTGAATCTATCGACGCCTTCCCCACGCTCGATATGCTCGCCGAGCGCTATCTCGGCGAGATTCGTAAGGTGGTGCCGGCCGGGCCTTTCCATCTGCTCGGCTGGTCACTCGGCGGTGTCATCGCACAGGCGATCGCCGCGCAACTCGCGGCTGCGGGCGAACAGATCGGGTCGTTGACGATGCTCGACGCCACCGCACCCGGCGGTGGGGCGCCTCGCACCAGCACCGCGATCACGGTTGCCGATCTGTGCGGTGCACTCGGCATCGATCCCGCTCTGCTATCGGGCATCATTGATCTCGATACCGACACCTCTGCGATCGACCCGGCTCAGATCGATATCTGGGTGGCCGGCTCCGCCGGTCTGCCTCCGGGTGTCGACGCACGGATCATCCGGCGTCTGCTCGATGCCGCCGCACATACATCGGCGCTATTCGGTGCGCATCGACCGACGGCGTTCGCCGGGAAGGTACTGTTCGTCACCGCGGACCCGGACGAGACCGCAACGACGGCCGCCCGCGACAGCTGGCGCGACACGCTGACCGGCGAGGTCGCCGAGTTGCGCGTGGCCGCATCGCACTTCGAATTGTGTTCACCCGCAGCGTTATCGGTGATCGGCCCGGCGCTCACCTCCTTCCTCGATGCCCGAGAGTCTGGCCCTGCGATGACGACACCGGCACAGGTGTGAGCAGATGGTGGTGAACCCGTCGACGGCCGGACTGGCCGAACATAACCATCCGCGCGCAGGTTTAACACTGCTGTGGGATGCGTTGCGCCGCAACCGAGGCCGGCTTGCCGTAGCCGGACTGCTGTTATCGGTGCACCAGTTGTGCGAACTGTCGATTCCAGTGCTCATCGGGGTGATCATCGACCGCGGTGTCGCGCACACCGACCTACCCGCCATGGCCGGTCTGCTCCTGGCGTTGGGTGCGGTGTTCACCGCGCTCACCATCGGCTATCGCTTCGGCGCGCGAACCGCCATGCGAGCCGCCCAGGATCAGGCCCACCGGTTCCGGATGGATTACGTCCGTGCCGAACTCATCGCCGAGTCCGACGCAGCTTCTCCTTCCGGTGAGCAATCCGGCAGGCATCACCGTCACGGGGAGATCGTGTCCACCGCCAATTCCGACGCCGACGAGGCCGGGTTGCTGCTGCGCTTCCTGCCGCAGGCGTTCTCCGCACTGATCGCCCTGATCGCCGCCGCGGGCGCCCTCCTTACCGTCGACGCGGCACTTGGTCTCATTGTGCTCGTCGGGGTGCCGCTGATCTTGTCGGTCGTACAACTGGTGGCCCCACTCGTGACCCGCCGAGTCGGCACCCAGCAAGCGCACATCGCATTTGCCGCCGGTCTGGCCAACGATCTGATCACCGGCCTTCGTCCGCTGCGTGGCATCGGCGGCCAATCGGCCGCGCTGGCGCGCTATCGGCACGCGAATCTGGCTGCCCGCACCGCGATGCGGCGTGCCGCCATCGGGCACGGCGTATTCTTCGGCACCGCGACCGGCGTCACCGGGATTCTCGCGGTGGCGGTCGCGATCCTCACCGGATGGTTCGCTCTCACCGGCCGCATCAGTATCGGGGAGCTCATCGCGGTACTGGGTATCGCTCAGTTCCTCACCGAACCCCTCGCCCTGATAGCCATGCTGCCCGGCCGGGTCGCATCGGCCCGGGCATCGGCGCAGCGACTGGCCGCCACCGCTGCGGCCGATGCCCGGCACTCTCCGACGCCGCTCCCCATTCCTGCCCCCGCCGCGGCCCACACCGCATCCGCCACAGGCAGTTCAGCCGATGACGTCGCCGTCGAATTCTCGATGGTGACCGCCGGCGGTATCGATGGTTTCGACGCACGTGTGCGCGCCGGTGAATGCGTCGTACTCCATACGAGCGACGCGTCGACCGCCACCGCACTCATCGACCTGGTGACCGGCAACCTAGCTCCGACGCACGGTCACGTGCTTATCAACCGTGTTGACGCCACCGACATCCCCGATTCGCTCCGCCCACATACTCTGCTCGTCGAGCCGCATACCGTCGACTTATTCGCCGGAACCGTCTGGAGCAATCTGAGTATCGCCGCACACCGTAGCGACCACACTCGTGCTCGCGCGCTCGCGATCCTCAACGCGATGGGCAGCATCGATATCGTCGGCGGCACCACCGCCGTCGAGGTACTCGATATCGCGGTCACCGATCGCGGACATTCGTTGTCCGGCGGGCAACGGCAGCGGCTTGCGCTGGCCCGTGCATTATTCACCGACCCGGCCATACTCGTGTTACGCGATCCCACCACTGCCGTGGACTCGCTCACCGAGCAGACGATCTGTACGGCGGTGCACCGATTACGCCATGAGGAGGTGACGGACCGGACCACCGTGATCGTGACCGACAGCCCCGCATGGTGCGCAGTCGCCGACCGCATCATCACAGTGGCGGAGCAGCAACCGGGAACTGTCGGCGCATTCAACGAGATAGCGACTCCGTCCGAGGGAGGCACACAGCACTCATGACCGTGCATCAACTGCCATCCCCGTCTGCGGACGCGACGCTACCTGTCGCCGATCATCGCCACAGCGCCGCGTGGCTAGGTACCCAGCTACGACGGCGATGGCATATCTGCGCCGCAATCGTGGTGCTGTGCGTGATCACCGCTACGGGAGCGGTGATCCCCGTGCTGGCGCTCGGCGAACTCGTCGATCGGGTAAGCGCGCACGCGAATGTGCAGTCACTGATCGCGATCGCCGTTCTCGCTGCTGCCGCCGCACTCATCGGCGGGGTGGCGGCTGCGGCCACTGTCAGCACCATCGCCCGCCTTGGCGCGGATCTCCTTGCCGTGCTGCGTGAGACGGCGCTGCGGGCGGCGTTGACGCTGCCGCGACCGGTGGTGGAAGCGGCCGGTCGCGGCGATCTGTTGTCGCGGGTCAGCAACGACGTCACCGCTATCAATCGCGCGGTCACCACCGTGATACCGACCGCGGTGACCGCGATCGCGCTGACCATCGTCAGTCTCATCGCGATGGCCGGGCTGGATTGGCGGCTGGGTATCGCCGGTGCCGTCTCAGTACCGATGTATATCCTCGCGTTGCGCTGGTATCTTCCCCGATCGGCTCCGGTATACCGGGAGGAGCGCCGCACCGCGGGTGCACGGGTACAGACCATCGTCGAGGCACTCGGCGGCCAACGCACCATCGCCGCATACTCGATCGCCGATGAGCGACTAGCTGCGATCGAGTCCGTGTCACTGCGCACCCGCGATCTCTCTACCGGGGCGTTCATCCTGTTCACCCGGCTCGTCGGCCGGGTGAACAGGGCCGAATTCGTCGGCCTCGGCGCAATCGTATCCGTCGGCTACCTGCTCGTGTCGGCGCAGGCGATCAGCGTCGGTGCCGTGACCGCGGCGGCACTGCTATTTCACCGGCTCTTCAACCCAATCGGCATGATCCTCTACGGTTCAGCCGAATTGCAGCTCGCGGGCGCGGCTCTGGCGCGACTGGTGGGCATGACCGAAACCTCTGCCGACACCTCCACTGCTGAGATACCCGCTGCTCAGGCACCCGTTGCGGCCGCACCCGCGAGTCCGGCCAAACCATCGCCCGGCATTGGATTGTCGTTGCGAGACATCTATTTCGGCTACCACCACGAGGCTCGCGTACTGGCGGGGGTCAATCTTGAGATCCCTCTCGGTGGCCGACTAGCCCTGGTAGGGGCAAGTGGCTCAGGCAAATCCACCGTTGCCGGGATCGCCGACGGCTCACTGCGACCCTGGTCCGGCTCCGTCGCGGTGGCCGGTTCACGGCGGGTATATACGGTCAGCCAGGAGGTTCATGTCTTCGCCGGAACCCTGATCGAGGATCTCCGGCTCGCCGCCGCCGATGCCGACGAGCAGCAGGTTCACCGGGCGCTCGCCCAGGTCGGTGCCGACTGGGTCGACGATTTACCGCACGGGGTGCACACGATGGTCGGCGAGGGCGGACACCGCCTCAGCGACGCGCAGAGCCAACAGGTCGCGCTGGCACGGCTGGTGCTCGCCGATCCCGACGTGGCCATCCTCGACGAGGCGACCGCCGAATCCGGCAGTCGGTATGCCGCCGAACTCGAAGCCGCCGCAGCGGCGGCCACTGCCGGCCGCACCACCCTGGTGATCGCACACCGGCTTACCCAGGCTCGTTCGGCCGACGTCGTAGCCGTCCTCGCTGACGGAGTGCTCATCGAATCCGGCACCCCCGACGAATTGCTGTGTGCCGGAGGCGAATTCTCCCGCCTATGGGATGCCTATACGGCATCGCAACGGCGGCCCGGCTCGTCGTGAGCCGGGCCGCCGTTGCAGCCGCATAGGGGTCAGCCGCGCAACGCCACTAGGTCGCCGCGGACTCAACCGTCAGGGGGTGTTCGGCACCAACCGCCGGCACCGATCCGAGCGCCGGTTGCGATCGGGAGCGATGCAGGAAGGGGCACCCGCCCGCATTGGGATCGCGCGCCGGATCGTCGTCGGTATCGGGCAGGAAGTACTGCTGCCACTCGCGATACCTGCTGTCCCCGTAGGCACCGAGCACCGGCGACGGCTCCATGCCGCCGTCAAATGCCACCAGCCGCTTGCGAATCACCTTGCGCGCGAGTTGTCCCGTACGCGTGTCGGCACCGATGAATTCGAATACCCATTGTGGCTGAAATGTGATGAGGAAGGCCGGACTGAACCGGCTGCGCCGCGTCACGTGGGTGGGCGTACAGCACACCACGAACATCGGCGTTCCCTCAAAGGTGAACTCCCACATTTTGTCGTCGGTGTCGAGAGCCACCGAGGCCGGCCATTCCACGTCGTCACCGTCATGCAGGTACTGCAGGATTCGCCAGAACGTCGCGTAGTAACCGTCCATGGTGTCGTCGGGCCGATCGCTGGCGAAGAACATCAGCAGCGAGGTTTCCCGGCCGAGGCTCTTGTACATGGTCAGGTAATCGCTGAGCACGCTGCGCATCTGATCCCACGTGGACTCGTCATAGAGATCGTCGACGAATCCGAACCGCAGCCCGTCGTTGCGGGCCGCCTGCACGGCAAAGGTGCATGGGAATGGCGACTGACGCGACGTGATCACCTCCAGGATATCGAGCCCGTGCTCGATACCCCACCCCGGCAGTCCCCCGATCGTGAGAGAATCGAGATGCTCTGCGGCAGTGTCTTTTTCGATAATCTCCGTCATCTCAGATGATCTTCTGCAGCAACTCGTCGGGGATGATCGGCTGGTGGTAGGTACATTCGCCGGATAACACCGTAGAGCCATGCAGCCGCGAGATCGGAATGAGGATCTTGTCGCCGGTCTCGAGTTCGATCTTGTGAGTCACGTTATTCCAGAAGTGCATTTGCCCCTTCTCGATCATCACCAGCCGATGCTCGTTATGCACGTGGGTCGTCGAGGTTTCCTCCTCGCTCTCCACGAAGGTGTCGAGATCGACCACGATCTGGTTATCGTCGAGGTAGGCGGCAATCTTCTCTGCGTAATCCTTATGCAGTTCAATCTGATCCGCCCAGGCGATCTGCGTTGCGAGATCGGCATCCCACAGCTCGCGAAAACGCGCCGCGTGCGCAAAGCCGCGACGGAATCCGCTCACCGCATCGGTGCCGAAGGATGCCACCAGCGCTTGGATCACGGTGCGGGCCAGTTCGGTCACCGAATACTGCTCCGCCGACACGCCCAGACCGAGATCGATGCCGTCGAGGGTCACTCCGGGCAATCCTGCGGCGACGACCTCGCGTATCTGCGCGGTGTCGGTGGGGCCCGATACCGCCAGGAGTACTGCCGCACCAAGGAGTTCAGCCAGCCGGGAGCCGTCGTCGGCCAGGGAGAGTAGATGGTTTCCGCGGCCCAGTGAGGTGCCGAGTACGAGTTGCCACTGTGCACCGGGGGTTTGCGACAATCCCGCCGCCGACAGCAGCTCACGGTAGGGGCTGCGCGCACCCACCCAGTCGCGGTAACTGTCGAGGAGCAGCGACTGTACGGCGTCGGCATGTGCCGGAAATTCACCGATTCCCGCGCGCCCCAACGCTTCACGCACCGCAGGAATCATCCCGTGGTACTGCACCAGGACGTATACGGCGGCCTCGCGACGACCGGTGAGACGTTCGGCGGCCACCGCCGTCCGCAGGCGACCGGTCGCGATTTCCTGTGCGGTGGCGGCGACCGCGTCGATCGCGGCGTCGATGTCTGCGGATACACCCTCGGGTGCATCCTCATCGAGGAACGCGAATAGATGCCGTTCGAGGACCGGACGAGCGAGCTCGGCATTAATCCGCGCGCGCGTCGCGTAGAACTCCGCACGATCACCGAGGACCGCACCATCCACGACGGGCGGGACCAGCGAGACACGGTGGTCATAAATGTTGCGCAGCATTCGGTGCCCCAACAAAGCACTCAACCGAAGCGAGCGCTCCGCCGTCATCGGCTTGTCGTATTTGACCCACTTGAGGTCGTCGGGACGGACTGGCCTACGGTAGGGGTTGCCAGGAGTAGTTAATTCACTCCACTCCGCAGCCCGAAATGCCGGATTTGCGGCAAACG
>JASGFW010000043.1:0-31008 GCA_047605305.1 Gordonia sp. (in: high G+C Gram-positive bacteria)
GGATCGCGGCCGGTATCTGATCGAGCACGTCGAGGACAGCATGAATATGACCCGCGCCAACACGACCATCAGCCTGGGCGGCGGCAAGATCAGGAAGTTGTGGTTCCAGACATGTCCCGGTAGGAGAGCAGAAACGTGCCAGAGCGGTCATTTCATCGAGACGTCGTTTCGGAGAAGTGATCCGCAACGCTGCCGACAGGTAATTGGATAACGTTCGATAACCTAACCGGCGGTACAGGTCACGGTCGGAAATCTCGACAATCGGCGCATGCCCAAGAAATCCCATCCGACGGACCGCACACTCATGCGACTCGGCCACCGCAGCGATCTCCACATCCGAACACGCCGACAAATCAGCCTCAGCAATCTCATCGAGCAACGCATGCAACTGTGCATACAGGCCGACAACCGCGCCAGATGCGACATCAGTGGACACGGTCACCTCCCCTTCGTAGCTCACCCTTCGTAGCTCACCCAAATCGGATACATCACCGAATGTATGTTCGATTATATCAGGCGAAACGGACAAGCGCCATTGTTATCGCCCAGGACATCGGTGACGTTGCGAAAGTCTTGATGGTGACACTTCTTCATCACTGCATGAGCTTGCTACAGACAGCAACGCGTTACCTTGGGTTCGACGCACCAGCCCCGTGGCCGCCCGTGCCTCGTGCCGTTGGCCCTCGATTCACGAACACTCAAATCTAATTGGATTACCGGCGACCGCAGCATCTTTCACGATATCGAACCGTCATGCGCACCCGGCATCTACGCCCAACGTCTACCTACTCATCCTCGCCGACCCACCCGAAGCCGACGCAGAACTCTTTGAGGAATCGTCGGGCCGGCGGCAGCAGCGGCGACCGTCTATGCCACAGCAGGTCGCGCCATGGACGACGTTAAGCTACGAGCCCGGGATTGTAGATCGTAGTGACCAAATACGCACCCCGGCAATGGGTCTCGGCACCAGGTAGTGACTCGTTCGACTACCAGAACCGGCATCGGCCGTAACGTGCGTGTAAATAGTTTACGCAATCGCGGCAATCTATGGAAATTCTGCTCAGAAGCTGACACCATCGGCGAAACGTTTTCTTCACCGAGTCAGGAACTGGCCATGGCATCGACCCCCGCAGACATCGCCGCGCCGCAAGCGCGTCGGCCATCTCCGCGCACCGGTCACCGGTCGCGGGGGCGCGGTGGAACCGCCGCGATCCGGGCCGTCAGCCATTCGGCACTGGCCGCGTATTCGCTGATCGTGCTCCTCCCGCTGCTCTTCATCATCTATCTTTCGGTCAAAGACCTTCCCGGCATCGTGGGCACACCGCTGTCGGTGCCACACTCGATCCAGACGAGGAACTACACGCAGGCCTGGGCCGATGGCAGTCTCGGAAGATTCCTCCTGAACACAGTGATCGTCGCGGTGGTGTCCGTCGCGGGCATCCTGCTGTTCTCGACGTTGGCTGCCTTCGTGATCGCCCGCTACCGCTTCACCGGCCGACAATTGCTGTATCTCTTTTTCATCTCCGGCATGGCGTTGCCGGTGCAGATCATCGCGCTGCCGGTGTTCATCCTCGTCAAGGATATTCACCTACTCAACAGCCTCGCCTCACTCGTACTCGTCTATGCCGCCGCAGGGATCTCGTTCAGCGTCTTCCTTCTCGTTAACTTCATGCGCGGCATTCCCGATGAACTGCAAGAGGCCGCCGTCATCGACGGCGCGGGCCCGGCACGCATCTGCTGGCATATCGTGCTCCCACTGGTCCGCCCAGCCTTCGCGATCGTGGCCATCTTCCAGTTCCTCGCGGTATGGAAGGAATTTCTCCTTCCGCTCATCCTCGTCCAGGATCCGGCGAAGATGACCGTCGGGGTGGGCATCCTGAGCTTTGTCGGTGAATACGGCACCCAATGGGATCTGCTGCTGGCCGCACTTGCCATCGTCAGCATTCCGTCGATCGTCGGCTTTCTCCTCGTAGCCCGCCAATTCCGACGTGGCCTGATGAGTGGCGGAGTGAAAATGTGAATCCCCGCAACGCAATCCGCGCAAGCGTAATCCGACGAAACGCGCGACCACCGACCCATCGACACAAACCCATCGACACCATGCCCGCAATCCCCTATTCCGAAGGAGACACCAATGTCACACACTAGTCGGTGGCGCCGAATCCGGTGCGCAGCGCCGGCAGCAGCCGCGGCGATCCTGGTCGCCGCCGGGCTGGCCGGCTGCTCGGACGGGGGGTCATCCTCCGGACCATCGGTTAACCTGTGGACCTGGAATGCGAACAGTCCCACACAGCTCTGGTCGCAGGTTGAAGATGCCTTGGCCAAGCACGGCACCAAGGTCAACATTGCTGTGCGGGTAATCAATTCAACATCGTACAAATCTGTCCTGCAGACCGCCCTCAACGGCGGGAACGCACCCGACCTCTTCTACGCCGGTGCTGGTCAGCTCACCCAAACCTATGCTGCCGCAGGACAGTTGGCGTCGTTAAACGGCATCGTGGACGCCTCCAGCATCTCCCCGTCGGCGCTGGAACTCGCCTCCTACAAGGGCAAGCTCTACGGCGTGCCAGACTCCGCCGACACCATGACGGTGCTGTACAACAAAGACGTCCTGGACAAACATCACCTGTCCGAGCCCACCACCTGGGACCAGTGGATCGGCGAGATGAAGACGCTCAAAGCAGCGGGCGTCACTCCGATGTACATGATGGGAGTGCAGCAGTGGATGATGTCGCTGCAGTTGGACGCCATCTCCGCATCTACTCTCCCATCGTCCTACATCACTGACGTGAAAGATAAGAAAGCCAATTACACCGACCCCGCCTATGTGCAGGCGCTCACCGCATACCAGCAGCTGGCGCCATACCTCGAAGACGACTGGCAGGCCGTGGGTTCAGCAGACAACGAACAGCAGACCGCCCTCGCCCTGGGGAAGACGGCGTTCATCATCGATGGCAGCTTCGACATAGCCGCCATCCAAAAGATCAACCCCAGCATCAGAATTGGGCAGTTCCTCGTCCCCTCGCCAAACGGGCAGCAGCCCAAAATCGACTGGTACCCCGACGCGAACTTCGCAATGAACTCCACGATAACGGACAAGGCCACCGAGGACGCAGCCGAGCAGATCATCAAATTCACCGCGACCAAGGAGTTCGGCGACATCTGGAACAAGGTGACCGGAACCGTCTCGCCGATCAACGGCGCCACCATGCCCAGCACCAATCCACTGGCCGTTCAGGCTGCGAATTGGTTTAGTACCGTGCCAATCTCGCCGCTATGGGGAATCCGCAGCGCCATGGACACACCAGGACCAGCCGGTACCTCGACGAGCCGGAAGGTATCCCCCACCAGCAAGGGTATTTACCAGGCTCAGCAATCTATCGTCGTGCCGCTCATGGAAGGCAAGCTGACGCCGCAAGAGGCGGCTGCACAAGTCCAGAAGGCGCAGTCCTGGTACTTCGCTCCCGCCAACTAATGACTCCCCCATCGGGCCCGCCCAGCGCGCGGCGACGAAAGCACTCGTGGATATGACACAACCGAGCCTCACCACACAACCACCCGGGCAACCAGGTCGCGATGACGGACACTCCGTAACCACACGCACGAAATGGCGTGGCTTACGACGCCCAGGATCGCCCGCCACCGGGGCGAGATGGACACTGGTTGGTTTCGTCGCTCCCGGATTCATTCTGTTCGCCGTGTTCGTGATCTATCCGTTGATATCCGCGGTCCGCTACAGCCTCTACAACTGGAGCGGGTCGGGTCCGCTGATCGACTTCGTCGGATTACGCAACTACGCCTACGCGCTCTGGGACGGCGAATTCGCTCCCTCGTTCTGGCGGGCGATAGGTCATAATCTGTATTTCTTTGCTATCTCCATGGTGCTGACGCTCGTCGTGGGGCTGGGGTTGTCGTATCTGCTCCTGCTCGTGGGAGAACGCTCCGCGCAACGGTATTCGGTGATTTTCATGCTGCCGTTCACGCTGCCTCCGGTGGTGGTCGCCTATGTGTGGACGATCTACCTCGAACCCAACACCGGTGTGCTGTACAACATCCTGGCGACACTGCACCTCACCGCACTCAAGGCGCCCTTACTGGGATCAACCAGTCTGGCGTTGCCGACGATTGCAGTGATCACCGCCTGGGTGGGGCTGGGGTTTCCGATGCTCGTGTTCCTGGCGGCGTTCACCGAAGTCCCCACCGAACTCATCGATGCCGCCTCGATCGACGGTGCCGGTCGCCTGCGTATCCTGTGGTCGGTCCTCATCCCGGCTATCCGACCAACCATCCTGACGATTACCTCCATCAACTTCATCGGCGCGTTCAGCACCTTCGACATCATCTACATCATGGAGGGCTCACAGGCCGGCCCGAACTACTCCACCGATGTGTTGGGCACGTTGTTCTACCGCACCGCCTTCGGGGGTTTTGGCTCCACCTCCCAATCGATGGGGCTGGCTACCGCGCTCGCTCTGCTGGGATTCCTCGTCGTCACCCTCGCGTCCGGACTGTTCGTGTGGCTGCACAAGAAGGCGACCGAGTAGATGGATTCGTGTTGCCCGACGTATCAGCCGCAACAGGCTGGCGCGAACACAGCAAGCGGCATGGCATGACCTATTTAGCCATAGATATCGGCGGCTCCGGCTCCCGGTGGACCATCGGCGACGCACGCTCCTGCGGTCATATCGGTTGCGGGCGCGGCGTCGAAGTCGCACACACGGGTCTCAACGTCGAGATGCTCATCGACGATCTCTGCGCCAGCGTGGTCGGCCACGATCCGCACGCTGCACCACAGGTGATCGTTATGGGCTTGACCGGATTGCTCGGGCTCGTCGCGGATCCGCTCAGCCCGCACCGGGCGCTGCGGCGGCAATGGCCCGATGTCGTCACCATCGTCGCTTCCGACGCGGTGACGGGCCTCGCCGGGGCGGCCGGTTTAACCGGTGGAGCGGTCGTGGCAGCGGGAACGGGGGTGGTGGGACTCGGTACCGACTTCGCGGATATCTGGCATCGCGTGGACGGATGGGGTCATTTGCTCGGCGATGACGGAGGCGGAGCCTGGATCGGTATGCACGGATTGCGAGCCGCGCTGCGCTGGCGTGACCGCCGGCCGGGCGGCTCCGCGGTGCTGGCCGAGCGAGCCCGGGCACGCTTTGGACCGTTGGCGGAACTACCCATGCGGGTCTACACCCGAGATGACCGAGCGCGAATCCTCGCCTCGTTCGCCCCCGACGTCGTGCGAGCCGCACACAGCAGCGACACAGAAAACAGTGCTTCAGAGGGCGGCGACGAGGTTGCCCGACAGATCCTCTCCGACGCCGGGACCCAATTGGCGTACACGGCAATCGCTGCCGTGTCGGATGACCTTCCCCGCCGCGTCAGCTTGGTGGGTGGCATCGCCGCGGCCTCCCCGCTGATCGTCGAGAGTTTCGATGCGCAGCTTCGTGCGCACGGCATCCGTCTCGTCCAGGCCAGTGGCACACCACTGGACGGTGCGGTCAACCTCGCTCGCGCGTGGCTCGCCGACCCGAGCAGTATCCGCAGCTACCCGCCCTACATCCGAAAGGAGGAGCCATGACGATCCTCGACCGTCTCCGTGGCGGATTGATCGTGTCATGCCAGGCGCGGGCCGATAACGCATTACGCGGCCCGATCCACATGGCTGCCATGGCGCTGGCTGCCCAACGTGGTGGCGCTGTCGGAATTCGTGCCGAGGGCGCCGCCGACATCGAAGCGATTCGAGCCGTCGTGGATGTGCCTATCATCGGGATCCGCAAGATCCTCGATGGCCGGCCGGTGTACATCACTCCTGACTTCGCATCGGCCCGCGATGCCGCCGCGGCAGGCGCGGACGCGATCGCTCTCGACGCGACCCTGCGGGACCGGCCAGCCGGCGACCAGCCCGCCGAGCTCATTAGCCGTATCCACGACGAACTCGGTATCCCCGTCATGGCCGATATCGACAGCGTGACCGCCGGTCTCGCCGCGGCCGCGGCCGGTGCCGATCTCATCGCCACCACTCTTTCCGGTTACACGACCGGTGCCGAGCCACCTCAGGCACCCGACATAGCGCTGGTATCCGAATTATGCGCTGCGACGGATACTCCCATCGTGGCCGAAGGTCGCATCCGGACCGCCGAAGATGTGGCGGCCGCATTCGGTGCCGGCGCCTGGTCGGTAGTCGTCGGCACCGCGATCACCAATCCCGAACGCATCACCGCACGCCTGGCCGCACACAGCCCGAGGGGCGCACGATGACCGATCTGGCCAGCCAGCTGCAGGCCTACCTCGACGATGGTCACGAGCACGGATTATTCAGTGGCGCAGCCATTGCCGTGCGTACGCCCAGTAGCCGTAGCACCGCTTACGCGGGCACGCATGCATACGACGATGCGACTGCTGTCACCTCCCGTAGCCTGTTCGACCTCGCATCCGTGTCGAAGACATTCGTTGCCACCATCCTCGTCCGTCTCATCGAGCAGGGCATCATCGACCCCGATGAACCGGTTGCGCAACGCTTCCCGATCTCCGTCGGCGACGCGGCCGACCGAATCACGGTGCGAATGCTGCTCTCGCACACGTCGGGTCTGCCCGCCGAGGCATCGCTGTGGCGCAATCCCGATGTGCCGCACGACGAACGCCTCTCGCGGGTGCTCGCCACCGGACTGGAAACCCCGCCGGGTGAAACCTTCAGATACTCCTGCGTCGGGTATGTGGCCGCCGGAGCGCTCGCCGAGCATCTGACCGGAACTCCCCTGCCGCAGCTACTTTCCGATTATGTCACTACGCCGCTCGCGCTCGCCGACACCACATACGGTCCGGTATCCGCCAGCGCGGCCGTCGCGACGGAGAACCAGCCGTATCTGCGCCGCGGCATGGTGCGCGGCGAGGTGCATGACGAGTTGAACTGGTACCTCGGCGGGCGTGTCGGCAACGCCGGAATCTTCTCTACCGCCCCCGATCTACTCGCTTTCGCAGAAAGTGTGCTCGATCATTCGCTACTCGGCCATGACGCATACCGGCTGATGACCACGAATACCCTGACACCGGCGCACGGTGCGGGATTCGGGCATTCGTTGGGACTTCGTCTTGGCGATCCCGGATTCATGGGGGGTATACGCGGATTTGGCCATACCGGGTTCACCGGCACCATGTGGGTCGTCGATCCACGCCGCGAGACCGTCGTTGTTTTATTAACCAACCGGGTACATCCCCACCGAGATCGAGTCGACCTCTCGGCCTATCGACGAGGGCTGTGCGATCTCGTCGCATCCGCCGTCGATGGCACGCAAATCTCTTCTCCGGTCCGCTAAATCATCACGAACTAAAGGAGTTTCCATGGCTTCGGTGTCATATGTCCATGCTGGGCGCCGCTATCCGAACAATCCGATTCCCGCCATCGACGATCTGAATCTCGATATTGCCGATGGCGAGTTCATGGTGCTCGTCGGGCCGTCTGGATCGGGGAAGTCCACCGCGCTACGGATGCTCGCGGGACTCGAAGAGGTCAACGAGGGCCAGATTCGCATCGATGGCGATGACGTGTCCGGGCTGCCGCCGAAGGATCGCGACATCGCCATGGTGTTCCAGAATTACGCGTTGTATCCGCACATGTCGGTAGCCGAGAACATGGGTTTCGCACTCAAACTGGCGGGCGTGAAGAAGCAGGAGCGGACGGCCAAGGTGCGTGAGGCGGCGAAACTACTTGATTTGGAACGCTATCTCGACCGCAAGCCCAAGGCGCTCTCGGGTGGACAACGGCAGCGGGTCGCCATGGGCCGAGCGATCGTGCGGGAGCCCAGCGTGTTCTTGATGGATGAGCCGTTATCCAATCTCGATGCGAAACTGCGGGTGGAGACACGAGCCAGTATCGCCGAGTTGCAGGCACGGCTAGGCACCACGACGGTCTATGTCACCCACGATCAGGTCGAGGCAATGACGATGGGCGATCGGGTGACGGTGTTGCGTGATGGCATCCTCCAGCAAGTAGATACTCCGCGTAACCTCTACGACAGGCCCGCCAATGCGTTCGTAGCCGGATTCATCGGTTCACCGGCCATGAATCTGCGTACCGCACAGATCATTCCCGGCGGAGCCCGGCTGGGTAACGTGACCATTCCGCTAAGCAGAGACATCCTGTCGGCGGCGGCGAAGGCATCGACAGTCACCCTCGGGGTACGCCCCGAGTCCGTATCCGTGGGTACCGATCCCGACGGACTCGCTCTGGAAGTACGTCTCGTCGAGGAACTCGGAGCCGACGCCTACGTATACGGCGCTCTCGTCGGCGACGACGCGTCGAGCAAGCCTTTCGCGGTTCGCGTCGACGGCCGCGCGGCTCCGCGTACGGGCACGACCATCCGGCTGACGGTGCGTCCCGACGAGTGCCACCTCTTCCATCCCGACACCGAGGAGCGGCTCGGCTAGAGACCCATTGAACGTTCCTACAACCCGACGGACTTGGCGGCCACCAGCACCGGACCTGATCGCGTCCCGTCATCTCCACCGGCCACAATGGTCGACGTGACCCAACATCTGTTCTTCGACTGCGACACCGGCATCGACGATTCGATCGCCCTGCTCTATCTCCTGGCCCGCGCCGACGTCGATCTGGTCGGTATCGCAAGCACCGCGGGCAATGTCCCGGTAGACGTAGTGACCACCAACAACCTTGCGTGGCTGGCGCTATGCGGACGCGACGACGTACCGGTGTACCGCGGCGCGGCAACTCCTCTCGTCGCTGAGCTGATGACCACCGAGGATACTCACGGACCTCTCGGCGTCGGTTACGCCGAGCTACCCGCCTCCGACCTGCGCACCGCCGATATCGATGCCGCCGACGCGTGGATCGACGCGGCTACCCGCTACGACGGTGAACTTGTCGGTCTCGTCACCGGACCCCTCACCACGCTGGCCACCGCGATCCGCCGGGATCCGTCGCTGCCAACCCGATTGCGCCGTCTGGTGATTATGGGTGGCGCCTTCCACGTGCACGGCAACACCACACCCACCTCGGAATGGAATGTGGCGGTTGATCCGGAGGCCGCAGCCGAGGTCTTCGCCGCATTCGGCGTGAATGGTGCACCGGCCCCGATCGTCTGCGCCCTCGATCTCACCGAATCGGTGGTGCTGACCCCGGACCATCTTGTCCGGCTGGCGATCGCTGCGGGCAGCACCCCGCTGGAATGCCCTGCTCCCTCCGATGAGCCGGGTGTGCGGTCGGTCGCCAGCAATGTGGTGATCCGCCATGTCACCGATGCCATCCGGTTCTACCTCGAATTCCACTACGCCCACGATGAGGGATATATCGCGCATCTGCACGACCCCTTCGCGGCGATGGTCGCGCTCGATCCGACGATCGTGACGACAGTGTCGGCCCGGGTGGGTGTCGAACTACACGGCACACTCACCCGTGGAATGACTGTTGCCGATGAACGCGGTATGTGGGAGGGCGGGCCCAACGCCCGAATCGCTACCGCCACCGATGTAGACGCGGTGTTCGACGACTTGATCGAAACGATTGCCGCACTGGCGAAAACCATTGGCAATCGCGAGTAGCGTGTCATCTGTGACCAGACTCGGCTATCAGATCCCGAACTTCACCTATCCCGACATCACACCCGACGAACTCTTCCCCACCATCACCGCGCAGGCGGTCGAAGCCGAGAATTCTGGATTCGACACGGTTTTGGTGATGGATCACTTCTATCAGTTACCCGGATTCGGCCAACCGGACGAACCAATGCTCGAGTGTTACACGCTGCTCGCCGCACTCGCACAGCACACCTCACGGGTGCGCCTCTCATCGTTAGTCACCGGCAACACCTACCGCAATCCGACGCTACTCGCGAAAATCGTCACCGCACTCGACGTGGTATCGGCCGGACGCGCCCAACTTGGTATCGGCGCCGGCTGGTTTGAGCTCGAACATGACTCTCTCGGTTATGAATTCGGCACATTCACCGACCGTTTCGAAAAGCTTGAGGAAGCGTTGCGGATCATCCTGCCAATGCTGCGCGGTGAGCGGCCGACGGTGGCCGGCAAGTGGTATCAGGTCAGCGAGGCGATCAATTCCCCCGTTCCGCTCGGCACGATCCCGGTGATGATCGGCGGCGGTGGCGAGAAGAAGACCTTACGGATGGTCGCGCAGTACGCCGATGAGTCCAATCTCATCGCCGCCCCGGATGAGATCGGCCGGAAACTGGACGCACTCGACGCCCACTGCGAGCGGCTTGGCCGCGACCGCTCCGAAATCACGGTGACGCTTCAGACAACTGCCTGCGTGGCGCCCACGACCGAGCAGGCGTGGCATGAATTCGACGCCTACGTCACGCGTAACCCGGCTGCCGAGGCGCGCCGGGCCACCGCATTCATCGGTTCCCCCGAGGACGTGGCGGACGGTTTCGCGACGCTGCTCGCCACCCCCGGCATCGACGGATTCACCGTCAACGCACCCGCCAATGGTCATATCGCCGGCCGGGTCACCCTGCTCGGTGAGACGCTCGCGCCACTCTTCGGCTAGCACGACCCCGGTGTGCTCAGGAATCCTCGTCGAAAGCGGCGAGGATCTCCTGGGCACCCAGCGCGGGAGTCAGCTCGCCGGAACGGACCCGAGTCTCGATATCGGCGCGCACCGTAGCGACGGCTTCGCTCTCGGTCAGCCGGGCCAGTACCTGTTCACGCACCATCGTCCAGGTCCAGTCGATCTGCTGACGGGCCCGGCGTGCCTCGAATTCCCCTGCGGCGGTGAGCACTTCGTGGTGGCGGCGCACCGCATTCCAGAATTCGCGAACCCCGGTATTCTCCAGTGCGCTCATCGTCTGCACCGGCGGTACCCACAGTGCGTCATGGGGATAGATGAGATCAAGGGCGTTTTTGAGTTCGCGCGCCGCGGATTTCGCCTCGTTGAGATGTTTGCCGTCAGCCTTGTTGACCATGATCACATCGGCGAGTTCAAGCACCCCTTTCTTAATGCCCTGCAATGAATCTCCGGTACGGGCAAGAGTTAGGAAGGTGAACGTGTCAACCATATTCGCGACGGTCACCTCGGATTGACCGACGCCGACGGTCTCCACCAGCACCACGTCGAATCCGGCAGCCTCGACGAGCACGATCGATTCCCGGGTAGCCTTGGCCACCCCGCCAAGGGTGCCCGACGTCGGAGAAGGCCGAATGTAGGCATCAGGATGCACCGACAGCCGACCCATCCGAGTCTTATCACCGAGGATCGAACCGCCGGTACGCGTTGACGACGGATCGACGGCGAGAACCGCCACCCGATGACCCTGCTCGATCAGATACATGCCGAGCGCCTCAATGGTCGTCGACTTCCCCACACCGGGAACACCGGTGATGCCGACCCGAAACGACCGGCCGGCATACGGAGTCAGGCGCAGCAGCAGTTCCTGTGCGGCCACACGATGATCGCGCCGCGTCGACTCAACCAAGGTGATCGCCCGCGCCAGATCGGCACGCCGCCCGGCGCGAACCGCGTCGGCAAGAATATCGACATCGACCCGCCGTGCCGCAATCCCCTGGGCCGCAATACCTTGTGCAGCAGCCATCAGTCGGCCGCCACCCCCGGCAGCTCCAGATCGAGGCTGGCAGCGAGTTTCGTCACCAATTCGACTGCCGAATCGGCGATCACCGTGCCGGGCGGGAAGATCGCCGCGGCACCGGCGTCGTAGAGTTCCTGGAAGTCTCCGGGAGGAATCACCCCGCCGACGACGATCATGATGTCGTCGCGGCCGACGTCGGCCAGTGCCTGGCGCAACGCCGGAACCAGCGTCAGGTGTCCGGCGGCCAGGGACGACACCCCGACCACGTGTACGTCGTTATCGGCAGCCTGGGCGGCAACCTCCTCCGGCGTCTGGAACAGCGGGCCCACGTCAACGTCGAAACCAAGGTCGGCGAAGGCAGTGGCGATCACCTTTTGTCCGCGATCGTGACCGTCCTGCCCCATCTTCGCGATCAACACACGAGGCCGACGGCCCTCGGCTTCCGCGAATTGCCGGACGATCTCGGTTGCCGCGTCGATATTGCTCACGTCACCGGCCTCATGTCGGTACACCCCGCTAATGGTCTTGATTTCCGCCTGATGGCGACCATAGACCTTTTCCAGCGCGGTGGAGATCTCCCCGACGGTGGCCTGCTGACGAGCGGCCTCGATCGCCAACGCCAGCAGATTGTTCTCCATACCACCCGAGGTATCGGCGGCGGCACGGGTGAGGTCGGCAAGCGCACCGGCCACCGCGGTCTCGTCGCGCCCGGCCCGTAGCCGTGCCAGTTTTTCCAATTGTTCGGCACGCACCTTGGAGTTCTCGACCTTGAGCACTTCAATCTGCTCATCTTCATCAACCCGGTACTTGTTGACTCCGATCACAGGCTGTTGGCCGGAATCGATGCGCGCCTGGGTGCGGGCCGCGGCCTCCTCGATGCGCAGCTTCGGCAAACCCTCATTGATGGCCTGGGCCATACCGCCGGTCTCCTCGACTTCGGCGATATGCTTGCGCGCCTTCTCGGCGAGCTGGGCGGTGAGCCATTCCACATAATTCGAACCGGCCCATGGGTCGATCGGCCGGGTGGTACCGGATTCCTGCTGCAACAACAGTTGCGTATTGCGGGCGATGCGCGCAGAGAAATCGGTGGGCAGTGCCAACGCCTCGTCAAGGGCATTGGTGTGCAACGACTGGGTGTGCCCTTGAGTCGCCGCCATCGCCTCCACGCAGGTGCGGGCCACATTGTTGTAGACGTCCTGGGCGGTTAGCGACCACCCGGAGGTTTGTGAATGTGTACGCAACGACAACGATTTCGCACTTTTTGGATCGAATTGGGCGACAAGCTCACTCCACAGCAGCCGTGCCGCGCGTAGTTTCGCCACCTCCATGAAAAAGTTCATGCCGATACCCCAGAAAAATGAGAGCCGGGGAGCGAATTTGTCAATGTCAAGGCCAGCGGCGAGACCTGCCCGGATATATTCGACTCCGTCGGCCAGGGTATACGCGAGTTCAAGATCGGCGGTGGCTCCCGCCTCCTGAATGTGGTAGCCGGAGATGGAGATCGAGTTGAAGCGGGGCATCTTCACCGACGTGTAGGAGAAGATGTCGGAGATGATCCGCATCGATGGTGTCGGCGGATAAATATAGGTGTTACGGACCATGAACTCCTTGAGGATGTCATTCTGAATGGTCCCGGCCAGCTTCTCCGGTGGCACACCTTGCTCTTCTGCCGCAACAACATACAGCGCGAGAACGGGTAGCACCGCACCGTTCATCGTCATCGACACCGATACCGACCCGAGGTCGATACCGTCGAAAAGCTGACGCATATCGAGGATTGAATCGATCGCCACCCCGGCCATGCCGACGTCACCGGCCACCCGCGGATGGTCGGAATCGTAGCCGCGGTGGGTCGCGAGATCGAAGGCCACCGACAAGCCCTTCTGACCGGAAGCGAGGTTACGCCGGTAGAAGGCATTGGATTCGGCGGCGGTGGAAAAACCCGCATACTGGCGGATCGTCCACGGCTGGTTGACATACATCGTCGGATACGGGCCGCGCAGGAACGGCGGCGAGCCGGGAATCGTATCGAGCGGATACGAGTGCGCACCACTGTTGGTCACCGCGTCGCGGTCAGCGCGGGTGTAGACCGGTGTGACATCGATCTGTTCGGGTGTGCTCCAGGTGATCTGCTCGGCGGTATATCCGTGCGCGGCCGCTAACTCGTCTATCACGGTTGCGGAATCGGCGGTTTCCTCCTGCGCCACCGGCCCGCGCAACTCGACATCGGCGAAGCTGGCGATGGTGGTGTGTTCGCGGATGTCGGTCATGCGTGCGCTCCCGAAGTGTGCGACGTGGTCAGGGCATCGAATAGGTCGGTCAGCGCGGCGATCGCGTCGATCCCGATCCGCAGCGATCCGTCCGGTTGGTTATCGGTGGTCGGCCACTCCGTGGCCGCTCCGGCCACAAGTATCCGCCCGATTCCGGCGGCGCGTGCCGCAGCCAATACGCCCGGACCGTCGTCGGCATAGCGTTGCCTGCTGCCGCAGATCACCGCGACGTCTGTACCCGCCGCGCCTGAACCCACCCCGGCCACCAGTGCACCAACGTCGCCAATGCCGACCGGCCCCGGATTGTGGACCGCGATACCCCCGGCCGCCAGGAGATTGGTAACGAAAGTGGTACGCGCGTTGTGTTCGGCGACGCTACCCAGCGGTAGCAGCAGCACGGTTGGTCTGGCACCGGTGGCGGCGAGCACCTCATCGGAGCGGTCGCGCAGCGCCTCGAACGCGCGGCCGATACGCGCGAGCCGCGGGGTTCCGGTGACCACGTCCGTGACATGGGCCGCACCTTCGGAGAATGGCTTCTCGTCGAGATTCGGAAATTCGCTGACTCCCGTGACGGGGCTACGCCGATGAGCAACCTCGTTCTCACGTCTGGCCAGTGACTGGCCCACCCGATCAGCGATCCAGCCCGAATCCAGCACAGCGCGGAATCCGCCGATGGCCTCGATGTCGGTGAATACAGACCACGCGCTGCTGGCGAGATCGTCGGTGAGACTTTCGACGAACCACGAACCACCCGCCGGGTCGATCACGCGCCCCACATTGGACTCTTCGAGCAACAACAACTGCGTATTACGCGCGATGCGCCGGGTGAATCGCACCCCGGAGGTCTGCTGGTCGGCAGGGATCGCGGCATCGAAGCCAAGCACAGTGACTTGATCGGCACCTCCTACGCCTGCTCCGAAGGCGGCGACGGTGCTGCGCAACATGTTCACCCACGGGTCACGTTGGGAGTACATCGATAGATCGGTAACGGCGTGAGTAAGCGCGGCACCGGCCGCTGGTGCGCCGACCACCTGCGCCACGCGCGCCCACATCGTCCGCAGCGCACGCAGTTTCGCGATGGTGGCGAATTGGTCGGCACCGACGGAGACGCCAAAGGAGATCTGCGCCAATGCGTGCTCCGCTGTCAAGCCGGCGGCGGTCAAATCCCGCAGATGGGTGACCGCGGCGGCCACGATGAGGGCGAGTTCGAGTCTGTTGTCGGCACCCGCAGTGGCGAAGTCGGCTCCGTCTACCCGGAATCCCCGGACATTCGCGAGCACGGCGGTCGGCAGTTGCGCGATACACGCGGTTGCCTCCGCCGAATCCACCGTCGCACGCCCGGAGAAGGCGGCGGTCAGTGGCGAGAACCCCAACGAGGAGGTGGTGGCAATAGTTGTGGCGGCCGCGATTGGCGCCTGTGCCGCCGCCGCCCTCACGTCCGTGAACGCGCGCGCCGCCTCGACACCGGCGTCACCCGCATCGAGGGTCACCGGAACCAGGTCGAGATAGACACCGTCGAGCACCTCAGGCACATCGTCGGGGGCGATAGCACCGCCGACCGACAGCCACAGGCCACTGGTGCCGACCGCCAACGCATCGAGAATCTCGGCGTTAACAGCGGTCGCGGTGGTGGCCGGATCGTCACCGAATCGTTCGGTGACCCGCCATCCCACAGTGACGTCGCGTGCCGGGTCAGCGCCGCGCACAAAGGGAAAAACGCCCGGCACACCCGGCTCGGGCAGTTCATCACGTCGGGTGTAGAGCGGCCGGATCGTCAGTCCATCCGCGGTCTGCGTCGACAACAGGTTTTCCGGTGTATCCGCGAGATCGGCGACATCAACGCGATGTGACTTCGCCAGCACGGCCGCAGCCGCTGCCGACCAGCTTCGGTATGCCTCGTCGAGGTCAGTCGTCGAATCAGGTTGGGCGTTCATGTGGTCCAGCACACCTCCGTAGGCTCATGTTGAGCACGTTACTGACCTTAGCCGATCGATCGGTCGGTCGGTCGGCTACCCTCTCCGCCGATCGCCTGCCCCCTCGTTCGATAACGACGAGCGAGCGTGAACGATCCTACTGTGGCGCGCAAGGCACGCCGTCTGCGCGCCGTAGACTAGCCCTGTGCCTGATCCGCTCAACTCCGAGTTAGTGGTGCCGCATAGCGGTCCACAGACGACCCCGATGGAGTTATCGCAGGAGCGGACCGACCGGCGCCGCGCCATGCGGAATGTTTTCCTCGGATTCGCGGCTGTCTGCGCACTACTCATGACGTCCTACCTGGTTCCGATGCCGACGGTGGCCGGCGTGAGACTGTGGGGCGAGGGATTCGGTGCGGGCTTCGTCTGGGTGTTTTTCCTTGTGTACACGCTCATCACGGTGTTCCCTTTCCCGCGCACCGTGTTTACGGTGATGTCGGGGGTGCTGTTTGGTCCCGTCATCGGACTCGTGGGCGCGCTGGGTGCGACGATGGCGGCCGCACTCATCGCGTTCGCGCTCGCACGCCGAATAGGACGCGCGCGAGCGGCCCCGTACCTCCAGCAACCCGTGATGATGGCCGTCGACTCGCGATTGCGGGCCCGCGGATGGCTGGCGATCGGATCGTTGCGGCTGATACCCATCTGCCCGTTTTGGCTAGTGAACTGGTGCGCGGGAATGTCATCGGTGCGCCTGCTGCCCTACACGTTGGCAACGGCATTAGGGGTCGCACCCGGAACCGTCGCGGTAGTGTTGCTCGGCGACGCCCTCACCGGGCAACGTAATCCGCTGCTGCTCGCATTGAGCGCGTCATTCTTCGCGATCGGCGTGCTCGGCCTTTTCGTCGACCTGCGAATGCCGTTCACGCACAAGGTTTTCTCATCGGAAACACAGCATCGCGACGGCCCTAACCAAGGCTGACCGGGCATAGTTGCCGATCGTGGATCTTCACGCCCGCTATGGCGGCGCATCCCTCTTGACCGGATGGCTACCACTCATCGTCGAATTCGTCGCCCTCGCCATGCTCCTCGCTGTAGTGGCACGTCGCTCCCGACACTGGTGGCTGGTACAGGTGCCAACCGCTGTTGTAGTCGGCGTACTCTGCATCGCGCTGGCTTTCGGCTACTGGGACTCGTCCGGCATCCCGTCAGATGCTGCTCCGCGTATGTTCTGGTGGTGGATCGGCGCGACCGGCGTGACCGCCTCTCTCGCCGTGCTCGGCGCACGCCGTAGCGGCTGGGGACGACGCACCCTATCGGTGATGGCAGTCATTCTCACCGCACTGGCTACCGGGCTCACACTCAACCAACAGATCGGGTACTTCCCCACGATCAACGAAGCGTTGAGCCAGCTCACCGGATCGACCATGGCGAGCACAGAAGCGTCACTGGAGACTAGACGCAACACCGCCGGCGCCAATGGGACGGTGGTTTCTATCTCTACCGGATCAGCCCGCAGCGGTTTCGCACACCGCGCCGAATACGCATATCTGCCACCCGCGTGGTTCCGTGGATCAACCCCACCGCATCTGCCTGCGCTAATGATGATCGGCGGCGAGTTCAATACAACGGCGGATTGGATTCGGATCGGCGATGCGGTGGCCGATGCGGACAACTACGCCCATCGGCATGACGGGATGGCCCCGATCCTCGTCTTTCCCGACGTCAGTGGTCACTTCGGTAACGACACCGAATGCGTCAACGGGCCCCGAGGGCAGGTCACCACGCATCTCCTCGACGAGGTTCGGCCCTATATCGTGCGCCGCTTCGGGGCCGATTCCGGAGGTGCCGGATGGGGTGTCGCCGGATTCTCGATGGGCGGAACCTGCGCGGTCGATCTGGTAACTGAACACCCCGACTTATTCTCCGCTTTCGATGACATCGCCGGTGACGCCGCACCCAACGCGGGCGATGCCGTACATACCGTTAAAGCGCTGTTCGGCGGCGACGCCGCCGCCTACGACGACTTCAACCCGGAGACGGCGATGGTGCGACACGGTACCTATCGAGACGTTTACGGATGGTTTGACGAGGCTGCCGCCGGTTCTGCGCACCGAGCGGTATCCGGAAACCAGACTCATCCGATCGCCACTGCCACATATACCGGACATGTGATCGAGCACACGCGCAGCCCGCAACTGGCCGCCGCACGAGAACTATGCGCTGAAGGAGTCAGGGTGAATATTCGGTGCTCCATTCGCGTGCGGCCAGGCGGACATACCTGGCAATTCGCGGCAAGCGCCTTTCGAAGCGGATTCGCCCAGCTCGCGCAGCAGCTCGACACTGCCCCGAAGGCACCCAGCCTTAGGCCACTGACCATCGGTTATACCGAGCGCATCGGCCGCCCTCCGGGCCGATGGAGCAGGTGGAGCCCGGCGTGAGCCCAAGCGCGGCGTGTGTCAGCCATCGCCGTCGGCGGCGGTAACAAAATCGATCAGTTCCTCGACCGAACGCAGCAGGGGCACCTCCAGATCACGGAAATCCTTTACACCGCCAAGAACCCGTCGCCACCCATCCTGCGGTGTTCCCCACCCTAATCGGGTGCAGATTCCCGTCTTCCAGTCTTCACCTCGGGGTATCTGCGGCCACTCCGCGATGCGCACCGATGCCGGCTTGACCGCCTGCCATACGTCGATGTAAGGGTGTCCGCATACCAGCACGTGTTCACCCACATCTGCGGTCAGCCGCTCCTCTTTGGAACCGCGCACCAGATGATCGACCAGCACACCGGCCCGGCGGTGTGCCGCCGGACCGAACTCGGCAAGCGCAGCCTCAAGGTTGTCGAGGCCATCGAGACCAACAACGACGACTCCCTCGGCCCGAAGATCGGCTCCCCACACCCGCTCCAGCAATGTCGCGTCATGCACACCCTCGACGAAAATCCGGCTCGCACGGGCGGTTCGGGCTCGTTGCTGTGGTAGCGCGCGAGATCCCGACGCGGTACGCGCATCGCGCGGCTGCTGACCACGGTCACGCGGACGCACAAGGGTGACCGGTTTACCGTCGATGAGAAACGCTGCGGGCAGCATGACGAATACCCTGGTCCGGCCATGGCGATCCTCAAGCCGGACAACATCACCCTGATAGCTCTTCTCCAGCGCGACGACGGCACCGCAGAATCCGCTCGCCGCATCCTCGACTACGAGGTCGAGTTCCGCGGCCACCTCCGGTACGCGGGGCTTCACACGCTGTGGTCGTGCCAGCACATCGCGCCCATACCGATCGTCCATCCGGCGTCTCTTCCCTCTCGTCCTGTCATCTCGCACGGTGGTCTTACACCGCAGTCTCATACCGTTCACACTCACCGTATGAGATCGATCCCGCCCCGCTCCGCTCTCACCCCCACCCGCCCCTGCATGATGGATCACTTTCCGGCATTGATCATGCAGACGACCCCAGGTGCGTAAGTGGACGGCGACACAGTGGAGCGCCGCCTGCGCCTGCTTCTCAGTGTTCAGTTAGTCAATATGCTTGGCGACGGCCTGCTTACGGTTGGGGCCACGCTGATAATAGTTTCCGGCAGAGGGGCGCCGTCGGATCTTGCCACATTCCTCGTCAGCTGCTCCCTCGCTTGCGTTACGAGTCTGGCATTCGCATCCATCTCCCTTGATTCCGTTAATCGACGTCATGCACTCATTCTCATAGATGTCGGTCGAATCGTCTCCGCCGCCATATTGACGGCATACCATCTACGTGGCGGCGGAGTATATGTATTATTCGCTGCCGGACTTTTCGTAGGATTCAGTAGTGCACTGTATCGTCCAGCCTTCACCGCATACCTGGGCGATATCGCAGACCCGTCACATCTTATCCAGGTAAATTCTCTTCGCTCCATTGCGTCAAGAATTTCAAGCGTTGCCGGGCCAGCCTTGGCCGGACTCTTGGCGACATTACATCTCTATGCGGCAATACCAGTCGTCGCCGGAATATTATCCGCACTCTCTCTCGTCGCATTTCTCGTTAGCCCTGAGGGATTTGTACCATCACGCACAGGCACGCGTGCCGTTCTTAGTTTCGCCGCATTGCGGTATATCATCGGCCACCGATGGATACTCGCTGTAATGCTGCAGGGTGGCGTGCAGATTGGATTTGTAACCGCACCACTGTCGCTCATAGTTCCGCTATGGCTTGGCCATCACGCCAGCGCGGAACAATATGGATTTCTGACGGCCACCGAAGCAGCGGGCGCACTCATCGCCGGATTTATCGTCATCAGGTGCAGCGAAAGGCTTGCGCCGTTCGCCATGCCTGCCCTCCTACTGCAGGGCGGCGCACCACTTGCCATTGCATGCAATTCCCCCATAACACTTCTCTATATTTCGTACTTTCTCACGGGTGCTGGAATGAGTATGTTCGGCATTTTATGGATCAGTTCGATTCAGCGCCACGTGCCGCGCGAGTCAGTGGGTCAAATCCTCGCTATCGACTCGTTCACCACTAGTGCATTGTCAACAGTCGGTGTCGCATTCGCGGGAGTAATGGTTCAGAATTTCTCTGTCGAAATCCTTGCCGGCGCGACGGCAATCGTTGTCGTCATCTCGGTCCTGGCCGCACTACTAGTGTCAGGAGTCAGCACTCTAGGTTTCACCTGATCTCGCTCTCCCCGCTGACCTAGTGCTGTAGTGGCCAAGCGAATCGCCTGTGGTTGATGCATCGCACGCAGGGGTAGTTCGAGGTCGATCCGATCCGCCCGGTACACAACCGTCGCCGTCAAAAGGTTATGACCACCTGAGACCACCTTCGTCTACACTGGAGGGGCCGGCGTGAGTTTTCGGATGGTGACGGCAGAGCTGCTAAGGGGTCGCCGTGGGCGTCGATGATGGTGTGATTGTCGAGGGCATGGTGCCCAAGCATGAGCAGTTGCGTACGCGTTTGGAGCGGCTGTGTCTGGAAGAATTGTCGCCTGGCGATGCGTTACCCAGTGAGCGGCAGCTGTGTGTGGATCATGGGGTCAGTCGGATCACGGTGCGTAATGCGATCGGCCAGTTGGTCGATGCGGGTCTGCTCGTTCGGATTCGGGGTAAAGGAACCTTTGTCGCGGAGCGGCATGTTCGGTCGCAGTTACATCTGGCGTCTTTTCACGAAGACATGAAGCGACTCGGCCTGACGCCGACGACGGTAGTGTTGTTTGTTCGTAAAGAGTCTCCACCACCGAAGACGGCGGTGGCGTTGGGTTTGCGAGCGAGCGATCGAGCGTTCCATGTCCGTCGGCTGAGACTTGCTGATGGTGTACCAATTGCGGTTGATGATGCGTGGTACAACGCTTCGGCCTTGCCTGGTCTGGATCGGTTGGATCTGAGTGGCTCGATCTACACCGCATTGAGTGAGCATTATCGAATGCCGATCGATCATGCTGAGCAGACAGTCGGCGCCGCGGAGGCCTCTGACACCGTGGCGACGCTCCTCGGCATCCAGCAGGGAGCATCGGTTCTCGTCTTCGACAGGGTGTCCTACAGCTCCGAAGTGCCACTCGAGCACGCGAAGTCGTGGTATCGGGCCGATCGCTATGAGCTGCAGATGACACTTACCGGATGACCCTGACCGGATGACACAGCGGTGTGCGCACCGCGACGTACTCGGCCCCGAATAGCGTTGCGGTACCGGCCCCGGCAAGGCTATGCCCCGGCAGCCCCGAGTAAATCGCGGATGCCGTTGGGTGCGAGATCGGGGACCGTCCAGTGTGCACCAGCGGCGCGTAGTTGCTCGGCATTTGAGGTGGTTGTCACGCCGATGATCTGGGCGACCCCTGCCGCGGTCAGTGCGGCGACGCCTGCTGGGGAATCTTCAAATGCCAGGCAGGATTTCGGCGGCACGCCGAGTAGTTGGCATGCTTTGAAATAGCCTTCCGGCGACGGCTTCCCGACGACGACATCGGCGGCCGAGACCACAATGTCGACGAGGCTCCGGACACCGAGGACATCACTGAGAACTCTTTCTGCCCAGTCGGTTCCGGCGCTGGTGACTACCGCGATCGGGGTGTTATCGGCATGGAATTGCTCGATCAGCGCGGTGGCTCCGGCGACGACTTGCACCGCGTCGGTGCTCAGCAATGCGTAGTCGTTCATCTCCGCGATCGCGGCGGCGATGTCGGTACCGGTCCACGGTCCGGGCACCTCGGCAATGACGTCTGCCGCCCGTCTCCCCATGTAGGTTCGCTGGTAGTCGAGGTCATCGACGTCAATCTCCCAGCGGTGAAAGAATTTCTTCCACGCCCGATGGTGAACCGGCTCGCTGAGGACCAGGGTGCCGTCCATGTCGAGGAGCACGGCGGCCGCTGTGCCAACCAGCGCACCGTTGTTGGTGGACGCCAGGGCGTTCATCGACCGGTGCCCGGCCTCGGTATCCAGTCGAACAGGTCTTCGCCGGCTACCACCTGGCGACCGGTGAGGCCGTCTTCGGGGATCAACCGTGGTGCAGTGTCCATGATGACCACCGGGCACACCGCCGAGAGGTTCTGGGCACGGATCTTGGCCGGGTTGAACGTGATGATCGGCTGACCGGCCGACACCACCGATTTCTCTTCGGCGTGCACCGTAAATCCTTCTCCGCGGAGTTTGACGGTGTCGATGCCGATGTGCACGAGTACTCCGGCGGCGTCATCGCGCAGGATGACGAAAGCATGCGGGTGAAGCTTGAGGATGCGACCCGAGACCGGGGCGAGCACCTCGACATCGTCGGCGGTGTCGGCGGGCTCGATCGCCACACCCGAGCCGACGAGTTGGGCGGCGAAGACCTCGTCGGGCACGTGCTCGAGGGAAACGACGGTTCCGGCGAGAGGTGCGAGGACGTTGGTGGTCACAGCAGGTCCTGGATATCTTCGGCAAGGCTGTCGGCCTCGGGGCCCACGACAACCTGAACGATCGATCCGGCCACTAGAACACCGTGTGCGCCAGTCTTTTTCAGCGCGGCTTCATCAACTTTCGACGAGTCGTGGACCTCGGTACGCAGTCGGGTGATGCAGCCTTCGATCTCGACGACGTTCTGCGCGCCGCCCAGGCCGGCGAGGATGTCCTGTGCCTTTGACATGAGTCTTCAATTCCATTTCCGTGTCACATGTTTCAGAGATGTAACCAGTAACCCACTGCCGACACCTTGTTGTTGACAACACAAGAGTGACAGCGCATTCTTGGCAAACTGGTTATAACCAGACGTTACTAATCTCAGCGGCCGCAAGCAATGGTTTCGGGCTAATCACCGAGGAACCTTACGTGGAATTCACACTCGCGTGCGGCCGCGGCCCCACCCTTGTTCGCGCACACACTGAAGGCACACAGATGACCACCAGCGATACAGCAGCCGCGGCCGGCTCAGCCGCAGGCTCCAAGGCCACCAAGAGCCGCCCGGGTTTGGCCGGGCTGCAGCGGTTGGGCCGAAGTTTAATGCTCCCGATCGCCGCCCTGCCGGCAGCCGGACTCCTCTTGCGACTGGGGCAAGACGACTTGCTGGGACGGTTCTCGGCGCTGCACGATGTCGCGTCGGTGCTCTCGGCGGCTGGTAACGCGCTCTTCGGCAATCTGCCGATGATCTTTGCGATCGGAATCGCGATCGGGTGGGCGAAGAAGGCCGATGGGTCCACGGCCCTGGCGGCCGCGATCGGCTACCTGGTGCTCGACGGCGTGTTCAAGGCGATGTCCCCGATCGTGCTCAAGGGCCGCACCGGCACCGACGGCACGCAAGCACTGGTCAACTTCGGTGTGCTCGGCGGTATTGCGGTCGGCTTGCTGACCGCAATACTCTGGCAACGCTTCTATCGCACCAAGCTGCCTCCGTACCTGGGATTCTTCAGTGGCCGGCGTCTGGTGCCGATCCTCACCGCGATCTCGGTGATGTTCCTTGCGGTGGTCTTGAGCTTCATCTATCCGGCGTTCAACAGTGGACTGACGTGGCTGGGAAATACGGTCAGCGAGCACACCGTCGTCGGTGGCGCGGTGTACGGCACCGGGAACCGGTTGCTGATCCCCCTGGGACTGCACCACATCCTGAACTCTGTCGTCTGGTTCATCATCGGCGACTACAACGGCACACACGGTGACCTGAACCGATTCTTCGCCGGTGATCCCACCGCCGGTACCTTCATGACCGGATTCTTCCCGATCCTGATGCTGGGGCTGCCCGCCGCGGCGCTGGCCATCTGGCACGAGGCGCGCCCGGAGAACCGCAAGATGGTGGGCGGCGTGATGCTGTCGGTCGGTCTCACCGCATTCTTGACCGGCATCACCGAGCCGTTGGAGTTCTCCTTCCTGTTCGTGGCGTGGCCGCTGTTCCTGATTCACGCCGTGCTGACCGGAACCTCCATGGCGTTGGTCAATGCGCTGGGCATCCACGACGGATTCACCTTCTCGGCCGGCCTCATCGACTACGTCCTGAACTTCGGCAAGGCCACCCACCCGTTGCTGCTAATTCCGATCGGGCTCGGATACGGCGTCATCTACTACGTCATCTTCCGGTTCGTCATCCGCAAGTGGAACCTGAAAACCCCGGGCCGCGAGGTGGAGGACAAGACCGACGTCGCGGCACCGTGATCACCGTGGATACCACCGCGCTGCAAGGTCGCGGGATGAGTCCGTGCCTGGTTGTGCTTGATGTCCTGGAGTCTGTGCGATGACTACCACCCTGTCCTCGGTGCAGTCAGTCGATGAACTGGTGCGCGGACGGGTGGTGGCCGGTGGACGCCTCTACCCCGACGGTGTCGTGGCGATCAGCGGAACGTCGGTGGTGTCGGTAGGACACGCCGCCGACTGGGCCGGCCAACGCCAGCTGCCGGTCCTCTCCACCAACACCGTGATACCCGGCCTGGTCGACGTACACTGCCACGGGGGCGGCGGCTACGGTTTCCCCGAAGCGGACCGCGCCGGCTGCGAGATCGCCGCCGAACACCATCGGCGCATGGGCACCACGACCATGCTGGCCAGCCTGGTCTCGGCACCCGCACCCACTCTGCTTGCTCAGCTCGAGGTGCTAGTGCCGATGGTGCAGGAGGGTAAGCTCGCCGGCATTCATCTGGAGGGCCCCTTCCTGTCGGTCCTGCGGTGTGGCGCCCAGGACCCCGCCAACATCGTGGACGGCGATCCGCACCTGCTGGAGACCTTGCTTGAGGCCGGCCACGGCACGATCCGCAGCATGACCGTGGCACCCGAAACCCCCCGGTTCGCCGACCTGCACCGCATACTGCGGGCCTACGACGCGGTCCCGAGTATCGGGCACACCGACGCCAGTGGCCCGCAAGCCACCCGCGGGATCGTCGATGCCGCCCACGGACCGCTCAGCGCGACGCATCTGTTCAATGGGATGGCGCCACTGCACCACCGCGCCCCGGGCCCGGTCGCCGCATGCCTGGCGGCTGCGGCTCGCGGGCAGATGGTGGTCGAGCTCATCGCCGACGGCGTCCACCTCGCCGATGAGACCGTCTCCACCGTGTTCGATCTGATTGGGGCGCAGCGGATTGCGTTGATCTCTGATGCGATGGCCGCAGCCGGCATGCCCGACGGCCGTTATCCACTGGGGCCTCTTGAGGTCGACGTCGCCGACGGAATCGCCCGACTAGCGGCCGACGGCGACGACCCCGATCGCGGCCCGACTGCGATCGCCGGCAGCACAAGTCGACTGATCGACGTCCTCGCCCACAGCGTGGCCGGTGGGGTCGATCTCATCGACGCGGTCACCGCCGCGACCCATACCCCGGCCACGCTCATCGGCCGGGGCGAGGATCTCGGCGACCTCGCCCCCGGTTATCAAGCTGATCTGGTAGTCCTCGACGACAATCTGCAGCCCAACGCGGTCATGTCGCGCGGTCAGTGGGTGTACCGATCAGCTACTGCCGCCGACGGCAACTCCACCGGTACCGATCATCATCACGAGGAGAACTGACATGGAAATTGTTATCGCCGACGACGCCACGCGCTGCGGTAGCATCCTGGCAAACCTGATCACCGATGCGATCGAGGCGGGCGCGGCCACCCTGGGCCTGGCCACCGGTTCCTCACCGCTGTTGGCGTACCAGGAATTGGCCCGACGACACCGGGAGGAGGGCCTATCATTCGCCGGGCTACAGGCATTCCTGCTCGACGAGTATGTCGGCCTGCCCCCCACCCATCGGCAATCGTATGCCCGGGTGATCCGCACCGAGTTCGTCGATCATGTTGATCTCGATCCGGGGCGGGTCTACAGTCCCGATGGCATGGCCGACGACATCACCGCGGCCGCAACGGCTTACGACGCCCACATCGCCGCCGCGGGGCCGGTCGATGTCCAAATACTCGGCATCGGCGCCAACGGCCACATCGGATTCAACGAACCCACTTCGTCACTGCGCTCACGCACCCGGGTCAAGACCCTGACCGAGCAGACCCGCCGCGACAACGCCCGGTTCTTCGACAGCATCGACGAGGTCCCTCAGCACGTCATCACCCAGGGCCTGGGCACCATCTGCGACGCCCGACATCTGGCGCTGATCGCCACCGGCCCGCACAAGGCCGCGGCGATCGCCGCAGCGGCGGAAGGTCCATTGTCGGCCAGCTGCCCGGCGTCAGTGCTGCAGCTGCATCCGCACGTGACCGTGATCGTCGATGCGGCGGCCGCCGGACAGCTCAAAAACTCTGAGTTCTACCGCTACGTCCATGACCACAAACCGGACCCACAGAAGTACTGAAACAGTACTGATCTACACCATCATCGGTGCCAATACCGGTGGAATGACCAGGGACTGATGCGGGTTGGCGAAGGTGATGGCGAATGCGTTGAGTGCTGGTTTCCAGCGTATCGTCATCACTTCCGGGCCTTACCTGATCTCACTCCCCCGCCGACCTCGTGGCGTACTGGCCGCGCCCGGGATTAATGCCCGCCTCGAAGTTGGCGACCAACGTTGACCGATACCGTGCCAATAACTCGGCGAATGCGCGCAGATCAGCCTCATCCCACTCCGCGAACACGTCGGCGAAGGCGTCTGATCGTGCCCGTCGAACCTCGCTCAGTTTGGCCCGTCCAGCATCGGTGAGTGCGGCGATCACCGCACGATGCTGATAGGGATCCTTTTCCCGCACGATGAAACCAGCATCAACGAGAGTGGCTGTCTGCTTGGTGATGCTGGACGGATGCACGTCAAGAACGCGCGCGATATCCCCCAGGCTCACGGGCCCTTGGGAATCCAGGTAGCACAGGATGAGAAATGACGTCCGATCGAGTGCGGCACCCCCACCCGCGTCACCTTTGACAAACGAATGCAACTGCCCCAGCCGGACCACCCACGCGATGCTCTCTTGGAAACTTTCGAGATCCTGACGCATCTGTACCTTACGTGCCCGGGGTGGCGTAGCCATGGTTATTTACTATGCCCTATTCCACGACGCAGAACGACACAGCTCGCGACCCAGCCACCGAATCCTTAGGTAAGCCAACGGCACTCATACGCGTGACCGCAGTGCAAAACCGATAGATGCACCACGATTCTTTTCATTTGCCCAGGTAAAATGACAACGTACGGTTGGGCTCATGAGACCGCACGACGCCGTCCGCGCCGGCATCAGAACCTGCGGTTACACGAATCCAGGGGCTGTCACATCGAACGGACCACACCGGTGAACCGCCCCCGACTCATCATCAATGCGTTCACCATGAACACCGTCTCCCATATCTCACATGGCCTCTGGCGCCATCCCGCAGATCGGCAGGCCGACTACACGAATCTGCACATGTGGCTCGATCTCGCGCGACTGCTCGAACGCGGCCGATTCGATGCCATCTTCTTCGCCGATACCCTCGGCGTCGGCGGCTCCTACCGCGGCAGTTCCGACATCTGGTTCGAGAACGGGCTGCAGGTCCCCGGAAACGATCCCAGCGTGCTCGCCTCGGGTATCGCCGCGGTGACCGACCACCTGGGCATCATCTATTCAAGTTCAGTACTCCAAGAGCACCCGTTCAACTTCGCGCGGCGAGCCTCCACCCTCGACCACCTCACCGGTGGTCGTATCGGATGGAATATTGTCACGTCACCAATGTTGAATGCCGCGAATAACTTTGGTCATCACACTCTCGTGGAACACGATGAACGGTACCGCTGGGCACAGGAATACCTCGACGTCACCTATAAGCTCTGGGAACAGTCATGGGATGACGATGCCGTCCTTCGCGATGCCGCCACAGGAATCTACGCGGATCCTCGCAAGATTCACCGCATCGACCATCACGGGGAGCGCTATAACGTGGCCGGCCCACACCTGTGCGAACCATCACCGCAACGCACCCCGGTACTGTTCCAAGCAGGTTCCTCACCGGCGGGACTGGCATTTGCCGCCACGCATGCCGAAGCCGCCTTCATCATGGCGCCGAGCCCGCAGCACGCGGCGACCCATATCGCACGATCCCGCCAAATAGCGGCAAACCTCGGCAACGGCGCCCGAGTGCCGATCCATATTCAGGGACTTTCGTTTGTCGTCGGCGCCACCGAATCCGAAGCCCGGCGGCGCGAACGCGAGATCGACGAATGGATTTCCATCGATGCCCTGCTGGCGCATATGAGCCGAGACATCGGCATCGACCTCGGTCATGCCGATCCCAACGATCCCATCGACACGATTGACGCCGAATCCCTTGAAACCGTTCGAGGTTTGATCTCTCAAGTGATCGACGCCGCTCCACCGGGTCGACGGCCCACCATCGCCGATCTAGCCCAATTGCATGGCACGCGAACACGTATCGTCGGTACACCCGAGCAGATCGCGGACCGGCTCGAACAGTGGCAAGATGCTGGCATTGGCGGGATTAACGTCATCGCGCACGGCAATCCGCAAACATGGAACGATTTCATCGACCACGTGATGCCAACGCTGCGCTCGCGCGGGTTGGCACAGCGCGAATACTCGCCCGGAACGTTACGCGAGAAACTCTTCGGTCGGCGCCCGCATCTCCCCGACGACCACCCCGCCCGTCGGTATCGACATACTCAAGGAAACGCATGAACGACTCTGCGCATGCCCCAACTCGTCACGCCACCGATGACCCGCTATTACAGTCAGTGGCGGACGAGCCTTCCGCCGACGGTTTAGCTGATGCCACGGCCATCGGGCGTCATCGAATCAGCAGCGCCCCACTGCCGGATAGCACCTACTTCTGATGCAGAAAGAACCTAGGTGGAGCCCCCCTCGTGATCGACCTCCGTTGTCGTTCAACGCCTTTGTAATGAATACGCCGTCGCACATCGTGCACGGCACATGGCGCAAACCCGGCAATGAACACATCAACTTCAATCAACTCGACCACTGGGTATCGCTCGCCAATATCCTCGAAGACGGTGGTTTTGACGCGATGTTCTTCGCCGATGTTCTCGGTCTGCAGGGCAATCACGGTGGTGGCTGGCAATTTCACGCCGAACACGGCGTGCAGATTCCCGCGAATGATCCGCTCGTACTGATCTCCGCGTTGACGGCAACCACCCGGACACTGTGCTTCGTGGTGTCCGCCGCCATGATCGGCGAACCACCATTCGTATTCGCCAGGCGCATATCGACACTGGACCATCTGAGCAACGGGCGGCTCGGATGGAATGTCGTCACGAGTTCCCTGGCCAACGCCTATCGCAATCTCGGATGGTCCGATCTACTCGATCACGACGCCCGTTACGATCTCGCAGCCGAGCACATCGACGTTTTATACAAATTGTGGGAGGGCTCCTGGGAGGACGACGCGATCGTCGCCGACACTGCCGGTGGCCGTTGGGCAGACCCGGATCGCATCCACAAGATCCATCATGTCGGCCCCCATTATCGTGTCGAGGGTCCACACCTGTCGTCGCCGTCACCGCAACGGACTCCCGTGATATTCCAAGCTGGCGCATCGCCGGCGGGAGCACGTTTCGCCGCACGCCATGCCGAGATACAACTCATCCAGAGCACTGATCCGGAGCGCGCCCGTGAGCTCATCGACCACACCCGATCCATGGTGCGGGCGGCCGGCCGCTCACCTGCCGACCTTGCATTCGTGCAGGCGCTGTCCTTCGTCGTCGGGTCCACCGAACGTGAAGCCCGCGACCGTGCTGATGAACTCGACGAGTGGATCGACACCGAAGCCATGGTCGCCCACCTGGGCGGCGCCATGGGGGTCGATCTGGCCGGCTTCACGGCCACCAGCGTGATCGATCCGGACACGATTCCCGGGGTGACAAGCATTATTCGGTGGGCGGCGGAGAGTACTGGTGATCGCCGGGTGACCGTCGCCGATCTCGCCAGATTCAACTCTCATCGCAATCGGATCGTCGGAACACCCGACTCCATCTCCGCCGAGATCTCCCGGTGGGCCGACGCCGGAGTATCTGGAATCAACGTCATTTTCAGTGAAATACCGGGTTCTTACCGGGATTTCATCGATCACGTACTGCCCGTCCTGCGTCAGCGCGGTCTGGCCCGAATATCCGATCGTCCACAGACGTTGCGACACCGGTTATTCGGGCGCGACCGGCTACCGGACTCACATCCCGCGGCCGCCTATCGAGGAGCTTTGTGACCGTTCGCCATCGGAATTGCGCATATCGGCTCCTCGCACCCTCGACCCACTTAATTCACCGCAACCATTGAAGGAATCCCGCATGAAGCACCCTCGCATTCGACCACGGATCACGGCGCTAGCCGTACTGACAGCCGCGGCTGTCCTCGCCTCGGCCTGCTCCGACGATGGCGCCGATGCTCCTTCCGACACGATCACCTATTCCAGTCAGCACGAAGTCCCGTGCCTAGTCGGTACGTGGATTCAACACGCCTATCTCATGCGGCAATACACCGATGCTTTGGTTGACCAGGATTCCCAGGGCAAGATCGTGCCTTGGCTTGCCACCGCGTGGAGCCAGTCCGACGATGGCAAGACGTGGTCGTTCACCCTTAAACCGAATGTCAAGTTCACCGATGGCACCGCGCTCGATGCGCAAGCAGTCAAGACAAATGCCGACGATTACTGGTTCAATGCCAAGACCGGTGGCAACTGGGTTGCCCACGCCTACCTTGACACCGTGTGGGATTCGCTGACCGTGACCGGCCCGCTGACCTTCGAGATCCATCTCAAAGAGCGCTATTCTCCCCTACTCGAAGTGCTGTCACACGAGTACTTCGGCATTCTTTCACCAAAGTCGTTGGCTGCCGGCGAAACATCGTATTGCCAGCGGCCGGTCGGTTCCGGACCCTACGTGGTGACTGATTGGATACGCGGGGACCACGTCACGTTCACTCGTAA